>JAJYTC010000068.1 GCA_021793275.1 Deltaproteobacteria bacterium | reverse complement strand
CGCGTGAGGTACTACAGGCCCAAATCTCGCCGCCCTTCTCAGCCGAGAGTCACAAAGAGGCCTCCAAACAAATGGTGCTCAAGCAGGCGGGAAAAGCTCGGGGCTTCTTAACTCAACAACATTGCTGCCCGGCCGTAGGGAAGATTTCATTGGCACAATTTCAAACACGCGGCGCGGATGGAAGCCGCTCCTACAAATACAGGAGAGCCGCGCTAGATAATTTCATGCGATTGCCTTTATATCTCTCGGCCAGAGCACCTCAAGGCCGGGCTTCAACTCGCCGAGAACATCTCTTTGAGTTTGAATTTCTGAGTCTTACCGATAGTTGTGGTCGGAAACCGGTCCATGAATACTACCTGAGCGGGCACTTTATAGTTGGCAAGGCGCGCCTTGCAGTACGCAATCACTTCATCAGCGGTGGTCCTGCTCTCCGGATAGGGAATTACACAGGCAACCACCTTCTCACCCATAACTTCGTCCGGGACTCCAATGACCGCCACATTTTCAAAGGTCCCCATCCCGCTCAGGACCTCTTCGACCTCGACCGGATAGATATTGAACCCGCCCCTTATGATTATTTCCTTCGTGCGGCCCACGATTTTCATGTTCCCATCCGGAAGAAACCTGGCCAAGTCGCCGGAGTAAAAGAAACCTTCTTCGTCGAAGCACGATCGTGTGAGTTCCGGCTGGTTATAGTAGCCGGAAAAAAGGTTCGGCCCTCTGATGGCAATCTCTCCGACTTCTCCCGTGGCCAGTTCCTTTCTATCAACATCGGTCAATTTGATTTCGCAGCCTCGAATGGGACGGCCGACCGTGGAGCATTTGCTCTCCAGGTCATCATCGAAGTCACTGATGGCGCAACACCCGTTCTCACTCATCCCATACGTGCAGCTAACCTGGCATCCCGTGGAACTGATCACCTGACGGACCAGCTCCTCCGGGCAAAAAGCGCCCCCGATATAGCCCGCCCTGCTGCTGCCAAGGTCGAATTGAGAAAACTTCGGATGATTTAGCATCATGTTAAACATGGCCGGGACCCCGTAGACTACCGAGACCCGTTCGGATTCCCAAAGCCTCAAAGCAGTGTCGGCATCGAAATTTTCCATCAGGACGATTTTAACCCGTCCCACCAGGGCGTCGGTGAACTGGACGAAAGAGCACAGGGTGTGGGAACATGGGACGGTCATCAAAAAGACGTCTTCCGGGACAATCCTGAGCCGCTCGCATACCCCGACGGCATCGAAGATGAATGCATGGTGCGACACCATCACGCCCTTGGGCGTGCCTGTGCTTCCCGAGGTATAGAGCATGGAGGCGATGCTTTCGGGTACCGGGGGGTCCATCAGCAGAAGTTGGTCATCCAAGCTTTTTCCAGAGGCGAACACCTCTTCATAGGCGCGTCCCCACTCGGGAATCTTTTGTCCCAGGACCACCACCGTTTCCAGTTCGGGCGTTTCGGGCCTTAGAGAGGAGATAATGTCGATGAAGTCGGCCCCCATGTATTGATCCACCGTGAAGAGGACCTTAGCGCCTGAGTGCTTCAGCATGTAACCAAGCTCATAGCCCCTGTACCGGGTGGAGAGCATGATGATGATTGCGCCCATGTAAAGGACCGCCTGCTGACAGATAAAGAATTCGGGGCAATTGGGGAAAAGCACCGCGACACGATCGCCTCTTTTAATTCCCATTCCTTTGAGCGACTTGGCCATTTGCCTGACACCGGCATGAAAAGAGCGGTAGCTTATTCTCCGTTCCTTATATACAAAAATCTCCTTTTCAGGCTCCTCGTCCACAAGACGGTCCAGCATACGCCCGAAGGTCATTTCGCAAAATCTGCCATAATCCGCATTCATATCGATACCTTTCATGCTCCCGGCCCTCTTCGGGAGTCCTTACCACTTGGAAAGCACATCCCCCCCAGGGGACAGCCTATTTTGGGCAACGAAATAACGTTCCAGCCGATCCTCGATCGCCCGCAATCCCTTTCGCGCAAGCTCCTCATTCAAATCGGCAAGACACACTCGATAGCCCCCGACTCGGGAGAAAATCTCGGCGATTTGCGAACCCATTATCCCGGCGCCGACCACGACCACATTCTTCAGTTCTTCAGGTGTCAAAGCTTCTACTCCTTTTTCCCCACCAGGGTCTTCAACAACCGGTGAATGCGCATCGATGTTTCAAAAAGCTCGGGAATTCTACTTGGGAAGTTTTTCTCATTGTGTCCCCTGATTGGAGACACATTATATAGATTTATTCCCGATGCGCAACAGCCCCCCTGTCTTTTTCGCCTGCCCGCCCGCAGAATTCTCTGCCACAGCATAACGAATCCACTCACTGCAGCGAGCTGGAGTGTCCAGAAATGGCAAACCGTTCCGTTTCACATTTGACTTGCCTGTTCTACTGCGAAAATTGTATATCTTACAGGTTCAGGAGTACACGAGCGCTATTTATGCATTATTCGGGAGTAAACGAAATGAAAGCCAGCCAACGCTCTACCGGCATGCTGAATTCTTTTAAGGCGCCTGATCGTTTCGAGGATAAAGCTGACATCTACCTTAAGAATGGAACCATGCTTAACGTCTACACAGGCGAATTGATCACTGCAAATGTTGCTGTAAAGGGCCAAAAAATATATTATGTAGGGCCTCTCTTAGAACATATAGGAGACTCAACGACAATTCTTGACGTTGAAAACAAGGTTCTTGTTCCAGGTTATATTGAGCCGCATTTTCATCCATGGGACATCTATTCACCGCTGTCTGCAGGTGAACACGCCTGCCGACTCGGAACGACCACAGTCGTGTGCGACAATCTCATATTTTATATTCTGATGGGTCCGGATTTATTTGTGGACTTTATGACGGCATTTTCAGAAATGCCTATCAAATACTACTGGAGCTGCAGAGCCGTAGCCCAAAGCCCTATGAAAGGAGAGGCCGAACTCTTTTCCATAGAAAATATCGATAGATTGCTTCGGCACCCCCTGGTACAGTCAGTTGGAGAGATCACACGATGGCACGATATTCTGAGAAACGACGCCAGAATTATTGAGATTATACATCTTGCGAAAAAATATAGGAAAAGGGTAGATGGCCACACGGCGGGCGCCAAGTATGACAAACTCAATATCATTTCTCGAGCCGGAGTCGAATCCTGCCACGAGAGTATAAACGGGCAGGAAGTTCTGGACAGATTAAGACTCGGTTTTTATGTCATGCTAAGACAAAGCTCCCTCAGACAAGATTTAAAGATTCTTATCCATTCACTGCTGGAAAACCAGTTGCTGGTCGATCGAGTAATGCTCACTACAGATGGTTCCACGCCGTTATTCTATGAGGAAGAAGGCGTTACGGACAGCCTTGTCAGGATCGCTATTGGAGAGGGAGTCGATCCGATTTTGGCATACAGAATGGTAACACTTCATCCTGCCGTCTACTTCGGCCTCGACAGTGATGTGGGCGGAATCGCACCAGGCAGATACGCCGACATTCTTGTACTGGAAAACCTTTTGAACCCGACCCCGGAGAAAGTGATTTCCAGAGGGCGCATTGTCGCGGAAAACCAGGCTCTTGTAGAGCCGTTTCCTCAGATTGAATGGGGGAGTTTTTTTCCAGAAAAGACATTTGACGGACACGGCCTGCGATTGAAACCACATGTTTTTTCGGTTCCTTGCACGGAAAATACAATAAAGGTTCCGACAATAAAGCTTATCAGTTCCGTGATTACCCGCACAGATTGGGTGGAATTTAAGACGAAACACGGTTTTCTGGATTTGGAGGAAAAGCGCAACTGCTGCTTTTTGTCCCTGCTGCACAAAGGCGGAAGATGGGTGAGCAATGGGATTATTCAGGATTTTGCAGAGAACGTTCAAGGACTTGCCTCTTCCTACAATACGGCCGCGGAAATTTTGGTGATAGGCCGCAAGACAGAAGCAATGGCCGCCGCTGTAAATAGAGTGATGGAACTGGGGGGCGGAATTGTTGCAGTTGAAGACGGCAAGGTGATTTACGAACTTCCCCTGCCCCTTGGTGGAATGATGTCGAAGTTACCCATGAAAGAGCTGGCTCGGCACGAACGCGACTTGGCGAGATTGTTATCCGAGAGGGGGTATCGATATCATGATCCCTTATACACCATTCTTTTCTTACCCAATGATTTCCTGCCTGATGTAAGAATAAACTACAGTGGAGTAGTGGAAATCAAGAAAAACGAGATCCTGTGGCCCAGAAGAGATCTGGATCAGGATCATGGATTGTGAACGAAGGCTCGGCTCCAGACTCAATTGGCCGGTCTTTGCCGCGGTTAGCATTTTGGCGATGATTTCGAGGACCTATGTAAGTGCCACGCTAACCGCTGAGAAGGCAGAGACATATGGCCGCAATCAATATCCGTCATCGCGGTAGTTGCACGTGCCGCCAGTACAATCAGGGAGCTGCGTCGTGGTGTCGATCTGGGCGTACGGGTCCGAATCGCCGGATTTATCATGGTATTTTGGAATGTTCATATCCTTTTGGGGAACAGCATAGTTCACCCACGGTGAGAATCCGAAATCCGAGACATTGCCTTGTTGTTCAACGATCTTGTGTTTCGACACGTTGATCACCATGAGGTCGAAGGACCAGGTGATGCGGACAGGGTTTTTGGCAAACCGGGGCGGATGATTGCCCTGATAGACAACTTCCTTGGGGAAATGCTCCTGGACGCTTTTCATGGCGCATGAGACCGTGTCGTCAGCCACCGGGAAATGTGTAGCGACTGTGAGCCGGGGGCGCGGGCTGATCTGGCTGAGGAGGTACCCGAAAGGTCCCTGCGGACTGTGGGAGCTGGCCTCTACGTCGGCCAGTCCTTGTACGATGGTGCTATCAACCGGGAAGTTCTGAATTTCGTCCGAGTAAGCATTCTTCATGGTCCATACCTGCGCCGGGACGACCATTTCGTGAATGAGCACATCGATGCCCCGGCCCCCGTTAATGGCTGCGTTCACGCAGTTGGATTCGACCTTGGTGTCACCCGTGTAGATCATGGTGAGATGGTTTTTTGTCTGATTTCCCGTATCGGAGGGCGATGGCCACCATTCGAGCTTGTAGCCGATAGAGCCTCTTCGAGTGTGGATTACCGGGAAATGGGTAATTATCACGCCGGTTGTCGTGTTTTTGTAGGCAAGGTTGTCCCCCGGCGTATCGCCTCTCTTCGTCCAGTCCAGCTCGATTGGGACAATGGCATAGCCGTCGTTGGAAGGGTCGGAAATAGTGTTGCCGTCAACATCAGTGTCCTTCACAGCTGAAGGTTGACCGTGCATCGGACTGGTCGACGGATAGTCGGGCACTATCCAGATCCCGTTCTGGATCGGATCTTTGTAGGCGGGGTAGCTTGTATTTTGGAAGCTGAAGCTCTCCGTATGCCACCGGTTGGCTTGTCGAAGCGCCAGACAGTAGTCCGCAGTTCCATCCTTATATTTTGGCAAAGGGTTCCCACTGATGGGGTCGGTCCATTGGAAGTCTGACCTTCCCGGCCCCCAGACGTACAGGGGTGATTGGCGGTCCGCCGATGGTCCGAAGTCATAGATGTGAGTCACGTCGCCCATATGGTCGCCATGCAGGTGTGTTATGAAGATCTTGTCCATCCTGCCAAAGCCCACGTTCATGGCCCCGTAATTGGCAACAACTCCGGTGCCGGCGTCGAAGACGAACTGGTCCAGGGGCTTGGAGCCATCCCAGCCCACCTCTACGAAGACGCTCATCATTTGCTGCGCCTTGCGCACAGGCGGGATGCATGATCCCATGAAGGTGATCCGCATCTCATCCGGGCACAGCCGGGCGATGGTCGTCGGATTGGAAAAGTCGAAGGGCTGGAACTTTGGCAGGCGGTTGAAGTAGGAATACCGCTGAGCCCTGCCGGGGCTTTTCCAGTAACACGCCGGTCCAGGGGGGCAGCTGTCTTGGCAGGACTCATCGGAACACGCGTTACCGTCCCCTTTGGCCGTCGCAGTACCGATCAAGGCGCCCCCGACGGCCAGTCCGCCCAGGGCCAATCCGGAAGCCTTCAGGGCCTGGCGCCTCGTTAAACCTTCGACCTTTTTTCCCTCGTCCTCTCGCATAATGAATTCTCCCTTCTTCATTTTTCTCTTCGAAGCTGCCTCTCGCTTCCGCCGTGGAGCTTCTCCCTTCCCGCCTTCATGGCTACGATCCTTGCATCCGCCATGACGGAATCACGCTAAAGGCTCTGCTTGAGAGGACTCCATTGGCACAGGTTACCAAGCGCTGTTTCTCGGCGCAATGTCTTCCAGGTATAATTTTAGTATAGTTCGGGCGGGAAAAAGTATAGGCACGAACTATCCGAAGACTATACTTTTTGATTGTACCTCGTGAAGTCGCAGAGTTTTGACAATGAAGAAGGGGAGCTTTGGCTCAAGGTGAGGCTAGATTTTCTCTAATTCGGCTTATGCTTGTCGAGCTGGATGATTGTCGTTGAACATGTTTATACCGGGTTAAGATTTTCGAGTATTTTAGCAATGACTTTGAGGAACTATAAACAAATGAGCCACCACTTTTCCAACACGGCTTATGGAAAGCCAGGGGGAAAGTCGAAGGCTCGATGATGCTACTCAGTTTATCGTGTTGCTAAAAAGCTGGTGGAGGCGGCGGAAGGCGGCTACCCCGAAACCGTAACACGCCTAAATCATTGAATTTCCTGGCAAGCACCTCAGCCAACAGGTTCAATGTGAAGCAACTCGCCCATTTTGACTGGATAAGCGGTTTTGATGACGAGGTGGGCATGATTCATTCAATTGCCCACAATTTCTCTCGATTTGGGATCACGAAGGGCGTGGTCGGGCTGGAATATGCATTTTTACCTCAGTCCCGGAGGATATGCTGACCCATCCTCACGCAAAGCCCGAAGCAGTTTCTACGGCTGATTGCACTCCAATCATGTCCGAATTGCGCATAGTAAAAGAGGACTCTGAAATAGAAGCGCTACGGAGGGCGGCGAGAGTGGCCGTGGCTGGAATGGACGCAGCACTCCAGTCAATCAAGGAGGGTGTTACTGAAAGCCAGGTGGCGGCTGAGGCAGAGTATGCCATGCGGCAAAATGGCGCCGTAGACTTCTACCGCAGCTACGTATCATCGGGGCCGCGCAGCAGCATTGCTCATGGACTTCCGAGTCTGCGAAAGCTTCAGGAAGGCGATATGGTCATGATAGACATTCATCCGGTGGTAGACGGCTACACCTCAGACAATGTGGTTATAGCCATTGGAAATTGCGGCCCATACACAGGCGCTTGGGGCATTCGGATCGAAGACACCGTCATGATCCTGCCCTTTAGGCGCGATTGACTTAGATCGCAGCCTCTCTTATCTTCTCGCGAGGACCCAGTCAAGGCCGGCTTTCACGGCAACCCCGCAGACAGACCCATGGGAAAGGCGGTATGCTGAGCACTCTCTATCAACTTCTTACCTCCCTTGGTTATCCCAGCCCGATACATCCTCCTCTCACGCATATGCCGATAGGACTCGTAACCGGCGCTCTTGTCTTCGGCCTCGTTGCCCGGTTTTTTCATTCCGAGAAACTGACCTACGCTGCCCGGGCATGCGTAATTCTGGCACTGATTTTCGCGTTGATCACCATGCTTTTTGGCTTTATGGATTGGCAGCACTACTATTCCGGCGGTTGGCTCCATCCCATAAAAATGAAGCTCATATTGGCCGGCATTCTTCTCGGCCTGCTAATCCTGGCTGCAATCCTCGGGCAGGATTTGAGATTACCGAATTCCGCCGTCCTGGTCGTCTATGCGCTTTGCTTTTTCGCTGTTGTAGGTCTCGGATGGTTTGGCGACAAGCTCACTTTCAGCGCAAGAATCGACGCTACCCCGAAACAATTTCATCCAGGAGTGATTCTTTTCATCAACGATTGCTATAGTTGTCATCCGGACGGTGGAAACCTTATAGCCCCTGACCTGCAGTTGCGCTGGTCGAAGAAATTGAAAAACTTTTCCGTCTTTACCCAATGGGTCCGTCACCCCAAGCCTCCCATGCCGTCATTTCGACCTTCGCGCCTGCCCGAGCGGCAGGCGCGGGTTCTCTATAAATATCTCTACGATTTTATATGGGAACCGGGAGACCCGAATGTGGGGGAAACCTTACGAACAGCGCCGCAACTTGGTGGCGGTCGTATGCAAGAAAATTGAAAATGAGGCCGGCGATACTCTTCATCCTTATTGTGAGAGTTGCTTTCGCCGGCGCCTCCCGAGCACGCGCCGAGATGAATCGCGGCGCAGCCGAGGGAAAAAAGTTTTTTCAAAAAAAAGCAGCAAGTGCCACACCATAGAGAGGGCCGGAAGGTGGGGGCCGGACCTTCGCGGTCTTACGCAAAGAAGACCGATGGGCTACCTGGTCGATCTGATCTCTAATGCCACCCATATGTTCGCGACCGGTAATCCCCTTGCGATAATGGTTCTGGAGCAATAGCGAACAATAGGCATGCCCAATCTGAAGCTTTCCAGAGATCAGGTGCGCGATATACTCGCTTATAGAGAGGCGGAAAGCGTCAAACCGCGGCCAGCTGAAAAATATGAGTTCGGCTGTCCCGGAGCGGCCCGAGGCCATCAACGACTCTCGCTCTTCTGGACATGTCCGGCGTAAACGGCATACCATCCCTGTTTGGGCTGCTGTGGGCAAAGTGAGAGCCGGGCATATGCAATGGCTGCAAATATTGCATTTTACTTCTGTATGACCCAGTAAAGCGACGCCGGAAAAGGTGACGCGAGGGAAAGGAATTTTGCCGCTTCAGAAGAAAACCAGTGCAGCCATCAGCACCCGAGTGTAATAATGAGCGGAATAAGTTCATCTCTTTCTTTTTGCTCAGCCCGGTAAGGTTTGCTTTCCCGGGCCGAGCGGCCTGATTCCAGAATCCTGTCAGGGTCCACCATGGATCTTTATGGTCGGAAGGTCTTTCACTCTAAGAGGTTTGTCGCTCGGTTTTTCGATGTTGTTGGCCTTGAGGTCAAAGGCCACGATGTCGAGATAATCCCTGTTACTCAAGCTACCCGGTTTTTGAAGGGGCATGTGATGCCTTATGAAGGTGTAAACGTTTTCCGCGGTCTCCATGTTTGGAAGCGCCCCGGGACCGGCCACAGGGGGCGCCTTCATGCCGTTATACCCGTCGAACAGGCGGCGCACCGTCCCCCCCTGACCGTTGTCTCCATGGCAAGCGGAGCACTTCAGGGAAAACACCTTCTCACCCCGCTTTGCCTGCTGTTCGGTATAAGCGAAGGCAACAGTCACAGTCAGGCACAGGGCAGCGGTAAGAAACAATGCAAATCTTTTTTGCATGGAAGCCTCCTTCCGGGATGCAATTTTGATGCGCCAAGAATTGGCAGGGCTTCTCGGGCTGGGACAACGCGAGCATATATTGCGCACTCTAAGTGGGCTTTGGTGTCATGTCAATCAGGTGAGCACCTTATTTGCTTTTGGGTCCCTTCATGCGGCGATTGCAGGCCACCCGAACTGCTGCCGCGCGACATCATCTCACAGGCAATCTATCAGGAGGTGCAGGCTGGACGCGGAACTGAACATGGAGGCGTCTATCTCGATATCTCATGCAGGAAGCCGGCTTACATCAAACGAACGCTGCCGAGCATGTTCGAGCAGTTCAAAGACCTGGCGAATATCGATATCACCCGGCAACCCATGGAGGTGCCAATCGCCTCGGGGGGAATTCTCTTTCAGAGCTTCTGGATTTCGGGAAAAGAGCGGGCGAAGCCGCCGCACTGCGCGCGAAAGATGCGGCGCACTGCGACGTCGATCAGACACAACTGCAGGCGGAAATCGAACTGCTGCTTGGTCCACTCGAAAGCTTCGGACGGGAAAATCGTTACGATACCATTTCGGAACTTCAGGATTCCATGCAATCCAATTCCATGATAGCGCGCACAGAACAGACGCTTCGAAGTGTCTAAAAAAAATCTTGGAACTCCAGGAGCGCGCCAGTCGCCTTAGAGTGGGACCGGCCAGGAAATACAATCCCGGCTGGCATGCGGCACGGGATACCCATTTCATGCTGAAGACATCCGAAATTATCGTCCGATGCGCTCTTAAAAGAATGGAAAGTCGGGGCGCCCATTGGCGATTGGATTATCCGGATCTTGGTCCGGACTGGGGCAGGAAAAATCTGAGCGCAAGGAAAGGCGACGACGGTGCGGTTCTGATTGCGACCGGTCCCGGGCCGGACATGCCGTCGGAACTGTCGGACCTTTTCAATAACCGGCTTGAAGGGGGATCGCAACAATGTCTATCCGCTTGGCGGACCCCTCAGCGCCCACGATCTGACCAGCAAGCAGCCTGCCGCTCCCCTTCTCTGCAAGCAACTTAACCGTTAAACGGCCGGAGTCAGGATAATACCCCGCTCGCGTCCGGCTCTTAATGGTCGAACTCGCAGACTCTATCCCCAACTGCTTTATTTCTTTTTCCATGAGACCCGTGCGGGCGACCTCCAAATCGCAGATCCTGGACGCGGCCGTTCCAACCACACCCGGGAAAATGGCGTTGCCGCCGCCAAGGTTAATGCCGGCTACCCGGCCTTGTTTGTTTGCAACTGTGCCGAGCGGCATAAAAAAGGGCCTGCGACTCACAAGATGAAATGTCTGGGCACAGTCTCCAACGGCCCGGATATTCTCCATTTCGGTTTGCATCCCCTCGTTTACTCTGATCGAGCCCTTCTCACCCAAAGGGATGCCGGCCTTCGCCGCAAGCTCCGAGTTAGGGCGAGCCCCCATGCCCAATATTACCATCTCCGTTGGAAGGCTCAGTTTTTCCGTTACTACGGCAGATACTTTTCCTCCACTGATCTCGAATGCCTGCAGGGATTGTTCAAGAAAAAGCTCTACCCCGATTCCGCGCAATGCGTCCGAGACGAGCACATCCATATCGGGGTCCAGTGAATTCATCACCTGTGAGGACCTTTCAACCAACGAAACGCCAAGGCCCTGCCGGACCAATGCCTCAGCCATCTCGAGGCCGATGTAGCCTCCACCGACGATTACGGCCCGTCTCGGTTTCTTCTGCTCTATGGCCTGCCGGACCCTGATTCCGCTATCCAACGTGTTGACCCCGTAAATTCCGGAAGCGTCACTGCCTGGAACGCTTGGAGACAGGGGAGATGCTCCCGTAGCGATGAGTAGTTGGTCGAATGGCTCCCACGAAGATTTACCCGTTTCTGCCTGCTCAATCTGTACCCTTTGTTTTGACAGATCCAGAGCCACGACCTCATGACGGATTCTTACGTCGATATTTTGCTTTTCCCGGAAGACCTCGGGAGCGCGATCGATCAAAATCTCGGGCTTGTCGACAACCCTGCCGACATAGTAAGGGATTCCTCATGCAGCATACGAGGTGCAAGAGCCGCGCTCGAAAACAACGATATCAAGCTCGGAGCGTCTCCTGCGAGCTTGAGAGGCGGCGCTCATCCCTGCAGCATCCCCTCCGATTACAACCAACCGTTCCCTCATGGTTATTCGCCCCCTTCCGGCATCGTCCCATGCGGACGTAGCAAAGTATAAAACGGCCATCGAAATTCAGATTTCTGTAATAATAATGCGGTCGAAATGCAATACAGCGTATCAAACTCTCATGGAAAAATATTTTCCACGCCGACTCTAGTGAGCTCGGCCCCCGGGATGCGGGTGAGATCCCCCCGGTCTACTCACCGGCCGGGACCGCCTGCGGCCTTAAATGTAATTTTCAACTATCAACGGTGCTCACGATTATTTCCTGTTGCATCAGCTTGCCGTTGCTAAGCGCCGAGTACCTCTTGAACATCCAGAGTTCGGGAATTATCTCGGAGACTATTTGCCCGTCTTCGACGATACGGACCACCGAACTCTCCGAAACCACAACAGCCACCGAATTTGTAAGCTTGGTGATGGAGGCCGCCGCCATGTGCCTGCTGCCCAGGCCCAAAGGCAGTTCTATTCCTTCTGAAAATGAGTCCAGGTAACGGCAGGCCGAAACAAAGGTCCCCTCATCGGATACTACGAACGCGCCGTCCAGTTGAGCCAGTTCTTTGACTGTTTCACGCATATCGGGGTCCGAGATATGTTTCACTTCAGGGGGATGCCCGAGAAGAGGGTCGAGAATCAGGCTTCGGGAATGCCTCAGTACATTTTCCGTGTCGGCGACCACGAACAGTGTGCCGATTCTGCGGCCTTCCCTGCCTTCCCTGGCTATTTCAACGGCTAATATTATGATTTCCTTAAGGGTTTCTGGATTGATGCCCCTTTTCTCAGAGCATATTTCGCAGAACATGTCCTCCGGCATTTTCATAAAGTACCTTTCCATATCGGCCCTCCCCCATGACAATGACCTGAAGCCGCTCTGCAAGCGTATTCCGCTTTAATATAAGCACTGTATGATCTGCGCGGGCTGTGCGGCTTAGCTCAGCCTCGGTTGCGGCCCGCGCCACTGCTTCTTCTGCGCTCGCTGCAGACTCTTTCGTAAAAACCGTTTTGCCTTCGGAATGACTCATCGGTCCTTGCGCTAAGCTTTCGAATGTGGCAAAAAGGTTCGCTTCGGCTTGCGCAAGACCCAAGCCGATCAAAACTCCAAGGGACGGTATGAATAATGAAGACGATATCGCTTTTTCTTTTAGCTTTGTGGTTTTGCCTCCTGCCGGCGCGCAGAGGCTTTGCCGCCTCGAAGCGGCCGGATCTCTCATGGACCCTTCGAACCGTTACTGAGACTGAACTGGTTAATCTCGGAATGGCGAAGCGCGCCCCCGGCCTCAACGAATGCCTCAATATCCTGAGCAAGCTGAACACGCAGGAGCCTTACTACATTCTAAAAGATATGCGGCAGGGAAAGAAACTCAAGGTCCCCGATGATTTCAACGCCTACAGGCACTGGACCCCGCTCCCGGCGCGGCTTCCTGAAAAGTTTCGCGCGCCGGAGTTCATCATGATGGTGAAAGACCTCGGTTTTATAGGGTGGTATGATCACGGGGAGTTGGTCGGCGACAGCCAGGCGTGCATAGGACGTCGGGGACAAAACACCATCGACGGACTCTACCGGGTCGATGAGAAAGATGCACACCACACTTCAAGCTTATACCACAACGATTACGGCCGGCCAGCCTGGATGCCCTATTCACTTCACATATACGGGGCCGTATGGATTCACGCGGGCAACGTATTCGGGTTACACTGCTCGCACGGCTGCATAACCCTGCCGATTGGAAAAGCGGAAAAACTTTTCAAGTGGGCCCAAAAGGGGACACCGGTCCTGGTAACCGACAATCTGAAAAATGTATGCGGCCCGAAGAAAGCAAGTGAGCTATTGAACAGCCTTTCCGACCCCCGGAAATCCTCCGATCGCTGAATCGGTTAAGGCATGTATCTTGCAAATCATCTGCCGGACAACCATCCGGAGGTGTGCACCATGTCAGTAAATCTTAATTATTTCGGAAAAACGGCCCTTGTCGAAACGGACCCCGAAAATCCGGACCGCTTCCATAAAGGCCTGTCAAACAAAGAATCCGGGCACGCCGGTATATTCCATGCCCTTCTTAATATGTTCAAATCCGGTGAAGGCGGCGCGCAGGTCAGCGGACTGCGAAACAAGCCGCCATCCTCCCGCGTAATCGGATCGGCCCCGTACAGCTCTCCGACGCTCAACACCATCCCCGGCGCCGTATTGAACACTCACAGCGTCAATACTCTGGCGGCCTCCGCCCTGATTGCATTGTCAGCCGTTTCTTCCAACCCCGATGGCCTCGAGGCGCTTTGCGGGCAAGAGGCGGGAATGCCTTCGCAATTGGCCGGCTTGGTCTCCAACGCGGCCGGAGTTTGCGAAACGGCCGGCGACGCAGGCGGGAATTATCCGGAGCAGGCACTTGGCGCTCTGTCGGCTCGTTTCGAATCCGGTGGAGGGGGGCCTGGGGTCATAGGTTACGATCAAAATGGCGGCACGTCTTATGGGACCTACCAGATTTCCTCCAAGGCGGGCACAATGAAGCTCTTTATCGATTATCTTTCCCAACACGCCCCCGACCTTGCGCAGAAGCTTGAAGCGGCGGGGCCTGCAAATACCGGCAGCCGCTCCGGAAAAATGCCCGAAGTCTGGAAGCAATTAACGGCTGCAGACCCGGCGCGGTTCGAAAAACTGCAATCCGATTTTATCGACCAAACCCTTTATCTTCCCGCCGTCCAACAAATTGCCGATAGAACGGGCCTGGATATTTCAAAAGCCCCAAGGGCGCTCCAGGAGGTGCTCTGGAGCACAGCCGTCCAGCACGGTTCAAAGGGCGCAGCAGACATTTTCACCAATGCGATCAAAACCGTGGAGAGCCAAAACGACCAACTCGGGATGGCCAAACTGATAGGTACTGTCTACGACATGAGGGCCAATAGTTTCGCATCGTCTGGTCCGGGCGTAAGGGCGGCTGTCATGAACCGTTTCAAGGAAGAAGGAAAAATCGCTCTCGCCATGCTTTCCAGCGAGAGCTCCAATGCGGATAGCATGGGGGCATGATCTTTCCCGGCATTACCCGCCGCCTGTGACCGCCCTTTCAAACAGCCTGCAGCGCACTGCTTTTGCCCCCGGTTTTGACAAGCCTGCGCCTGCGGGCAGGGCGCAAGGATACGCATAATTGTGCTTTGCGCCCGAACCAGGCTTTTGGGGGGCCGCCCCAATCTCTCCGCCGGCCCGTGTCCCTCCGCAAACCCCGTTTGTGATACTCACAGTTTCCGACGGATTCCCCGACTAACCGGCAATATTTGCGCGAACACCCGGAAAAAAAATTCCTCTTAGGAGCCCAAATCTTCCACCGCTCAAATATCTCCATGATAACTTATTGATTTTAAAGCATTTTAACGGCGCACTCCTTTGGCATCAAGCTTGCTCGCCTTTTGTGACCGAAGCGTAAAGCGTGGGTGGAAAATACTTATATCGCCTAAACGGTCTTGTTCAGCCGGAATGGAATGAGAGATGCAATCAGGACAGGTAAACGCGTCACAACTGCTGGCGGCTTTTCTTGGAAAAGCAAAAGAAAAGCTCGGAGAGGCAATAACAAAAAACGATTTTTCCGGAGAACTGGCAAAACACCTGCCAAAGCAGCCGACGGCCGCCGGAACGCCTGACCTGCAAGAGGCGGCGACGGTGGGAACGGACGTGTCGACTGCGGACTCGATGGCTTCGGCCAAGGGATCGCCCGGTTTTTCTGAAGCTAAGGCCGGCGCATCACTCGCCGTGCATCTTAAAGGTCTTACAGCTTCGAGCTCAAAGATAAAGGAGATAAATTCCAAGGCCGACACAGAAAGATCCCTTTTCGTTTCAAACCCCGCCATCGTAGAGACCGTATTGGCTAAGCTTCATTATCCCGCAAAGACAAGAGATGAATGTGTAAAACTTCTGGACAAACAGGGTCGTTTATCCATCCAGAACCTGATGTCGATCCTGGGCGCCCGGCCCGATGCCGTTTCCGGTGCTGCGACTGGAGTGTCGGCCGCATCCGTGCGCACTCTGCTGGAATCTGTCGTCGAAGCTTCCGATAATAAGGAAGGCAAAGCGATTGGCGTCGCAAAGAGCTTTAAACCATCAGTCGCGGTAAAGCAGGATGGTTCTTACACTCGTAGCGAGTTTATCGATCTGCTTAAAAAAGTTGTTCAGGCGTCGCAAAAAAACAGTGAGAAGACACAATCTTCCGCCATTTCCTCCGCTACCCCCACTGCTGTTCGAAAGAAAACGGTCGAAGGCCTGAAAAAGGGGCAGGCCGAAGAACTTGTTTCCACTGTGCTTCCTTCGTTCGTCTCTTCGGGCCGCGAGGGTTCATCGGCAAGTGTCCTCGCTGCGAACACCGCCGTCAATGCGTCCGGATCGCAAGACGCTAATGGAAAGCGAACCCATCTCGGCAAAAATCAGGTGAAAGCCGTCTCGGGCGGATCGAACTCCCCGGAGCGCGTGAGGGCCGAAAAGGCCGGCTTGTCCGCCGGGGGTGGCGAAAGAATTGCCGCGGGCATGGAAACAGTAGTACATGGGGGTGAAAACGGATCCCCTAAGGCTTCAGCCTCTGACGCGGTCTCTTCCCGGCAGAAGCGCACAGTTGCGGCTTCGGCGGCCTTAGGCGCCGAAACCGAATTGGCGGCCTCGATAAAGCCGGGCATGACTCCCGAGCAGCAGGGGGCCGGCGCCCCGATGGGGACAACCGGGGCACTTTCTCTTAAGGATGTTCAAAGTCGCGCAGAGCTTGGCGGACAGGATACCGCGATGCTCGGCAAACATATCGAGAGGTTGACCGGGGGCAAGGAGCAATCTTCGGAAAATGGGGTTTTGCAGACTGCGGAGGCCAATCCTGGCGACAGCCCTATAAATCTGCCGCGAATGGACAATTCGGGTGGGGACGGCTTTGTCTTCTACGATCGGAACCGGCCGGCCGAATATGTTCAGAAGGCGCGCGGGGCCAAGACGATCGATCCATCCACGGCGAGCCAAAGCAATGACGGTATTGCGAACGTGCTTGTTTCGTACATTTCTCCGGACGAGCCAACCGGTTCGACTGCAGCGATTTTGACAGCCGGCCCTGCCAATCTGAAATCTGATTTAGAGAACAACGTTACGCAGAGCGTATCCGCGATGAGCGGTACCGACTGGCTCACAGCCATTGAACAGTTGGCGGTCGGAGGGCAGGGGGGCGGCGTAGCTGCAACGCCGATCGGCCAGCCGGCCGCTGGCAAAGAGATGAAAGCTTCAGGCAAGAGTTCCGTTCTAAATGTTTCTAACAGCGCTAAATCCGGTGGGTCGGCGGGTTCGGACAAAGCGGCCGCGGTTACGGGTGGTGGCGGCGGAGTCGGAACCACCGGCGCGGGTAGTGGGCCCTCGACTGCTTCAGCTTCGGCCTGGGCCATGGCCCAACAGGAGGCGGTAAGTATGCCTTCCGGCCTTAAGGACCAGAGCGCGCAAACCGGCAACGGGAAAAGCTCGAATTCGTCTTTAGAGAATAACGCTGCGCAGAGCGTATCTGCAACGGGCGGGACCGACAGTCTAACAGCCGTTGAACAGTTGGTGGCCGGAGGGCAGGGGAGGGCCGAGGTTCCAAAGCGGATCGCCGAGCCGGCCGCGGGTAAAGATTCACTCCTTGGTCCTGCGCTGGTACAGGCGTCGGTATCAAACCCTCACGCAATAAATATGCCCCTGGCCGATAATTCGGCGCAGAGCAGCTTTGCCATGTACGATCCCTACTTGGCGGTGGAACTGGCCAATAGCATGCGCGAGCAGATGGGAAGCGGCACCGGGCGCCTGCTCGTGCTCGATATGGAACCTGAAGGACTTGGAAAGATCAACCTGAAGGTCCAGGCCGGAAAGGATGAAATCTCGGTAGTGGCGCTGACGCAAAACGAACCTGCCAGACAGGCCCTGATGAGTCATTCGGTTGAACTTCGCCAGGACCTCAAGAACCAGGGAATTGTACTGGGTAAATTCATGGTTGACGTCAACGCAGGCAACTCTGGACAGGAAAACAGCGCCGGAGCCAACCAGTCGGGCGGCAAGGGCAGGGGGGAGTCCGGGGCGGCAAAAGTCCGCAATGTTAAAACAAATGTTAAAACATCGGAAGCGCCGATTCAGCCCTCCACAATGTCAGGACGGTCTCAAATAAGCATCTTTGCATAACGGCCCGTTTCACTCGTAGATGTGATAATGCCGCAGCCTCGCTTACGTCCCTTCTCTCTTAACCCTGGAATCGCCGGAAAAAACAGGTCGACAGCCATTACATACGCACACCGTCGACACAGTTCTCCTCATGGCCGACACCGTTTGTGTGATGGATAATTTTTCTCGATTACATCAGGCGGAAAAAAGCGAGGATGAACGCCGCAGCGTGACTTGTGATGTCGGGTCTCGCTGCGGCGTAACGGTTTGTTTTAAAAAGGCGGGGGCGCCGAATTATCCTGTGATCAGGTTCACCACGGTCTGGAGCAGGTTATCGCCGGTGACTATGGATTTGGAGTTTGCCTGGTAGTCCGCTTGGTAATTGATCAGGTCGACCATCTGCTGGGTGAGGTCGACGTTTGAACCTTCCAGCGCGCCCGAGATTATGGTGCCTGCCTGGCTGCTGACGTTGCCCGCGGTTGTCGGTGTGACCGACCCGGAGTTGGGGCCTGTAGTCAACATGTTGTTTCCCTCGGAAATCAGACCGCTGGGGTTGGAGAATGTAGTGACTCCGATTTGGGCGATTGACACCTGGGTGCCGTTTGCTTCGGTTGCGATGACATTGCCGTACTGGTCCACCGAATAACCGGTATACGTCGTTCCGGTTGGTGGGTTGACATTAATGGCCTTCCCCGCTGCGTTGAGCACTTCATTGCTGTTCATATCCGTTAGAAATCCACTCGAGTTGACCTCGAACGATCCGTCCCTGGTATAGTAATCGGCGGCGCTGGTGGGATTTTGGACTTCGAAGTACCCTCCACCCTGAATCATTAAATCCGACCATACATTGGTCTGAATTTCGGTCCCCGTGCTTTGGTCAGACGAGGTGTCGAGTATTGCCGAACCTACGCCCTGCGCCGTATTGTCGGTGTATACGGTCGGCATGAATCCGCTGACGAGGTTGCCGAAATCAACCGTCTGCGATTTATAGGCCGTCGTATTGGCGTTGGCGATGTTGTTGCTTACCACCGACAGCGCTTCATTGAAGGTATCCAGGCCTGAAATTGCCGTGTACATCATGTTGGCTGACATCTGCTTCTCCTTTTCCGGTTATCAAATATGCAAATCATAGAATGTCCTTGTAATTCCTTTCCTGGAATCGGCCGGCAGACTGTGCGCCGCCCGCCGCAGTGCTCTATCCTAATTGGAGCTTACTCCGGTTACGCTCGATACCGGAATCTGCATTCCGGTTGGTCCCGAGAGCTGATATGTCGGAGGATTGGCGTTCAGGTTGCACGCATAAACCTGGCCCTGGATGTTGGTCGGGACCGCCGCTGCGGCCGAAGACCCGTCGGTAGGAGTTGCCGTTACCGTGCACGTATACGCGCCGTCGGCCACCGAGGCCCCGCTCGAGTCCTTTCCGGTCCATGGAACGTTGTAGGCACCGGCGTTCTGGGTGCCGAGGCTTCCCGTATAAACCGTGTCGCCGCTGGAGTCCTCTATGGTGTAGGTGACCGTAGACGGCGTAGAAAGCGTGTAATTAAGGCTGTTTGCGACATTCCCTGAACTGACGTTTATTGTGCTGTCCTGGACTGTAACATTTTTGCCGACCAGCGATGTTATTTCCCCGTTGTTTATGGCGCCCGAATACTGCTCGATGTTATTCAGTTGCGATGTGGCCTGCGTCAACTGTTCGACCGTAGTAAACTGCGCAAGTTGGGAGGCCAGTTGGTAGGACTTCATCGGAGAGGTCGGGTCCTGATTCTGCAACTGCGCGGTGAACAGCGTCAGAAAATCCTGCTCGTTAAGGGCGCTCCCCGTTGGTGAGCTGGAATTGGCGCTGTTAGATGCGAGAAACTGGGTGCCGATACCCGGCATTGATTGAACGGTGCTGGTGGTTGTCGTAGCCATCACTATCTCCTCGGAGGCCTTTCGGCTGGGGCCTAAGATGCTCTGCCGGCAAAGCCCGTCAATGGTTTGGTGTGTCATTGGCCCTATGAGCAATAGTCGGGCCAGAAAAAGATGGCCTTAAAATACCTGTTAATCCGCATAATTATATTTTAGCTCGCTCAGCCTGGCATAAAAAACCCGGGAAATTTTTCCTACCGGCCTGCACATTTTTCCAGTTGCAAGTTTTAAGGACTATTCCGTCAAAAGCTTGACCTCAAAATCTGTGAAGCCGTATCGCCCGCTTCGATGTGCAGCCAATGTTTTGGTCCTGGCATACTCATTGCTCACTAGCTTGCCGTGAGGCTGCGGGAAGATCGGGGGAGCGCAGGCCGGCGTTTCGCGCCTCCACTCATGTTGGATTTGTATACGCAACGGTCATTAAGGGAGGGTTACCAGGAAATGCCCGGTAAAGAAGAACCAAAAGAAGTACAGAATAAGCCCAGCTCCAATAAGCTCCTGATCATCGTGTTGGTTTTAGTTGTACTGCTGGGCGCAGGAGTAGCCGGCGTCTACTTCAATTTAATTCCGTTGCCCCATGGAAAGGGCCCGGTCAAGAAGAAAGAGAAGCCGGTTCTCTATTCAATGCCCACTTTTCTGGTCAACCTGGCCGACCCCGGGGCGAAGCGGTATCTGAAGGTCACGATGGTCTTGGACCTCAGTTCGCACGAGACGGCCAAAGAGTGCAGTGCGATGGATCCCCAACTGAGAGATCTCATTTTGACGGTGCTCAGCAACCAGCAATCGGACAACATTGTCACTCCTTCAGAAAAGCTTGCATTGAAAGAACAACTTATGCAGTCCGTGGATCATGTCCTTACCAAGGGAAAGGTTCTTTCAATCTATTTTACCGATTTTCTCATCCAGTAGGGGTGCTCAGCACGCCAGTGGAAACGAACTGAGTTGAAAGCCGAAAACGGTAAGTGAAAAGAGGAAGTCAGCGCTCCTATGGACAAGATACTTTCCCAGGATGAAGTTGATGCCCTGCTAAAGGGGCTCTCCGACGGTGAAATTGAAACGGGCAAAGAAAGCTCTAGTGCGACGGATAACGTTCGCAGGTTCGATTTGACTAATCAGGACCGGATCGTGCGCGGGCGAATGCCTACCCTTGACATAATTAACGACAGGTTCGCCAAGATCCACCGCATCTCTCTTTCGAGTTCTCTGCGGAGAATGCTGGACATAAACGTATGCCAGGCCGAAATGATAAAATTCGGCGAATTCATCCGGACACTGCCAGTCCCTACGAGTCTGCACATCCTTAAGCTCGAGCCCCTGAGAGGACATGCTTTGTTTATGATCGAAAGCCGACTCATTTTCAACCTGGTGGACTGCTTTTTCGGCGGCACGGGCAAGGGCAGTTACAAGATAGAGGGTCGCGACTTTACCTCGATTGAATACCGAGTGATAAACAAAGCGGTAAAACAAGTCCTCCAGGATCTCGAACAGGCCTGGCAGCCCATCGTAGACGTTTCTTTCGTTTTTGTGAGATCCGAGGTCAACCCGCAGTTTGCAACGATTATCCCTCCGACCGATGTTGTCGTAGTTGTCCGGTTCGAACTCGAAATGGACCGCATGATGGGGCGGATGGCCCTTGTGCTGCCATACTCAACCATCGAACCGATCAGATCGAAGCTGTATGCAAGCTTTCAAAGCGACCAGCTCGAAGTTGACGAGGAATGGATATTGCGCCTTAGAAAACTCATTCGCGATGTGCCCGTCGAAATCAGCCTCGAGCTTGGCAACACGATGTTAAGAGGCGAAGACCTGCAGAATATGGAGGTCGGCGACGTGATTCTGCTCCAAAATGACGCGGGCAAGCCGCTTTTTGTCAAGGTCGAAGGGATACCGAAACTGACTGCAACGCCTGGAATCTGTCATGGGAAACTCGCGTTCCAGGTCGAGGGCGAGGTAGAAGTCCCGGGGTGATAAGTTCGCAAGGGGAGCCGGGAACCGGGAGCCGGGAAAAAGTTAGTGGCGCTTCCGGTCAAATCTTCAACGCAACTTGGTTCTACGAGGTAAAACGAAAATGGATAACGAACAGGCTCAATTCCCCAAACTCGAAAAGGGGCATGGACAAAAGAGCATAAAAGACCTGGATTTTCTGTTGGACATTCCCCTCGAAATTTCGGTCGAACTCGGCCGCACCAAAATTCTCGTCAACGAGTTGCTCCAACTGGGGCAGGGGTCCGTTGTCGAACTCACCAAGCTGGCCGGTGAACCCCTCGAGATTCTGATAAACCAGAAACTCGTGGCGCGAGGTGAGGCGGTAGTGGTCAATGAAAAATTCGGTGTGAGAATAACGGATATAGTCAGTCCCACCGAGCGTGTGAAACAACTGGGCTGAACGGCGGCCGCGCGAAGGATTGCTATATAAGCTGCGCGGCTGCCGCCGCGCCAATATCCGAAAGCTGGGTCAAATGACATACGGATTGCTGTTTTTGAAGACGGGTGGCGCACTGGCGCTGGTTCTT
>JAJYTC010000067.1:21415-22057 GCA_021793275.1 Deltaproteobacteria bacterium | reverse complement strand
GATTTAGCGAACTAAGCCAAAACAGGGGCAAAATCGCAATATCGGCTCAATGATTCCGGATACTTACAAGTGGTGGCAGCCATGTTTTATTTGTAATATTGAGCCGTTGACTTAGTCAGACCCCGATTGAACGATTGATCAATTGATCAAGATCGTGTGCTGCTTGATACGTACCGCCATGCTAAAGGGCTCACGGCGTACAAACTCTCAGTTGGCCAAATCAGCTTCACACGTGCCGTCACTGAAACTCGTCTGCTCCTAAAGAAGCTTTTGTCCACGGATAAGCAGTGCTTATGGTCTACCATCTGGGCCATGTATGTTCAATGCTGTGCGCACCACAGGGTGAAATCCAGGCCGAATCGACAGTTTTCAAGGGACCAGCAGGAGTACAGAAGGAAAAGCCGGGGGCTGGACAAACCTCGCCCGGGCGCGAACCGTAAGTACAAAGAGGCATCTCGGCCACAAAAACCCGAAACTCGCAAGGATGCGAAAGGACAGGAATTTCTTTTAAGTTAGCGGCATTGAGTCAGACCCCGATTGCACCCCCCCTTACTGCGTCCGCTACGCCGATTTCCGCCGCAATGCCGATCATCGGGTGTGTCAGGATGAGGTTTTCAACTTCTACGGGGTAGATGTTGTATG
>JAJYTC010000067.1:0-21405 GCA_021793275.1 Deltaproteobacteria bacterium | reverse complement strand
CGGGCGCGAACCGTAAGTACAAAGAGGCATCTCGGCCACAAAAACCCGAAACTCGCAAGGATGCGAAAGGACAGGAATATCTCTTAAGTTAACGGCATTGAGTCAGACCCCGATTGCACCGATTGCGCTACGTAATACCGTCCGACTTCCCCCCCTTACTGCGTCCGCTACGCCGATTTCCGCCGCAATGCCGATCATCGGGTGTGTCAGGATGAGGTTTTCAACTTCTACGGGGTAGATGTTGTATCCTCCCTTGTAAACTTTGACCTTAGCCGGTCAGAGTTTTTGGCAGCTCGTCGAGAAGCTCGGGTCATGAACGATTGAAATCGGAGATGAGAACTTTGCCGAAAAGTATTATACTGCCGCTGTTCCAGGTGGCTGTGTCCACAAACTAACCCGATTAGAAAAGGAGATTCTCATGGTCGAACGGAAGAGCGCCGCCAAGCTCGGCGCACTGGTGCTTGCGATGGTTTTAGCTGTAGCCCTGAGCGGTTGTCAAAAGCGGATAAAAGGCACAATTCCAGTCAAGGGGCAACAAGAAGTTGCATTTGCCCAGATGGCCAAAATTTCACTTCCGGATGCCGTCAACATCGTACTCCACAACTATCCCGGAAAAGCGATCAAGGCGGAACTGATGAACTGGGACGACTACCTCGTATATAAAGTAGAAATCGTTACTACGGAAAATACCGTGATGGATTTCACAGTCGACGCCGGAAGCGGAAATATCCTCAATACGGCGCCGGAAAAGGTCAAGAAGCACTAAGCACAAGCCCTACAGGCCCAGATCCTGGTTTATCAACACTATTTTTATTCTGCCCTTCGGATAGGACTTTTCGGTAATCGTCCAGGTGTTGCAAATCCGGTCGGGGCTGCGGCATTCCTCGCATACCGAGGTTTTGACGCAGGGGGTCTTTTTGTCCAGGCGCATCGCATTCGTCGGGGCGGCGAAGTTCTTTACCCTGAGCATCGCGTCTTCTACGTCCGGCACCACCTTGTTGCGCCCTGCAAGAATAACGACGTTTCGGGGACCGAAAGTGATGGCCGCTACCCTGTTGCCGGTCATATCGAGATTCACCAGCTTTCCGGTCTCCGTCACGCCGTTGGTTCCGGTAATGAAAATGTCCGCCAGAAGCGACCGCCTTCTGCGTTCGTACATTTCCTCGGGCGCAACTCCCTTTTGAAAGCTGTCCAGAACATCGTAGTCCGCACAGTTTTTGAGTTCATCGTACAGGCCGGTTTGCAGGTATGTCACAGAGCCGCCCCAGGCGATACTCTTGCCTCCGGTCCGGAGAAGTATCTCTTTTACGATCTTTCTTGCCTCATCGGTATTCTCGGCAAGGTAGACCTCAAAATTGTTGGCTTCCAGGGCAACCTTGAGGTCTGCCAGTCTAAGCAACCAGTAATTTTCGATCGGTTTTTCCATTCTCACTGCTCCATTATTGCCCTTCGGCAGGGCATCTTTGGATTTGGGCGATTTTATCCAACAGGATCTGCTTGTGATCGAGCTCTTCGGCCTTTATTCGCTCAAGCATGGCGCACACCTCCTGGTCGGAGACGAAGGGGGAAATGAATTCGAAGAAGAGCAACGTATCTTCTTCAAAGACGAGCGCCGCACGCAGGATTTGCTCTTCCTCCCGGATCGAATCGATTTCGAGTTCGTCCAGGGAGAAGGCATGGCGGCCCATGGCGCTTTGCAAAACTTCCCTTCCAAGCGATAAAAGGGCAGGGTCCTGTTCCATTTCTGCGGCAATCTTCTCCTTTATTTCGGCGAATATGTTCTTGTGCTGCACCTCCTGCTCTGCAAGCCAGCCTAAAAGCTCTTTGAGCGGTCCCGGTTTTGTTTTTTTCATCGCGCTGCGGTAAAATCGTTCGCCATTTTCTTCTACCCTGGCAGCCAGATCGAAGAGTTCAGAAGCTGTAAACATAAATCCTTACTCCAGCCCGCTTCCGCCGGGCGCCTCGGGGTCTTGCCGGCGGGGAAGGGAAAATCGAATTTTCTTGACAACAATACAACAAAAACGAAGTAATGCAATGATCTACAGGGAAAATGTTGCTTTTTTGAAGGTCCGCTTGTGTGATGATTTGGCGAACCGGTATAGAAACACTTATGAAGGCGGAGGCATATGGACGAAAAACTTAGGCAGGCTTTCCATTCCCGCGTCCCCCAAGAACCCTTTGCAGCGAAGTTTGGTCTGAAACTCCTGGAAATAGGGGACGGTTATTCGAAAGTTGAAATGCAATTCCGCCCGGACATGGAGAACCTGTTCGGGTCGGCGCACGGTGGGGCGCTGTTCGCGCTTATCGACGAGGCCTTCGAAACGGCGTCAAACTCGCACGGCACCCTTGCAGTGGCGCTCAACATGAATATCACTTACGTCGCTCCCCCGCAGCCGGGAAGCACTCTGAGGGCCGAGGCCCGCGAGGTGAGCCTCACTCGAAAAACGGCCTCCTATGACATCAAGGTCCACGATGAAAAGAGCAACCTTATCGCGACCTGCATGGCCCTGGTTTACCGCAAGGGACAGCCGCTGCCCTTTGAGTGAAATCAGCGCCCTTTGCCGATGGGCAGTCCGTCATCTCGCCAGAGGGTCCAGCCGTTTATTAACACCATGACGTGCGAATAACCTTTGGCTGAGAGTTGCAAGGCGACCTCCCGGCTAAGAGGACAATGCTCGCCGTCACAATAGGTAATGACGAGCGAACTCGGTGAAACCTTCGACTCGATGCGGGGCAGCGCCTTACCGAGGCGGTCCGCCGGCAGGTTCAGCGCCCCCTCGATATGACCCGAGCGGTAGTCCGCCTCGGGTCTTGCGTCAATAAAAACGGCCCCGTGCGCGAAAAAAAGCGCCCGCGCCTCTTCAATAGTCACCAGGGGTTCTTCCGGGCTTTGCGAACCGTTCGAAGCGGTTTTTGAGGCGGGGCTTCCGGTCAGGGGCAATCCGTTCGGCCTGAAATGATTCACCAGCAAAGAAAGAGCGGCGGCGATAAAAACTATCAGGAGGCCCTGTTTCAACGCCTCGACTGGAAAACTTTTCCCCCGGGCGGTTTTCATGCCTGTTTTTCTCCGCTCCCTCAAGCACCTGGCTTCTTCGATAAGCTCCGAGGCTCATAGAGGCAAAGAGGTTCTTCGGCCATGTAGTTGCCCGCGAGTTCATAGGCCCTCGCGCGACACCCTCCGCAAACCCTTATGAATTCACACTTTCCACATTTGCCCTGGTAGCGTTTGAGATCTCTTAGGTCGTGGAAAACGGGCGAATTGAGCCAAATCTCCCGGAAAGATTTCTCACGCACGTTCCCGCAGTCAAG
This sequence comes from Deltaproteobacteria bacterium, assembly GCA_021793275.1. GTDB lineage: Bacteria > Desulfobacterota > Syntrophobacteria > Syntrophobacterales > Syntrophobacteraceae > SbD1. The sequence goes on along the minus strand of JAJYTC010000067.1, from coordinate 18,096 downwards.
CTCGAGGTATCCGCAGGGCTGCACCTGCCCGACGTGGGATATGAAAGCAAAGCCGATCCCGCCCAGGCACCCGCGTGTTAGGGCATCGAGCCCGAAGGTCTGGAAGTTTATTTCCATCCCTTCGGATTTGGCCCTCTGGCGCATTATACGGTAATAATGCGGGGCGCAGGTGGCCTTTAGCTGGAGTGGCGCCTTACCCTTGCGATCATAGAACCAGTGAAGCGTTTTTTCGTATTCTTCAGCGCTGATGGCGCCTTCCGCCAGGTCTTTTCCCCTTCCCATCGGCACCAGCATGAAAATGTGGTGCGCAACGGCGCCAAGCGATACGGCCAGATCGTGGATTTTGGGAAATTCTTCGATATTTGCCCGAGTTATGGTCGTATTGATCTGAAAATCCAGGCGCGCTTCCCTGGCAAGAGCAATACCTCGCAGTGCGCCTTCGAAGGCGCCCTGGACCTTTCTAAATGCGTCATGGGAACGGGCGTCGGCCCCGTCGAGACTGATGCTTATCCGTTGAATCCCCGAAGCTGTCATCTTGTGAACAATTTGCGGCGTAAGCAGGGTGCCGTTTGTTGCCATGGTCATCCGGAAGCCCAACTTGTCGCCGTACTGCGCAAGATCGAAAACATCGGGGCGCAGCAGGGGCTCTCCGCCGGTCAGGATGATGATGGGCTTTCCAACTTCGGCAATTTCATCCATCACCCTCATGCACTCCGACAGGGAAAGTTCCCCTTCGTAGGGGCAGTCCCGGGCGGCTGCGCGGCAGTGAACGCATGCGAGGTTGCAGGAGCGTGTGAGTTCCCAGGCCACAAGCCGCAGGTCCGCAGAAAGAGTCGATCCTGTGGACGCCGCGCCCGGGCGGCCCTTCATTTTAGCGTGATCAGTAATGTCGTGTGTCATGTTCCCGTTTTATACCCGCCGATTTGCCAGCAGACCGGCAGCGTCCTTTGCAAAATAGGTCAGAATCAGATCGGCCCCGGCTCGGACCATCGAAGTCAGCACTTCCATCATCACCCGGTCTTCGTCAATCCATCCGTTGGCGGCAGCGGCTTTGATCATCGAGTATTCTCCGCTCACGTTGTATGCCGCAACCGGCCGGTCGAATTCCTCCCTGACCCGCCTTATTATATCCAGATAGGCCAATGCCGGCTTGACCATAACCATGTCGGCGCCCTCTTCCACATCGAGGGCCACTTCCCTCAGGGCTTCCTGCCAGTTTGCGACATCCATCTGGTAGGCGCGCCGGTCGCCGAATTGGGGGGCCGAATCGGCGGCATCCCGGAAAGGCCCGTAGAAGCCCGAACAGTATTTGGCCGAATAGGCGAGTATGGCCGTTTGATCGAATCCGTCTTCATCGAGCGCTTCCCTGATGGCGGCAACCCGGCCGTCCATCATGTCGGAGGGCGCGATAATGTCGGCCCCGGCCCTGGCGTGAGACAGCGCCACTTTGGCCAGTATTTCCAGCGTGGCGTCGTTATGGACTTCGTTTCCCTCGATGATTCCGCAGTGGCCGTGGCTGGTGTATTCACAAAGACACACATCGGTAATGACGGTGAGTTCAGGCCATGTTTGTTTTATCTTCTGCACCGCCTGCTGGACCGGGCCGTTATCCGCGTACGCCTCCGAACCAAGTTCGTCTTTTTTTTCCGGCAGGCCGAACAGGATAATGCCGGGAATGTTGAGTTCCACGACCGAGCGCACTTCTTCGATCAACTGGTCCACCGAGAACTGAAATACCCCCGGCATCGATTGCACCGGATTTTTAACCCCTTTTCCGGGCATAACGAACAGAGGGTATACCAGATGATCGACGCTGAGCCTGGTTTCCCGCACCATGCGCCGCAGGTTTTCCGTGCGCCTGAATCTTCTTGGCCTGTAGACTGGAAAATACATGCAATTGTCCTTTCCAACAGTTCTATTATAGTTACTTCGATGTTTGTCCGAATTTATCACTCGGCTTCATCCTTGTCACGATCTCTACCGGCCCTGGCGAACCTCATCGATTCATTTTCATCGGCGCCGGGTTCGCAAGCGCCCTCCTGCGCCCCCGGGTAAGCGACTTCACTGCGACACAAATCGGGCTGTTCGAGAAACGACTTTCTGCGAATCCGGCAGCGTTCCCGCGAGCAGATGCGGCACTCGGGATCTATGCAGGGCTCGATGTGAATCATAACATCTTCCGCTCCGGGAAGCTGAGATTGGATAAGCTGCTGCACCTCCACGACCTGCCTGTGCGCATCTTCCAGGCTCAAATCGCGCGGCAAGATGAGATGGAAGTCCATGTGAATCTCGCGGCCCGAACTCCACGCGCGCAAGCGATGAATATCTATCCATTCGGGTTTGCGGTGCTCTGCGATAATGGAGGTAATCCGCTCGAGCAACTCGGGATCGTATGCGCGCATAAGGCGCGACGAAGACATGAAGATAAGCTTGACGCCTATAAAAACGATGTTTGCCGCGACCGCGCAGGCCACTGCCCCGTCCAGGAAGTACCACCCGGTCAGCCGGACCAGCAACAAGCCGGCAATGACCCCTACCGTAGTATAAACGTCGGTCAGGATATGCTTGCCGTCCGCCGATATGGCCATGGATCTCATCCGCTTGCCGGCGCGAATCAGGGCTATCCCGAGCCACAGATTGGCCAGAGCGGTCACAAGCAGGATGAGAAGTCCCGAATCGAGCTGCGGCAGGGCGATGGGGGAAACGATTCTGTGGACCGCCTTCCACACGATTACCCCCGCAGCCAGTACAATCAGCGCCCCTTCGAAACCCGCCGAGAAAAACTCTATTTCCCCGTGTCCGTAGGGATGGCCGGCGTCCGGGGGCTTGGAGGCGAGGTAAACGCTCCACAGGCCGAATCCGCCTGCCGCCACGTTTATTATCGATTCGAGAGCATCCGAAAGAATGGCGGACGACCCGGTGAGCGCGAAGGCAAAAAATTTGAGCGCCATCAGAATCGAGCTGACGCCCACCGACAAGGCCATCATGGCCAGCCGCCGTCTATTTTCCGCTCTTGCCCCGGTTTCTTTGTCCATCGGCATTTCCCGCTCATTCATCGTGAATTGAAGCCGGATTGCCCCGCCTGGTTTGCCGGGGAGACGACCATTGCAGCCACTGCGCCTATGATTTTTGGAGACGAACCGTAAGGACTGAGCAGCCGGCTTTTCGAACGACCCTCTCCGCAGTGCTTCCGAAAAGGACGTGGGCTATGCCTGTCAAACCATGAGAGCCCATAACCAGCAGATCTATGCCTTTTTCTTCCGCAAGCCTCAGTATTTCGGTAGGGCCGTATCCGGACACAACATTCACATTGTACCCCATACCCTCGGGAAGCCGCTTCACATATTTTTCCTCGATCGATGCCAGGGCGGCCCGTGAGACCTCCTCGACAAACTCCGGATCATATTCGACAGGCATATAGGTGGAGTGCACCGGCGGGGAATGCGCCAGGCTGACCGTTATATGAATGATCTCCAGGGACGCGCCGAACTTGACCGCCATATCCCTGGCAACGACAAAGGCCTGATCGGCATTTTCGGAAAAATCGGTGCAAAAGCCGATCTTGCTGAACAATTTCGATTCCATCCTCCATCCTTTCCGTTCGCCTGTCACATTAATTCACTCCGATTATAACCGCCCGTCAGGCGAAGTTCTTTATCTTTCCGAAAGTTCGACGAGCACGCCGAAGGTTGACTTAGGATGCAGGAACGCGATCTTTGCTCCGCCGGCCCCTTTTCGGGGTTTTTCGTCGATGAGCCTGACCCCCTTGGCCTTGAGTTCTTCGAGGGCCTGTTCGAGGTTTTCCACGCGGAAGGCGATGTGCTGGATCCCGGGGCCCTTGGTCTCGATGAATTTTGCGATCGGGCCGTCGGGGGCCGTCGATTCCAAAAGCTCGACTTCGGCTTCCCCCACCGGGAAGAAGGCTGTCGTAACTTTTTGCTCGGCGACGGTTTCGTTTCCAGTGTGCGGGATCCCGAGAATGTCCGTATAAAGCTTTTTTGCTTCCTCGATGTTGTTGACCGCTATGCCTATATGGTCAACTTTGAGTATCTTCATCACGTCTCCTTTTGCATTGGGAAGAGGAAAGCCAATCGGTGACAATGTCGCGCATCAGGGTGTAGGGATCGAGCTTCCTGTTCATCAGTTGCTCGACAGCGGCATCGAGCCTTCCGTTTTGCTCCAACTGCTCCCGTACGACCCGGAACAGCTCTCCATGAATCATGCGAAGCGCTTCCCGGGAAATCCTCTCCCGCCTGTTGTCATAAAACCTGCCCGAATCCAGCAAATATTTGCGGTGAGATTCGATGGAAAGCCACATTTCATCCAGTCCGACACCTTCTACCGCAACGGTTTTATTGACCGGGGCGACCCATCCGCGCTCCCTTAGTTGGGCATCCATGTCGAGGCGGGCGCAAATCTCCGCGCAGAGCATGTCTGAGCCCGGATGGTCGGCCTTGTTGATCACGAACACGTCGGCTATTTCCATTATGCCCGCCTTCATGCTCTGGATCGCATCTCCCAGGCCGGGCACCATGACCACACAGGTAGTATCCGCAACGCCGACTATATCAACCTCGTCCTGTCCCACACCCACGGTCTCTATCACTATTACGTCTTTACCGAGGGCATCGAGCACCCTGACCACGTCTGCGGCAGCCTTGGCCATGCCTCCGAGAAATCCGCGAGTGGCCATGCTGCGGATATAAATATCCGGATCGTCGGCAAGCTCGCTCATCCGGACCCTGTCGCCAAGCAAAGCGCCTCCGGTGAAGGGACTGGAAGGATCGACCGCAATGATCCCCACTTTCAGCCCGCTTTTGCGGATCACGCGCGTCAGTGCGGTGGTAAGAGTGGATTTGCCCGCCCCGGGCGAGCCGGTAATGCCGACCACATAGGCCCTCCCGGTGTGCGGGTAGAGCTTTCTCATGCACTCATAGGCTCTCTCATCTTCGTCTTCCAGCCAGGAAATGAGGCGGGCTGCCGCCCGATGAGAACCTTCCAGGATTTGGGCCGCATAATCGACGGACATTGCAATCGTTTCCACTGCCCCTTGAAAACCGGGGGGCCGATAAGTCCAACATACTGTAATAGTGACAACCGGCTAACGCTGGCGCACGTTTGCCTGAATAAATTCGACAATCTCCGTGGTCGGGGTCCCCGGTCCGAAAATCGCGCCCATGCCGGATTTTTTTAGAAAGTCGTAGTCTTCTTCGGGAATGATCCCTCCGCCCACCAGCAGAACGTCCTCCATGCCCTTCTGCTTCATGAGTTCCACAACCCTCGGGAAAAAGTAATTGTGGACCCCCGACAGGCTGCTCAGCCCCACCACGTCGGCGTCTTCCTGTTCGGCAGCGGCAACTATCATCTCAGGTGTCTGGCGAAGGCCGGTGTAAACAACTTCCATTCCGGCTTCCGCGCATATTCTTGCAAGCAGTTTGGCCCCGCGGTCGTGTCCGTCCAGACCCGGTTTGGCCATGATCATTTTGATTTTTCGAGCCATGGAATTTGCCCTTCCGTTTATTCTACACATATTCCTTGGGCCGGTACTCGCCGAAAATATCCCGCCACACGTCGCAGATCTCTCCCACGGTAGCCTTGGCTGTAACGGCTTCGATCACATACGGCATCACGTTTTCATCCGTGCTGGAAACCTCGCGCAACTTGTCCAGGGCCGCCTTCCATTTTGCCTGGTCCCTTCGGGCGCGGTACTCTGCCAGTTCGGCGGCCTTCTTTTGGCCAACCGACATATCCACCTTCAAAAGCCCGCTCGGAGGAGGCTCTTCCATCGTGTATTTGTTGATACCCACGTACACTCTTTCGCCCGATTCTATCTCCTTTTGGAAACGATACGCGCTGTTCTGTATCTCCTTCTGGATGAAGCCCTGCTCGATAGCGGCAAGAGTGCCGCCCATCGCGTCGATCTTCTTTATGTATTCGTCCACTTCGGCTTCGATCCTGTCGGTCATGCTCTCCACATAATAGGAGCCGGCCAGAGGATCGATCGTGTCGGTCGCTCCGCTTTCCTCGGCCACGATCTGCTGCGTGCGAAGCGCTACGGTTACGGCCTGCTGGGTCGGCAGGCACAGCGCCTCGTCATACGAGTTGGTATGCAGGGACTGCGCTCCGCCAAGGGCGGTGGCGTAAGTCTGGAGGGCCACCCGAATGATATTGTTAAGAGGCTGCTGGGCCGTGAGCGTAACGCCTCCTGTCTGCACGTGAAAACGCAGCATCATCGAGCGGGGATCTTTGGCTTTGAACCGGTCCAGCATTACCTTGGCCCAATACCTGCGCCCCGCGCGGAACTTGGCGACCTCTTCTAAAACGTTTGTAAAAGCATTGAAGAAAAAGCTCAGCCGAGGAGCGAAACTGTCGACGTCCATGCCGCGCTCGATGCACGCCTGCGTATATGCTATGCCGTCGGCTATGGTGAACGCCATCTCCTGTGCGGCGGTAGAACCCGCCTCGCGGATATGATAGCCGCTTATGCTGATCGAATTCCATTTCGGAACGTATTTCTGGCAAAACTCTATCAGGTCGACCGTGAGCCTCATCGAGTGCCTGGGCGGATAAATATACTGCCCCCGGCAGATGATTTCCTTTAAGACGTCGTTCTGGACGGTGCCTCCGACTTTTTCCCACGGAACTTCCTGCTCTTTGGCGATCGCCAGGTACATCGCCAGAAGTACGCTTGCCGGGGCGTTCATGGTCATCGAAGTGGTGACCTTGTCCAGCGGAATCCGGTCGAAAAGGACCCGCATGTCGTCTATGTGATCTATGGCCACTCCCACTTTACCCACCTCGCCCATGGAAAGCGGATGGTCGGAATCGTAGCCCGCCTGCGTGGGCAGATGGAAAGCGACGCTCAACCCCGTTTGTCCCTGCTCGAGCAGGTAGCGATAGCGTTCGTTGGTGCTCTTGGCGTCGCCGAATCCCGCGTACTGGCGCATGGTCCAGTAGCGGCCCCTGTACATCGTGGGCTGGACCCCCCGGGTAAACGGAAACGTTCCCGGGTAGCCAAGGTCGCGGTCGTAATCTACATCGTCAACATCCAGAGGCGTATAGAGCCTTTCGACAGGAGCGCCCGAAATTGTGGTGAAAACAGGCTTGGCTTCGGGCGACTTCGATAGAGACTTCGCAAGGGGCCCCCGCTCCCATTTTTCCTTATCGGCCTTAATTTTTTTAAGCACCTTGTCTTCGAACATAAAGCGACCTCCTCGCCGGCCAAAATCCACGCATAAGAATTGCGATTGTGAAAACATTTTCAGAGCTTACCTATACCAGCAGTTCCCCTGCGGGTCAATATCTATCGAGCTCAGCCCCTCAAGGGGCGCTGCGGCGAAGGGCGCCGTTGCCGGCCAAACCCATCCTCCGCGCCACTAATGTGACCGCTTTGTTGTTGCCTCTGGAACAGGCTATGCTAGATTAACCAATTATAAGAAGTGCGGTGTAAAAATCTGAGGAGAAATGAATGTCCATCGCAGTTAAGGAAGTATCGCTTCGAAATGTTCTTTCATTTGGCCCTCAAGGATTGAACATCGGCCTCGGAAGCCTCAATATCTTAATCGGTCCAAACGGTTCGGGCAAATCCAACCTTATAGAAATTTTTGCTCTTCTGCGCTCGTGCCCGGGCGATTTGCGCGACTTTATCACCCGAAATGGCGGGGTGAGCGAGTGGATATGGAAGGGAGAGCCGGGTGGCGTGGCCTCGGTTGACGCGGTGATCGCTTATCCCCAAGGGCCGCGGCCTCTCAGGCATGTAGTGGAGTTCCACTCTTGGGAACAGCGATTCAGTCTTGATGATGAGCGCATTGAAAGGGAAAGGCCGGACCCTGGCAAGTCGGACGTTTACTTCTATTATCGATACCTTCGCGGACATCCGGTGGTCAATGTAGCAGAGAAAGAACGGAGATTGGCGCCTGAGTCTGTCGAGACTGACCGATCCATTCTCGCTCAGAGGGATGACCGTGAAGTCTATCCGGAGCTCTTTTATTTGGCCTCTATTTATAAAAAGCTCAAGATCTATAAAGAATGGACCTTTGGGCGTAAGGCGATCTTTCGGGAACCGCAAAAAGCCGATATGCGAAACGACCGTCTGGAAGAGGATTTTTCAAACCTGGGGCTTTTTTTAAACAGACTTCGAAAGATACCCAAAGCCAAGAATGCGATCCTTGAGGGTCTGCGCGATTTGTACGAGGAGTTTTGCGACTTCGACATAAGTGTAGAGGGGGGAACAGTCCAGGTATTTTTCACCGAAGGTGATTTCATAATACCTGCCACGAGACTCTCGGACGGTACTCTTCGCTATTTATGCCTCCTGGCTGTCCTCTGTGATCCCGACCCGCCACCGCTTGTCTGTATCGAAGAACCTGAACTCGGACTTCATCCCGATATCCTGCCAAAACTTGCCGACCGTTTAGTCGACGCCTCCCAACGTACTCAGTTGATCGTCACCACCCATTCCGACATCCTAGTCGATGCTATGAGCGAGAGGCCCGATGCGGTGATTGTCTGTGAAAAGCACTCCGGCTGGACAACTATGGAACGCCTTAGCGAGGCAAAGCTCTCCACTTGGCTTCAACAATACCGGCTGGGCGAACTTTGGACTCGTGGAGAACTTGGGGGCACCCGTTGGTGAAAGTACGGATCTATGTAGAGGGAGGCGGCGACAGCAAGGAACTGCATGCCCGTTGCCGCGAGGGCTTCAGCAAGCTCATAGAAAAGGCCGGGTTGAGGGGAAGAATGCCGGGAATAACAGCTTGTGGCGGGCGACAAAATACGTTTGAGATGTTTCGGACCGCTGTCGGGACGAAGCATGGCTTCCATCCGATGCTTCTCGTTGACAGTGAAGACCCCTTGGCAATCAAAAATCAATCGTCACCAGCGGGCGCCTGGAACCATCTTCAATCCAGGGACGGCTGGGTGCGCCCTGACGGAACGAATGACGACCAGGCACAAATGATGGTCGCGTGTATGGAAAGCTGGATAATGTCGGACAGAAAGGCCCTGCGCAGGGTCTTTGGAGCAAGGCTCCAGACAACCGCTCTTCTGCCGGTAGATGGGATCGAGCAGAGAGCGGGTGTCGATGTTCAACAAGCGCTTGAAAAGGCGACGCGCAATTGTGGCCCGGACAAGGCTTACCGCAAGGGAAGACGGTCATTTCAGGTTTTGGCCGAAATAAACCCCGGCGCCCTTATGAGCCTTCGACATTTTAAGCGCTTCATTGAAGCGCTTGGCAATCGCCTGCCCGAAGGAACGGGCGATATCGCGCGGCGCGGGGAAACATGAAGCCGCTCACCATGAATCCCACCAATCCGGTTTCCATCAGGTCAGCTTCGATGCCGCCTCCAGTATTCCGGTTTTCCTGAGCCATTCCATGCTCGAAGAAACTATGAAAGGCCCGTTTAGCAGGTGCTCCTTGTTGTAGACAAAGGGTTTTCCGGATAAATCGAGCATGATGCCGCCTGCTGCCGTAACGATCGCCTGGCCCGCCGCGGTGTCCCATTCCCAGGTGGGACCGAATCGGGGATAAAAATCGGCTTCTCCACCCGCTACCGAGCAGAACTTGAGAGCGCTGCCACGGTTTATGACCAGGTGGGAGGGAATGAGCGACAGGAATTGCTCAAGCCCCGGAGTCGGATGAGAGCGGCTCCTTACGATCCGCACCGGCCCGTGGGGGGAAATCGGGGAGACGGTCAGCTTTTTGCGCCCGCCGGAAGATATTTCCCAGCAGCCTTCGCCCACGTCCGCAACAAAAACGCGGTCCGACACCGGAATGTAGATTACCCCGACAACCGGCATGTGACCCTGCACCAGGGCGATATTGACGGTGAATTCGCCGTTTCTTTTTATAAACTCCTTTGTCCCGTCAAGCGGGTCAACGAGCCAGAACCTGTCCCATTTGCGCCTTTCCTCGAATGGAATCTCCCGGCCTTCTTCGGAAAGGACCGGTATATCGGGATAGCGGTCGCGCAGGGAACCTGCGATGATGGCATGCGAGCGCGTATCGGCGAGCGTGAGAGGGGAGTCGTCCTGCTTTTGACTCACCTCGAAATCCGTGCCATATACCTCCAGGATGGCCCTGCCGGCCTGTCTTGCAACTTCAATGAGAAAATCGAAATCCATCTTCCTTTTCCCTTTCTCCTTATCTTTCCGCCTTTAGGAACAGGCTCCGGATAAGTTCGAAATGGTTTCTGTGATTGCGGATCTTCCACCACACCGCGCCCCTGCGGGTAACTCTCCAGGCAGGGCCGGCGCGCTGGTCTTCTTCTGAAAGCAGGCGCGCGACGTTGTCTATGCCGGCGCCGGCGAATCTGCCGTAAGGCGTGCCCCCAAGCCACTTTTCAGATTCACATACCTGCTCTGACCACGAAAACGGATCGGATATAAGTAACTGGGCATTGCCGGCACGCGCCGCTCGGCATGCCTCTTTTATATGTTCGAGAGGCCGTGGAGTCTTGTCGATGAGATTTAGGGAAGCGACGCAGGCAAAGGACCCGGAGCGAAACGGCAGCGCTTCGGCATCGGCCACGACGAACTCCACCTTGGCCGAGTCCCACTCCGGCCGCAGAGAAAAACTTTTTTCCGTATGAATCAAGCCCTCTTCCCTGATTCGAAAGGCCAGCTTTCGCTCCCGCATAATGCGCCTGGCCGTTGACACGAAGCTCATCGAGGCATCGACCCCTATAACCAGGTCGCACTTTGCAGACATCTCGAAGCTAAACCGGCCCGTGGCGCAACCCGTATCGAGCGCCGCCCCCGAGACCGGCGCGATTTGTCCTGCCCATTCGGAATAGGCCTGCGTTACGTCCGGATCCCCGAAAAGATCGGCGTAATGGGTCCAAAGATAAGCTGAAAGCACCTCGGGCGACTCGTAGACGGAGGTCGGAGATCGGAGGTCGGAAGGCTGAGGGCCGATGCTCCTCGGCTTTTTACTTTTGCCTTTTTCAAAGCAGGCGATCCCCTCGCTTATAAGGTAAGCCTTTCCACAGCATCCGCACTCGAGGCGCCCCTCGATTATCTCCCCGTCCAAACATCGAAAATTCCCGAGACGCAGGGAATTTTCTTCGGGTAGACACTCAGGGCATATCAAATAGTCCAGGATTTCGCGCTTCACCGCATTTTTCCCCAATAACAAGGGTTCGGACATTGAATAACCGGAAAACAAACATAATATATAGTCGCCTCATGGCAAAGCAGGCCGGCCGTCGGGAAAAGATGATAGTTTAAAGGGAAATGTTGTCAAGAAGACAAGAAAATGAAGGCCGGCATCAGGAGGGGGAGCAAATGGTGGAAACCGAACTGCCGAATCCAAGGGAACTCGGAGAACTCAAAGAAAAAAGGTTTCACAGCATTGTAGCCTTGATCACTGCGGTTTACGCGGTGGTTCTGGCCATAGCGACTCTAGGCGGAAGTCACGCCATGAAAAGGATGCTTCTTTTCCAGCAGCAGGCATCGAACCAGTGGGCTTACTACCAGGCCAAGTCGATACGAGAACACCTCTACAAGAGCCAAAAGGCGATGCTCGAAAGCGAGCTTTCGCTTATTGCCGGCACGCGTGGCGCCGACATCACGGCGAAGGCCCGCGCCGCCGTCAGGGCGTTTGGAGACGAACAATCGCGGTTTGCAAACGAGAAGAAGGAAATCATGGAGAAGGCGAGGGAGCTGGAAAAAAAACGGGATATAAACCTGTCGAAAAGCCCCTATTTCGAATATTCGGAGGTGCTGCTCCAGATAGCCATAATCATGGCCTCGGTATCCATCTTGGCAGACAGCCGCGCGGTATTTGCCTTCTCGGCCGTGTTTGCCCTGGGGGGCGCTTTCATGTGCGCGAACGGCTATCTGCTGTTTGTCTCCATACCCTTTATGCGCTGATCGGCCGTGGATAAGAGAAAAGGGAGCCTCCCTCCCGCCGTGTCTTTAGCCATGCATCATGGAGCGCTTCCCGGTGCTTTACTCCCCGTCTGCAGCCTGTCGCTAAACAACGGCTCTTTCCCCATTCGCCGTCTGCCTGATATGGATCAGCTCGGGCTTTTTAAGAATCACGCGGGTATCCGGCGGTACGGACTCGGTAAGCCACACGTTGCCCCCGATTATCGACCTTGCCCCTATTACGGTGTTTCCACCAAGGATGGTCGCTCCCGAATAGATGATCACATCGTCCTCGATAGTGGGGTGGCGCTTCTTGTCTCTTAACTGCTCGCCGGCATCGCGCGGAAGTGAAAGAGCGCCCAGGGTCACGCCCTGGTAGAGCCGGACCCGGTCGCCGATCTCGCTGGTCTCGCCTATGACAACGCCGGTGCCGTGATCGATGAAAAAGCTCTCCCCGATGTGCGCGCCCGGGTGGATGTCTATTCCGGTCACGCTATGGGCATATTCGGTGATGATTCGGGGAATGAGGGGAATTTGTTGTTCCCACAAGTGGTGAGCTATCCTGTGGACGGTTACCGCAAATAGCCCCGGATAGCTGAAAATGATTTCATCGAAGCTTTTGGCCGCAGGGTCTCCCTGGTATGCGGCGCGCACGTCGGTTGCCAGCATAAGGCGCAGCGAAGGCAGGTCCCGCATGAAATTTATTGTCGCCCTCTGGCCCGCTTCTTCACAGTGCACGCACGGCAAGTCGTGACGAATACAGTCGTGTCGCAGGGCCAGGGCCATCTGTTCGGACATGATCTCGAAAAGCTCCGTAGCCTCCTGGCCGAAATAATAATCGAGATTGAACTTTTCGAGCCGGCCTTTGAGGAAATACCCCGGATAGAGCAGCCTTCTTACCCGGTCCACTATATCCATGACGGCCTCTTTGGACGGAATAGGCTCCGGTCCCACATGGTCGAAGCACGCTCCGTTCGAGCAGGAGCCCGCGAGTTTTTCGACTATCTTCGGGACCTCTTCCTTGAAAAGCATTTCCGCGGCTATTTCAGTTTTGCAATGATCGAAAGCATGTTTTTTATTCATGGCCCACCTGGTGGAGAAGAAAGCAAAGGCCGGTGCTCTAAAACCTAAGAGCGGGCCGGCCCAGCAACCGGACAATAAATCCTTATCCCTGGCTCATGCCTCCCCGCACAAGCGAGCGCTCGTTTTCCAATAGGGTGACATACCCCTTAGCGTTTCGATTATGGGGGGCAATCTTTCGGTTACAAAATCTATTTCTTCTTCGTTGTTGTAGACGCTGAGGCTGAATCGGATCGAGCCATGCGCCATGGTGAAGGGAATGCCCATGGCCCGCAGGACGTGGGAAGGCTGGAGCGATCCCGATGTGCAGGCGGAGCCCGAAGATGCGCAGATGGCGTATTCGTCCATCATGAGCAGGATCCCTTCGCCCTCTACGAATTCAAAACTGATGTTGGTCGTATTGGGCAGTCGGTTTACCCTCTCGCCGTTCACCTTGGTGTTGGGTATGGTGGAAAGAATAGTGTTTTCCAGCCTGTCGCGCAGACCTTTCACAAATGTATTTTCAATTTCCATGTTCTTTTGAGCAAGCTCGGCGGCTACTCCCAGCGCAATTATGCTCGGGGTCGCCTCCGTTCCGCCCCGCCTGCCCCGCTCCTGATGGCCGCCCAGCATGAAGGGCGAAAACTTGGTGCCCTTGCGCAGGTAGAGAACCCCGATCCCCTTGGGCGCGTGGAGCTTGTGGCCGGAAAGCGAGAGCATGTCGATAGGCGTTTTCGCCAAATCGATTGGAATTTTTCCAACCGCCTGGACGGCGTCGGTATGGAAGAGAATATTGCGTTCCCGGGCCATTTCGGCGGCTTTTTCTATCGGAAATATCACCCCTGTTTCATTGTTTGCCCACATAAGGCTAATGATCGCCGTGTCGGGAGTAAGCGCGCGCTTGTACTGCTCGAGGTCGAGCCTTCCCTCGGCATCTACCGGCAATTCGGTCACCCGGTACCCCTGGGTGGCCAGGTGGGCGCAAACCGCGCGGATGGCCGGGTGTTCGACCCTGCTGGTCACGATGTGCTTTTTGTCCGGATGTCTTGAAAGCGCCGAGTGAATGGCGGTGTTGTCGCTTTCCGTCCCGCAGCTGGTAAAGATGATTTCCTCGGGTGAGGCTCCCAGAAGGGCGGCAACCTGCTCGCGCGCCTTGCGCACCTGCTTCATGACCTGGCCGCCGAAAGAGTGCATGCTTGAAGGATTTCCATAGAATTCATGGAAATAGGGAAGCATCGCCTCGAGCACTTCCGGGGCCACGCGTGTGGTCGCATTATTGTCCATGTAGACGGGTTTCACGCCGACACCTCCTCAACCACGAGCTCCGGCCAAACCAACTCGCGCAGTTTCACCTCGACGAAGTTTTTCAATGTCTGGTTGGATGCCTGGCACGATGAGCATGCGCCGCGTGTTGCAACCATGACGCGATTTCCCACAACGTCCACCAGTTCGATATCTCCTCCGTCGTGTTTTAGCGCCGGCCGGATCTCCCTCTCCAGGGTTTCCTCGATCAGCTTGATCTTCTTGACATTGGAAAGCTTTGGCCTGGCGGCCGGCGACGAGCCGGGCTGTGCAAGCACCCTGTCGATTATTTCCTGGATCAGCGGATGGCAGTTTCCGCAGCCTCCTCCCGCTTTGGTATAATTGGTCACCTCTTCGACGCTCGTAAGGCGATTTTCACGCACGGCCCGCTCAATCTCCTTTTCCGTCACGCCGAAGCACTCGCACACGATCTTGTCCTCTTCGGCCCGGATCGGGGCGCCCTTGTAAAAGGAGATCGCTTTTTCCAGCGCTTCCCTGCCAAGGACCGAGCAGTGCATTTTTTCCTCCGGCAGTCCGCCCAGGTAGTTAGCAATGTCCTGGTTGGTGACTTTGGCGGCTTCTTCCACCGTCATGCCCTTTATCATTTCGGTCATTGCCGAGGCTGAAGCTATAGCGCTGGCGCACCCGAAAGTTTTGAACTTCGCTTCGCGAATCTTGCCTTTTTCATCAAGTTTGAAGGTAAACTTCAGGGCGTCGCCGCATGCAATCGATCCAACTTCGGCAACCCCGTCTGCGTCTTCGATTTCCCCTACGTTTCGTGGGTTGAGAAAATGATCTTTAACCTTATCAGTGTAGTCCCACATTTACGGTTCCTCCCGCTACTCTGTTTTATTTCGCCATATTATAATAATAATAAGCGATTCTTGGCAGGCAGCAATATAGAGCGATATTTTCAATACTTTTATTCGAACTTACAATTTTAGCAAATTTTGGCGGGGCTTGGAACATCCAATTTCGCCCAGCCCCTCTTTCCACACCTCAAAACCATAAAAGACGCCGTTTTCCCGCCATGACGCGACAAACTTTTTCAAACTTCTTCCGGTGCCCGACATTCCGACTTTTTTCTTGACAAAACCGGCGGCGCTCATCTAGTTTGCGCGATGGCCTTTAGTTCTTTTCCAGGCTCTGCGCCTGCAATTATTCCGCAGCACTGACCACTTGTTAATTCCGGATTTCCTTCCGCTACTTCAGGTTCATAAAGGACCTCAAGATTCCGGGGGGCGCCCAGGTACGGTCCGGCTATATCAGGTTTTTAGGAGGTGAGTGAAACCCTTTCCTTGACTTGGGCTAACTGAAAGCAAAAAATTTTCAAAACGGAGGTTAAATCGAACATGCCTTATGATGCTACTAAGATGATGGACTGGCAGATTTCTGAAGCAGCGGAAGTTAATATGCCCACGCCATGGGAGTTCCAGGAGAAGCTGGGACTGAAAAAGGATGAAATCCTCCCCATGGGCAGGCTCTGCAAGCTCGACTTCATGAAGATCATCGACAGGCTCAAGGACCGTCCCGATGGCAAGTATGTCGAAGTTACCGCCATCACTCCGACCCCTCTTGGAGAAGGCAAAAGCACGACTTCCTGCGGCTTGATGGAAGGCTTGGGAAAAAGAGGCAAAAATGTCGGCGGAGCCCTCAGGCAGCCTTCGGGCGGCCCGACCATGAACATAAAGGGGACGGCGGCGGGCGGAGGCAATTCGCTTCTTATCCCGATGACCGAGTTCTCGATGGGCCTTACGGGCGACATCAACGATATCATGAACGCCCACAACCTTGGCATGGTGGCCCTTACCGCCCGCATGCAGCACGAAAGAAATTACAATGACGAGCAGCTCGAGCGGTTGACCAAAATGAGGCGCCTCGACATCGATCCAACCCGTGTCGAGATGGGCTGGATCATGGATTTTTGCGCCCAGTCGCTCCGCAATATAATTATCGGCATTGGCGGCAGAACCGACGGCTTCATGATGCAGTCAAAGTTCGGTATCGCGGTCAGCTCGGAAATAATGGCCATTCTTTCGATCGTAAAAGACCTGGCCGATATGAAGAAAAGACTCAATGAAATCACCGTGGCATTCGACAAACGCGGGAAAGCCGTAACCACCGGCGACCTCGAAGTCGGAAACGCCATGACCGCTTTCATGAGAAACGCCATCAACCCGACGCTCATGTGCACCGCCGAGTACCAGCCGTGCCTGGTTCACGCCGGTCCTTTCGCAAACATCGCCGTTGGGCAGTCCTCGATCATCGCGGACCGCGTCGGCCTCAAGCTCTTCGACTATCACGTAACGGAGAGCGGTTTTGCCGCCGACATCGGTTTCGAGAAGTTCTGGAACGTCAAGTGCCGTTACAGCGGGCTCAAACCTCACGTATCGGTCCTGACGACCACGATTCGCGCTCTCAAGATGCATGGCGGCGGGCCCAAGGTCGTGGCCGGTCTTGCGCTTCCCGATGAATATACCAAGGAAAACCTGGCCCTGCTCGAAAAGGGCATCCCCAACATGGTTCACCACATCAACACGATCCGCAAGTCGGGCATCAACCCGGTTGTGTGCATCAATTCCTTCCATACGGACACCAAAGATGAGATCGCCTTGGTCAAGAAGCATGCGGAAGCCGCAGGCGCCCGCTGCGCGGTATCCCAGCATTGGCTCAAAGGCGGCGAAGGCGCCCTGGAATTCGCAGATGCGGTTATCGACGCATGTGAGGATACCGGCAACAACTTCAAGTTCCTCTATCCGCTAGAAATGAAGCTGAGGGAACGTGTCGCCCTGGTGGCCAAGGAAGTCTACGGCGCCGACGGCGTCGCATGGACCCCTGAAGCCGAGGCAAAGGCCAAGATGCTCGAGGCCGATTCCAAGTACGACGATTATGCCACCATGATGGTCAAGACTCACCTCAGCCTCACGCACGATCCGGCCATAAAGGGCGTGCCCAAGGGCTGGACGCTGCCGATCCGCGACGTTCTCATCTACTCCGGGGCCAAGTTCCTCTGCCCGTGCGCAGGCACCATCAGCCTGATGCCCGGCACTTCTTCCAACCCGGCGTTCCGCAGAGTGGACGTGGATGTAAACACAGGCAAGGTTACGGGGTTGTTCTAAATGCGGCAGGGTATAACGCCGCATTACCATTATCGTCCATTTCTATTCAGTTAGTGTGAGCGACATTGTAAAAGGGGCAGGGCGAAAGATTTGCCCCGCCCCTTTTTTCGCATTCGCTTCAAGGAGAATAAAAATGTCAATGCTGGATCAAACTTGCTCGGCATTTGTCGAGGTACTGGCGTCGAAAGCGCCGGTCCCTGGAGGGGGCGGCGCGGCCGCCATGGGCGGCGCTATAGGAATGGCCCTTTCCAACATGGTTGGGAACCTGACTGTAGGCAAAAAAAAATATGCGGATGTTGAAGAAGAAGTGAAGGAACTCATAGCCAAGGGCGAGGATATCATCGTCAAGCTCAAAAGGCTCGTGGATCGGGACGCGGAAGTCTTCGAGCCCCTGTCCAAAGCCTACGGGCTTCCGAAGAACACTCCTGAGGAAGCGAAATATAAAGAAGAAACAATGGAGAAGTGCTGCAAGGAGGCTTGCGGCGTGCCCATGGAAATCATGCGCGCGGCTTTCGAGGGAATTAAAGTGCATGCCAGAATGGGCGAGATCGGGACCATGATCGCCATCTCGGATGTGGGCTGCGGGGTAACGTTCCTGAAGAGCGCTCTTATTGCGGGTAGCCTCAATGTGATTATCAATCTCAACACGATCAAAGACCAGCACTTCCTGTCCGCCACCCGCAAAGAAATGGAAGACCTGCTCGAAACCGGCTCCAGAATGGCGGATGACACTCTGTCCCTGGTGTTA
>JAJYTC010000066.1 GCA_021793275.1 Deltaproteobacteria bacterium | reverse complement strand
TGATCGCGAAGGCCGAAATCACGTGAAACGCTCCCTCATTTGTCACCGCATAAACCGATTTCGCCAACTCCCTGGCTTTCCGCCAGGCATCCAAGTCTTCGAATTTTTCGATCTTCACGGTCGCCCCCGGACTTTCGACTCGCTCGCGCAGCGAGCCCGATTTTAGACCTTAGACTTTCGACTTTTTAACTTTCGACCGGTCTTAAAAGTCGCGCCGGGTTGCCCGCGACTATGGCTTTGGGGGGAACGTCCGAGGTTACGACCGCGCCTGCCCCCACGATTGCATTTTCACCGATTGTGACGTTTGCAAGAATCACGGCCCCGGAGCCAATCGAGGCGCCCTTTTTCACCAGGGTCGGTTCTACCTTCCAGTCGGCTTCGGTTTGGAGATGCCCGGCGCAATTGGTTGCCCTGGGATAGGTGTCGTTTATGAACATCACTCCATGGCCGATGAAGACATCGTCTTCAATGGTTACGCCCTCGCAGATGAATGTGTGGCTCGATATTTTGCAGTTCCTGCCCACTAGGGCGTTTTTCTGGATTTCGACAAACGTTCCGATCTTGGTGTTGTCCCCGATCGTGCAGCCGTACAGATTTATAAATTTGGCAAGCTTGACGTTTTCCCCAAGCTTCACGTCGTCGGCAATGGATAAAAAGCTCACAGCCAAACGAGCTCCCCCCTGTTCTTTATCGACCTGTCGGCGGCCTCGAGCATTTGGACCACCCGGTATCCTGCCCAGCCGTCGTTCAAGGGCTTGCCGCCGTTTCGGATACATTCGATAAACTGCTCGGTTTCGAGCTTCAGGGCTTCGGTTTGGTCGAGCTTCGGCGACCACATATCGCCTGAGCGGTAGCTCACGAGCAGGTCATATACGCCCTGGCGATTTTCGATTTCCACCCCCTTGTCGTAGACCTTGACCTTTTCGTCCGAATCCAGGTCGTTCCAAACGAGCATCTTTTTTTCACCGCCGAGCAGGGTGGTCCTAACCTTTACGGGAGACAGCCAGTTCACGTTGAGGTGACCGATGACGTTGTTGGAAAAATAGATCGTTACGTAGGCTACATATTCATAATCGCTGAAATGATTCTTGCCGGTTGCCAGTATGGCCTCCGGCTTCTCGGCGATCACGTGATCCATTATGGAAATATCGTGCGGGGCAAGATCCCAGATGACATTCACGTCGTGCTGGAAAAGACCGAGGTTTACCCTGGTCGAGTCATAGTAATATATGTTGCCCATCACGCCTTCATCGACGAGTTGCTTGATTTTTCGAACCGCCCCTGTAAAAAGGAACGTGTGATCGACCATTATTTTGAGGTTCCTGCGCTCGGCAACTTCGATCAACTCCAGCGCCTGGGCGGAAGTAGCGGTGAAGGGTTTTTCGACAAACACGTGTTTGCCGTTTTCCAGCGCCCTTTTGGCCAGGTCAAAATGAGTGGAAACAGGCGTTACGACGGCGATCGCATCTATATCCGGCGCCTCAACCAGCTGATTGAGCTCGGTTGTAGTCTCTACGCCTGGAAAAGCCTTTTGGGCGCGACCGAGAACATCCCGGTTCCCGTCGCAAATTCTTACCACCCGGCATCCGTCGGCGCTGCTGAAATTTCGGGCAACATTCGGTCCCCAGTACCCATATCCGACTATGCCGATCCGGATCATATCCCCCTCCTTTTGACGGAACACTCTACGCGTGCCCGGCGATCACGGATTGATCGGTCCGCAGCTCAATACGCGCCCTTGCTGGTCAAAACGGCCAGCGGAGTTTTGAAAATAAGTTTGAAGTCCAGCCAGAGACTCCAGTTTGTCACGTAATTAATATCCATACGCACCATATCGTTAAAAGTCGTCCGGCTCCTTCCCTCGACCTGCCACACTCCCGTTATGCCCGGTTTCATGCCGAGCACGCGTCTTCTGTGCCAGAGGTCGTAGTTTTCAAGTTCATAAGGGATGGGAGGACGCGGTCCCACAAGCGACATTTCGCCCTTTAGCACATTTATGAACTGGGGAAGTTCGTCGAGGCTCGTTTCCCGCAGGAATCCGCCTATCCGGGTGACGCGAGGATCATTTTGAATCTTAAAAACTTCAGGTTTGTGCGAATTGCCGTTGCCGGCGCCGTTTTCAGGGCTACGGATCAGGTTCTTCACATACTCCCTGTGAATCGAGGGATCATTATCGACATACATTGACCTGAATTTGAGAAATGTGAAGCTCTTGCCGTATTGCCCCACACGCTTCTGGCGAAAGAAAACGGGGCCTTTCGAATCAAGCTTTATCAGTGCGGCAATAATGGCGAAAAAAGGGGCGGTGAGCGTAAGAGCGACAAGGGAGCAGAAGATATCGACGATGCGTTTGACAAAGAGCCTGTTTTTATGTGAACGCAGGCGGTTGGTAATTTCCGGGTAGAGGGTGAGGCGGCTGGACCAACCCTCGGGATCGATCTTTTCAGGAAAAAAGTAGATATTTATAATAATCTTTTCGATTTCATCCGCGCCCATGTTCAAAGCAAGACTTGACTTGATCCTGTTTACAATGACCTCGGATACGGCGCCGTCGTTCAAATCGGATATTTCGGTAAAAATGATCCCTGCGATCGTATTGAACTTGTACCACCCCAGGACGTCTATTTCTCTCTTTGCTGATTCCAGGCATGAAAACAGCTTCGCACGGACATTGCAGCCGGATTCACCCTCGGGTATGCCTTCAAGGGACAGGAGCATCAACATGAAAGGCCTTTTCGACCTTTCCGATCTCTTGCGCTCCAGTGCGAGCATTCTATTGAAAGAGTCTTCATCGTATTCAAGCGAAGGTACGACATCAACTCCAATCTTATTCTCAGCACAAGGTCTTTCGGCTGCCGGCTGGAATTTCAGGAGCCCGGGCGGCGATATCTTTTCCATGACTGTTTTGCCTTCCAACTTAGAAGTTCAGTTACACAGTATCCCCGTATCGTTCATGATGCGTGACCGAGGAGGTCGTTATTCCAGACCATGGTGAAATAATGAAATTTATTTGATCATTGACCAGACGGCAGTGATACGGCTCCGCCAACTCGGTTACATAAGAGCCGACGACTAAGTTGATAAATATGCTCCGGGACCCTAATAAAAGGGGCAGTTAAAGAAAATCAGATTTTCACGTCAGTTTTTCCACTATTGCCGAATTACTTTCCCCTGCTCGGCATTTTTCTCCCTGTTCATGTCTGCCCATTCTTATCGGATTAATTTAGGGGTGTGATTAGAGTTTTTTCATGTGTCCCAAATATTGCATTTCGTAAAGGGGTATTTTGGGGAGTAGAGATTGGGTATTCACCCTACCGCGAATACCATTAATGTCATTGTATTTCAAGTATATAGATATTGAATGGCGGTCGGGGTAGGTCCGAATCATCCTGGCTCGAATTTCAGCGGCAAATAGCGCGTTGCCGGTGTTCCGACCGGTAAATCCCGTGATTATTCTTGACTTGACGCTGCAGCGCCGGATAATGTGCGCACAGGCTGGAGGCGGCAGCCATTCGCTTACGGGCCGAAAAGCCCTGAGCGCGGGCGTTTGTTGGTCCCATCGGCTTCGCATTTTCCTCATTTCCGCTTTCCGTGCTCGATTCATTGAGCTCAATTTCCGGATCGTCTCGACGCTTGCGGCGCCCGCTGGTTTTTTCGCGTTGGAAACACATTCGAAGACAGGCCGTTTCTACTTTAGGTCAAAATTTGAAGCAACCATTTCTGAGCAAGGAGGAAGTCAGATGCCTGAAGAGTACTCGATGTACATTGACGGACAATGGGTTGGCGCGTTGGACGGGACGGTTTACGATGACATGAACCCTTACACGGGAGAGATTTTCGCCAGGGTCCCGGCGGGAAAGCGGGCCGACGCAAGGCGGGCGGTCGATGCCGCCGCGGCGGCATTTCCCGCATGGTCCCGAACGCTTCCCGCCCAAAGGCAGGCCCTTTTCCTCAAGGCCGCCGAAATCCTCGAGGGCAAACGGGACGAGATCGTGAGGATTCTCGCCGAGGAGACCGGCTGCACTTTCGGGTTCGCCATGTTTCAGACCATGTTCACCCCCGGGTTGCTGCGCGAAGCCGCGGCCCAGGCTCATGCGCCGATTGGAGAAATCATACCGGCGGACCTGCCGGGGGCAATGCACATGGCCATACGCCAGCCGGTCGGGGTCGTTGCCGGCATAGGCCCCTGGAACGCCCCGCTCATTCTGTCGCTTCGGGCTGTGTGCCTGCCGATTGCCTACGGCAACACGGCAATCCTCAAACCTTCGACCGAATCGGCGGCAGCCGGAGGGGTCGTAATCGCCCAAGTCTTTCACGAAGCAGGTTTTCCAAAAGGCGTGTTTAACCTGGTGACCAATGGAGCAGGCGGAAGCGGTGAGATCGGCGACGAATTTGTTGAAAACCCCAAGGTTCGCCGAATAAATCTGACCGGATCTTCCCAGGTCGGCCGCCAACTGGCCGAGAAGGCAGGCCGCCACTTAAAGCGGGTGTCCCTCGAACTCGGAGGCCAGAACCCCATGATCGTTCTGCGCGACGCAAACATCGACGAGGCCGTAAACGCGGCGGCCTTCGGCGCGTTTCTCCACCAGGGACAGATATGCATGTCCACCCGCAGAATCATCGTTGAAAAACCGGTCGTCGAAGAATTCAGCGAGAAATTCGTAAAGAAGGTGTCTTCCTTCAAGGTGGGCAATCCCAAGGAACCGGACACGGTCATCGGCCCGCTCATCAACCGCCAGCAGTTGGAGCAGGTAAAGAAAAACGTAGACTCGGCGGTCGCCGACGGAGCAAAAGTGCTCTGCGGCATGAAATATGAGGGACTTTGCTGCCATCCTACCGTTTTGACCGGTGTAAAGCGAAACACCGCCTTTAGTTGCGAGGAGACCTTCGGGCCGGTAGTCTCGATAATCGAGGTCGAAAACGAGAGCGAAGCGGTCGGCGTCGCCAATGAAACTTCTTACGGGCTTTCGGCCAGTATTTTCACCGCCGATCTCCAAAAGGGGCTCGACATGGCCGAGCGTGTGGAATCGGGCATAGTTCACATTAACGACCAGACGGTGCACGATGAGCCGCAGGTGCCGTTCGGTGGCGTGAAGGACAGCGGCTGGGGCAGGTTTGGAGGCAGGGCCGCGCTGGAAGAGTTTACCGAACTGCGCTGGATAAGCGTGCAGCGTGCTCCCCGCCAGTATCCGTTCTAATTTCCCGTGGCGGACGCGACTTGATCGCGTCCGCCATTTCGCGGGCAATTCTTCGTTCTTGCCCTTTTACCTCATTTTTGCCTTTCGGACTTTTGACTTTCGACTTTCGATCAGACCACGCCGGCCTGTTTGAGTTCACCCAGCTTCGTCTTGCCTATTCCGAGGTACTTCCGGTAGATGTAGCCGTTGTCTGCGCCGATCGGCCTGCAAACCCACTTGATGCGGCCGGGCGTGAGCGACATGGCCTTGAACGACGAGTTCTGAATGAAGATATCGCCGTAGATCGGGTCCTCGGTTTGATAGAACGTCTGGCGGTCCTGCCAGTGTTCCCTTTGCACCACTTCGGTGGGCGCCTCCAGCCGCCCCACGACCACCGTGCCTTTTCGGTTGGGGTTCTTCATATACGATCCCACGATGCGCTGGAGTTCGTCGGCCGTATACCTGGAGGTGAAGGTTTCGATTTCACGCTGTATTTCAGGCTGGTTAACGGGGTTTAAACGGTCCTTGATGCCGGGAAATCTGTCGCGAAGGTCCGGGCGATCCATGATTTCGCACACGGCGTTCCAGTTGGGATCGGTGAACCCGGAGATGAAGGTGTAGCCGTCCTTGCACTTCACGTAAGTGTAGGGGAAAACCGCGTAGTCGAAGTTTCCTGCGCGCGGCATAAGCTCATGTTTCATGTGGTAGTATTGCATGACGTAATTGGACATGGTGATAAGGCCTTCAGGGGGCGAGCAGTCCACCAGCTGGCCCTTGCCTGTTTTCTTTCTGTGATGCATGGCCGCCAAAATCCCGAAGGAAGCCCACGCGCCACCGGCATACCATCCCATCCAGTTGCCCTCTTTGAGGGGGCGTTTGTAGTGCTCGGAGAGCTGGGTGTCGAGATCGGGTTCGCCCGTAATCGACATGACCACGCCCCTTGCCTGGCATGTGATATCGTAGTCGGGCTGATTGCAGCACTTTTCGGCATCTTTTCCAAATTGCCCGTACACATGGATCGGGCAATAGATCAGCCCCGGGTTTTCCGCCGCGAGTTGACGATAGCCGATGCCCCGTTCGTCGAGGTAGCCGGGCTTGAAAGTCTCGATCACCACGTCGGCTTTTCGGGCCAGCCGTTTGAAGATCTTCGCCCCTTCTTCGGTCGATATATCCAATGTAACGTGGAACTTGTTCCTGGCTTCGGTCAGGTAAGCGAGCCCGGAGTCTTTGACCATCATCCCGTAAGGGCTCATTTTGCGCGCTATGTCGCCTCCGGGCGGCTCGATCCGTATCACTTCGGCACCCAATTCGGAAAGGATCGAGGAGGCAAAAAGCCCCGCGTAGCTGCCGTGGCTCACATCCAGGACCAGCAAGTCATCGAGGGCCTCCGGTTTATTGAAAATGTCCTCCGGGTTCGTCACGTTATGCGCCCACTTGGCGTATTCCGCGTCGTGCGCCATTCCGACTATTCTCTTTTCGTCCATATCATTCCTCCCGACTCAGGAAAGTTTTTTTCCGCTCACCTCATCCCAATCCGACGGCGGACAATGAGACGGGATGCTTGGGTTCCACTTGAAAATGACGCCTTCCTCCTGAAGGCGCCTTACAGTGGGCTTGGTAAGGCCGAGGAGTTTTGTGAACACGTATTCGTTGTCAAACCCCAGCGGACGAGAACTCCACTTGAGCCTGCTCGGCGTCTCGCTTAGACGGGGAGGATAGCAATGCTGCACCATATCGCCGTAGAGGCAATCGTCGTATTGTTGTATGGTCCCGCGTTCCCGGAAATGCGGCCCCTCATATACATCCTGTGCGGAAAGCACGCGCGTTGCGGCGAACCCGAGCTTGCTGCCAAGTTCTTCGACCTGTGCCACGCTCTTCGAGCCTGTCCAGGCCTCGATGGCCTCCAGGATGACACGGGCGTTTTCATCCTTTAGACGTTCGAGGGGGTCGCTGAATTTTTCGAAAAGCGCAGGCTGGCCCATCGCCTCGCACAGGCCTTTAAACTCCTGTTCGCTGAAGGCGGCGACCGCGGCCCATCCGTCCGAGCATCGGAAAAGGTCCGAGGGGCAGATCGCAAGATCGCGGTTTGCCGACCGCTTCCGGTCGGTGTTGGTCTTGTGTGTAAAAAGCCAGGTCCAATCGAGCCAGCGGATGACGTTTTCCACCTGCATGTAATCTATGAACTGGCCCTTGCCCGTTCTTTCCCTGTAGTGGAGCGCGGCCAAGATGCTGACCGCGCACATAAGCCCTGTGGCCCAGTCTGCTATCCAGACGCCGGATTTGATCGGCCCGCGCTCCTCGAATCCCGTGATGGCCGAAAGGGCCCCCATGCTCTGGGCTACCGCGTCGTAGGAAGTTCTCCCGGTCCACGGTCCCCAGGTTCCATAGCCCGAGACATGGAGCTGGATAATTCCGGGATTGATCTTGCTCAGTTCCCGGTAGCTCAGCCCCCAGGCGGCCAATCTGCCCGGCGTGAGATTATCTACGACAACGTCGGCTTTTTTCACCAGGTTGAGAAAAATCTCCTTCGCCTTGGGGTTGCCCATGTGCATGCCGACCCAATACTTGTTGTGATTTTGTTCCTCCATGCCCGGGGACATGTTTTTCCAGAAAAAGGCGTAAGGCGTTACGAAGCGCATCTGGTCCCCTTTCTGGCCTTCGAACTTTATCACTTCGGCGCCGAATTCCGCGAGGTAATCGCAGGCCGCGGGGCCAAGGACGACGTAGCACAATTCAAGGATCCTCACGCCTTTGAGCGGTTCAGGTTTATCGAAAAGTTTGCCCACGTCGTATTCCTGTTTCAAAAACTCGAAATAAGAACCGTCCTGCTTCATCAATCAGCTCCTTCCAGCCGTTCCCTGCATGGAGAGCGGCAAACCTGAGTCTACCGGCCAAAACGCTTCGCCGCACAGTTTTTATCCTGCCGGCGCCCTCTTCGGACCCGGCTCAAACCGAAGACCGGCTTTGATCCGGGGCGTAAAAAAAGCCTCCTTTCCGAATTCAAAATCGCCCAACAATCGCCCGTGCGGTTTCCGGATGGACACTGCCGGTCGCTCGATTGCGGTCGGCGTCAGGGGACAAAAGCGGCAACCGTAAACGATTTCGTCCCGGCAAATCAAAACCGGAACCAGAGTGAAGCAACAGTTGGAAAAAACTTGATATAGCGTCAATACATGGGGCCTGCAGTGTTTGCAGCCTAGATAATATTAAATAACGCCTTCGATTTTCAAACTATTTCTGCCGAAATTGTTCGGAGGCGCGTCTTATGGCTGTCCGGTGAGCGGGGTGAAACATTCCTAATTGAAAAACCAGGGGGAAAGTGATTAATTTGAAAAGTTGAAGAGTCGCACCTGTGTTGCAAAACGCATCGACCTTTGAACGCGTAAGCGGCAGCCTTTTCGCCGCCATCGCCGCTAAAGCGCGGGAAATCGAGGAGATAACGAATGTACATGTCGCACATACCGCCCGGACCGCTCGCGGCTTTGATCGCGGGCATTTTGATCCTTCTGCTCCCAAGGCTTTTGAACTACGTTGTAGCCGTCTACCTTATCGTGATCGGGATCCTGGGACTGGTTCACGGCGTTTGGTGGTAATGCCGCCGGATATTGGACAAGCCATGAAACAAATAGCTTTCGAACAGGGGCCTATTCGCCCTCCGAGCGAAGCGGGGAGTCTGCTTTTCCGTTTCACGAGAAACTGCCCGTGGAACAAGTGCAGCTTCTGTACGGTATACAAGGGCAAAGAGTTCAGCAGGCGCTCGCTTGACGAAATCAAGGGCGATATCGACGCGGCCGCCGAGATTTTCCAGGACCTTCGCACCCTTTCCTCAGGCATGGGCTTCGTGGGCGGTTTTCCTCGCGAAGCACTGGAGATCGTGTTCTCCAGCACCCGCTACAATGACTTTTACCGCCAGGCGGCCCTCTGGCTCTATACAGGAAAAGGCAGCGTGTTTATCCAGGATGCCAACAGCTTCGTGTTGCCGGCAAGTGTAATCAGCGAAGCGATTCGGCATCTGAAACGGAAAATACCCGGGATCACGCGGATCACCTCTTACGGTCGCAGCGGCACGCTTGCCCGGATGGATTCCGCCGAACTCGAGCAAATCCGCAAGGCCGGCCTTGACCGGGTCCATATAGGCATGGAGAGCGGTTCCGACCGGGTATTGAAGCTGATCCGCAAGGGGGTCTCGGCAAAGCGCCAGGTGGAAGCAGGCAGAAAGGTAGTCGAAGCGGGCATGGAGCTTTCCGAATACATCATGCCCGGATTGGGCGGCAAGGAGATTTCCGAGGATCACGCAAGGGAATCGGCGCGCGTGTTGAACGAGATCGACCCGCATTTCATAAGGCTTCGGAGTCTGCGCATCCCCTCCCGCGCGCCTCTTCATGACGAATGGCGCTCGGGTCGCTTTACGCCTCTTTCGGACGATGAAACCGCGGCCGAGATCAGGCTTTTCATTTCTTTGCTCGACGGGATTTCCAGCCAGGTGAAATCGGATCACATCATGAACCTGCTCGAGGAAGTCGAAGGAAAGCTGCCGGAAGAAAAAGACAAAATGCTCGCCACAATAGACCGCTATCTGGCCATGCCCGATCATGAAAGGCTTCTGTTTCGGCTGGGGCGGCGGGGAGGGGCGCTTAGAAGGCTTGATGAGATAAACGATCCCGCCATTCGGCGGCGGCTGGAAACGGCGGTAAGGGACCTGGCGCCCGAGAGTGCGGGGGACATCGAAAAGCTCATAAAGGAACTGGCGGACCAGTATATTTAGTGTCCATCCGGAAAGCCGGCAGGGGTTTGTACGGTTTGGAGCCCGGCCGCTTTTCCCTAAAGCCGGAAAGGGCATGGAGGGCTGGGAAAAAAATCTTCCTTTCCGCCGTTCTTGCGCCGGTTCGACTTATGATTATTGTTGTTCAAGCCTTTATGGGCCAAACGTTTCCGGTTTGAATCAGGGTCGATGTGGACATGAGGAATTTTATAGCAAAAAAGCGCGAATTTCTCTCGATTCCTCCTGTAGCGAGCGAAACGCTTTGACATGGCGTCAATTTTTCGTTATCAGATATCGGTTCTACTTTGGCTTTTTGTGAGAGATCAGGTAATATCGGTCTAGTGAATAATTACTAATTCGGATTTCAAAATCGTGGACGCTTCTGCCCTGCCCAGCTTTATCCCTGTCGGTCCGGCAAACTTGAAAGAGAAGATTTACACCCAAGTTGGCCCTGACCTTGCCAGGATCGAGGAGGAAATAAATCGCCTTCTCGATTCGGATATCCCATTAATTTCTGTTGTAGGCCGCTATATCACGGGAAGCGGCGGCAAAAGGCTGCGTCCTTTGCTCATGATCCTTGCCTCGAGGCTTTGCGGGTACAAGGGAAGGGATGATGTCCGGCTTGCAGTCGTATTCGAATTCGTCCACGCGGCCACCCTTCTGCACGACGACGTCGTAGACCATGCGGAATTTCGCCGGAGTTGCCCGGCGGCTAACACTGTATGGGGCAACCCTGCCGTTGTGCTCGTTGGAGATTTTCTCTATTCGAGATCCATCCAGATAGCCGTTGGATACCAGGATATAAGAATTCTGCAGGTTTTGCTCGACGCAACGACCAGCATGTCCGAAGGCGAAGTTCTGCAGCTCATAAACTCGGATAACCTGGAGATAAGCGAGAGCGAATACCTTGAGGTAATCAACAGGAAGACCGCTACCTTGATCAGCGCCTCATGCCAAACCGGTGCCATCTTCGGAGGCGGAGGGGCGGGCGAAGAAAAAGCGCTCAAGGCCTATGGCCAAAACCTGGGGATCGCATTCCAGTTGATCGACGACACCCTGGATTTCACAGGCGAGGCGGAGGAACTCGGCAAACCGGTTGGCAACGATTTGCAGGAGGGCAAGGCGACCCTGCCTCTCATCTATGCTCTAAAAAACGCGAAAGCCGCTGAACGTCTTCGCCTGAGACAGATTTTCACCTCGGAGAAGATCCCACCCGAAATGATAACCGAAATTACCGACATCGTAGCCCGAAGCGGCGGAATAGAATACACCACCGGCCAGGCGTGCGTTCATGCGATGAGGGCGAAAGAGGCCCTTCGAATATTTCCTGAAAGCCCGGCCAAAGACA
Source organism: Deltaproteobacteria bacterium (assembly GCA_021793275.1). Taxonomy (GTDB): domain Bacteria; phylum Desulfobacterota; class Syntrophobacteria; order Syntrophobacterales; family Syntrophobacteraceae; genus SbD1. Next base: position 10,803 of record JAJYTC010000066.1, on the reverse strand, counting down.
TTCTCCTGGATATAGCCGATTACGTAACCTGCCGAAGGACATGAGAAGAGACGCATCGGGTGTCGCATATCGGGTGGCTGAGGGCGAAATATCCGGCATCCCGATGCTTCCGACACCCGTACGATATCAATGTCTTAGGTATGCACTTATCATCTTGGGCGCTACAGGTCGGCAGGGAGCCATGGGGGGGACGAACCGCAGGCGCCCCGGCGCCTGGTCCGAATGGCAAGTCTGCGGTGTCATCTTTCTGTAAGGTTCGTTGTGCTATCTTCTCTTTTGGAGGTCTCTTTGGCCAAGTAAAAGAGGGGATGTGCAGACTGTGCAAAAACACTACAGGAAACATTGTAACACTAAAAAATGGTTTCCTTTTTCAAGATACTGCAGAGCCGCTTCCTTAGCCGGCCGTGCCTCTTTTCAGCCTGAATCGATTTCCACTCATGGCAATGTTTCCGCCTTGGAAGACCGCACCCGCGACAATCCCGTCCAAAAAACATTCGTGGAGGAAAACCTTCACAATTTCATCCTCGCTGGAATGAGGTCAGCCGGATTTCACAATTTCAGCGGCGGCGTTGAAAATAAACCCTCCCGATTGGAGGTTTGTTGCAATCTTAATTAGATGTCACGTAGATGGCGAAGAGTTAATTTTGTGAACTATTTTTGGTCCTCATTCGTTATCTATATAAATTAAGTGGTTTTTGGGATGTGAGAAGAAAAGTAATAATCTAATCGGTATGTAAAGGAATGGGGACATGCCTAAGAATTCGCTCCTAATCCGCGTTTTGATTGCGATTATTATTACCCTGATGGTCTCGTACGGGGCCTTTGCGCAGACGGCCGGTCCGCAACAAGGACCCGCGCCGACACAATTCACCGAGCAGCAACTGGGCCAGATGCTTGCGCCGATTGCCCTCTATCCGGATTCTCTGCTCGCTCAGATACTCCTTGCGTCCACATATCCGAACGAAATAGCGGACGAGTACAGCTGGTTGAAGGCACACCCCAACCTCAAGGGCCATGCGTTAAACGAGGCTTTGGACAATAAAAACTGGGACCTTAGCGTAAAGGCTCTGGCGCCTTTCCCGCAGGTAGTGGCGATGATGGCCAGGCAACCGCAATGGACGGAAAAATTGGGTGAGGCTTTCCTCGGCCAGGAGCCGGACGTGATGGCGTCGATACAGAGGCTTCGGCGGGCCGCGCGGGCCGCGGGCAATCTCAAGTCGACCCCGCAACAGAAGGTGGTCACGGCGGGTAATGACGTGGAGATCCAGCCGACCGATCCCCAAGTCATCTATGTGCCCGATTATAATCCCGACCAGGCCTACGGTAACTGGATGTGGCCTGATTATCCTCCTTATGACTATACCCCGGCGGGTTTTGGTGATTGGACTTATCCGTACGCTGGAGTCGAACCTGGAATGGGTGTGGGCCCGGGAATCGGATACGGCGGACCGGGATTGGGATTGGGATTGGGACTGGGATTCGGCGGGTTGGGATTGTGGGCAGGCGTTGGCGTTCTCCCCGTGTTGAACTGGGGTTGGGATCCATGGGGATACGGACCCGGATGGGGATTTGGACCGGGATTCGGATGGGGGTACGAACCGGTCTTGGGACTGGCATATGGCGGACCATTATGGGGACCCGGACCCGGATGGGGATTTGGACCGGACTTCGGATGGGGGTACGGACCCGGATGGGGATGGGGACCAGGGCCCGGATGGGGATTTGGACCGGGATGCGCATTGGCATACGGCGGCCCCGGATGGGGATTTGGGCCGGCATTCGGATTGGGACTCGGCGGATTCGGATGGGGATGCGGATGGGGACCAGGCGGATTCGGATGGGGAGGAGGACCAGCCTTCGGACTGGCCCGGGGAGGACTAGGATACTGGGGAGGCGTTGGCGTCGGCCCCATGTGGAACCGGGGTTGGGGGCGCTGGGGATGGGCCCACCATCGCATGTTTGTTAACGTCAACCGAAACATGAACATAAACAGCAGAAATATCTTTGCCATCAACCGTTTCCGTCATGGCGGCATGCGAACCGCCGGGCTGAGGCAACTGGTCGCGCGAGGCGGAATCGGCTCCGGGCGGGCCCTTGCCGCCGGCCGTGCAGCGCTGGGCCCCCGCGGCTTTGCGGCTGGAGGGCGAGGTGGATTTGGACGTAACGGCTTCGCTGGTCGAGGACCCGGAAGGTTTGCGGGCGGTCGGCCAGGCTTCAGGGCAGGGCGCGGGAGGCTTGCGGGCGGTCGGATGGGGCCAGTCTTCAGGGGCGGCCGAGCGGGATTTGGCTCACGTGGTTTTGGAGGCAGGCCTTCGGCGGCTTCGGTAATGCATGCGCTAAGAGGCGGAGGCGTTAGGGGCAGGGCTGGACGCGGTGGCTTTGGCGCCGGCCGAAACGGCTTTGCTGGTCGAGGACGCACGGGCTTCGGCGCGGGACGCGGCAGGTTTGCCGGCGGTCGGCAAGGTTTCAGGGGCGGCCGACCCGGGTTTGCTTCGCGTGGTTTTGGCGCCAGACCTTCGGCGGCTTCGGTAAGGCATGCGCTAAGAGGCGGAGGCGCAAGGGGCGGCTCTTTTGGCCATCCCGGAGGCTTTGCGCGAGGCGGCTTCAGAGGCGGCCCACGTGGAGGTTTTGCGCGACCCGCTTTTGGCGGGGGCCCAAGGGGCGGGTCTTTTGGGCATCCTGGAGGCTTTGCGCGAGGCGGTTTTAGAGGCGGTGCAAGGGGCGGGTCTTTTGGGCATCCCGGAGGCTTTGCGCGAGGCGGCTTTAGAGGCGGCCCACGCGGAGGCTTTGCGCGACCCGCTTTTGGCGGGGGCCCAAGGGGCGGGTCTTTTGGGCATCCTGGAGGCTTTGCGCGAGGCGGCTTTAGAGGCGGCCCACGCGGAGGCTTTGGCGGATTTGCCCGGGCCGGCGGCTTCCATGGTGGGGGCTTCCATGGTGGGGGCTTCCATGGCGGCGGCTTCCATGGTAGAGGCGGTGGCAAACATCGATAATTCGTTCCGATTGGAATCCGGCGATGTAGATTCCATGGAGGAATCGTTTAAAGATCATGAGAGTACGGCGCTTCAGCCGTGCTCTCCGAGGCCGTGTCGGCGACGCGGGGCTTTTTCGTCCGCCCGGTTTGCCGTTTTCTAATTACCGGTTGTATTCCCTGTCCCCATCGGCGCCACTTCCACCCCTGCTTCTTCCAGGGCCTGGAGCACGGTCCGGGCAAGGCGCCACGCGCCGGGGGTATCGCCGTGGATGCAAAGAGTGCCCGCTTCCAGTTCGATTTGTCCACCCTCCATGGCTGGGAGCCGGCCCGACGTGGCGAGGGAAAGGACCCTTTCACGAACTGCGTCGGGGTCATGAATAACCGCACCCTCCATGGCCCTGGGAGCGAGTTGGCCGTCGGCGAGGTACGCACGGTCGGCAAAGGCCTCCCCGACCACCCTGAGTCCTTCCGAAACCGCCATTTCGGCGCAAAGAGACCCGGCGGGGGCGACCAGAATGAGCTCGGGATCGTACGCCTTTACGGCGGAAATGACCTCGCCCGCCGTCCTCTCATCTCTTGCCGCCACGTTGTAGAGCGCCCCGTGCGGTTTGACATGCTGTAGCCGCATTTTGTGCTCGCGCAAAAAGCCGCAAAGAGCGCCGACCTGGTAAAGGACGTAATTTTTGACCTCGCCCGGAAAGGTTTCCATTGTGCGTCGGCCGAAACCTAGAAGGTCGGGGTAGCCGGGATGGGCGCCCACCGCGACGCCGTATTGAGCAGCCAGCCGCACGGTCCGGGCCATGACCACAGGGTCTCCCGCGTGCCAGCCGCAGGCAATGTTAACGGATGTGACGAAGCCCATTATCTTTTCGTCATCACCCATATTGTACGCCCCGAAGCCTTCCCCCATATCGCAGTTTATATCCATTCTCATTGGCCGCCTCCGGCTTTTGCGCTCTTTTCATAGAGTCTTCTCATCATGTACTCGTTTTTCAAATAGGCGAGCCGCGCATCGTCAAGGCTCACCGCGACGAATCGCACGGTTGCCCCGGGACCGAGCTGACCGGCGAAAGACATGTCCACCTCTATCACGGTCGCAGCCTTCACGTAGCCTCCGGTCGTCTGGCAGTCGCTGCCCAGGATTACCGGCTGCCCGTTTCCCGGCACCTGGACTGCGCCGGGAAAAGCGCCGTCGGAAATAATGTCTCCTCCACACTTGAGCTCGACCGCCGGCCCGGTAAGGAGCGAGCCCATCCGGTCGGACCTGTTGGAGACCACGTATTCGGAGGAAAAGAAGGTCTTTATCCCGCGATGGGAAACGCGGTCGATCTGTGGCCCCGGCAGGATCCTGAGGACGACGTTTGTCGAATAAGCCGGGACCAGTTCGGCTGGAAGTTCGAGAATCGGAACGCTCGTTTCCTCGCGCGCGGGGGCGCCGAGAAAAAGTACGTCTCCTTTTCGAAGAGCTCTTCCTTCCAGTCCGCCCAGGCCGCCCCTCAAAAAAGTCGATCTGCTGCCCATGACGGGAGAAACGTCTATGCCGCCCTCGACGGCCAGGTATGTCCTCAGGCCCGACACAGGGGGTCCCGTCTCGATAATATCGCCTTCTTGCGCAAAGTGGCGTCTCCAGGAAGCCAGAGGCCTGCCGTTCGACTTGGCCGCCGTTTCCGCCCCGGTCAGGGCGAAATGCGCGCCACCCTTAAATTCGGCGGCAAATCCGCCCATGGTGATCTCGATGCAGGCCGCATCGAAGCCGTTGCCCGCCAGCAGATTCCCCAGCCGAAGCGCCTGCCGGTCCATCGCGCCGCTAACCGGTACGCCCCTGTCGCGAAAGCCGAAGCGTCCCCGGTCCTGCACCGTCGCAAGCGTTCCAGGCTCAATGATCCTTATAGCTCTCAAATTCCTCTCTCGTTATCTGTTTGAAACGCACTCCATCTCCCGCTTCAAAAAGGAACGGTTCTTCTCTTGTAAGATCGAATACCTTGAGCGGCGTCATCCCGATGATCCACCAACCCCCCGGACTAACTACAGGGTAAATGCCCGTCTGGCGGTCGGCGATCCCGACGCTTCCAGCCGGGACGGCTTTCCCGGGACTTTTTTTCCTCGGAGTATACAACCTCCGGTCCAGTCCCCCCAGGTACGGAAATCCCAGGATAAATCCAATCATGTAGACATGGTAGAGGGGCGCCCCATGCAGCGCCGCCACCTCATCGACCCCGATTCCGTGGAAATTTGCCACCTCGGCCATATCCGGGCCGAATTCGCCCCCATAGCAAACCGGGACTTCGACGATCCGCTCAGGAGCCTCAATGGCCCCGCCGGGGTCTTCCAGGTTTTCCTCTATTATGCACAGAAGCTTTTCAAGAGAGCAAATCCAGGGATCATACCGGATGAAAAGCGAGCAGTAAGAGGGACCCATATCGATAATGCCGGGATAAAAGCCGGCTTTAAGCTTTTTGTACAGGCGGCGGACCCTGCGGTTTATGCTTGGGTCTATTTCGCCTCCGAACTCGACACTCAGGCCCGTATCTCCGCACAAAAATACGCGGGGTTCGGCGTAGGCGGCCGATTTATCTGCGCCGCAAAGCGGTGCTTCATCGGCCGGCCCTCCATAATCGATCCGAACTTTCAGCACGACTGCTCCCATGCATGATTTGTGTAGATATTTGCCATAAAGCTTGCAATCCTTTATTTTAATGCACACTATTGCAGAGGCGAAGGGCCTCGAAAAGCTCCCGGTGGGTTCGAGCCTCGCCCGTCGCTCGACCTAATCCGCCTCGAAAGCTCGTTTCCCATTACCCGGTACGGAGATCCGGCCTATGTTAGGACATCTAGACCCGGTGCTGCTTTCCCGCATCCAGTTCGCGTTCGTTATAGCGTTTCACATCCTTTTTCCTGCTTCCACAATCGGCCTGGCAAGCTGGCTGGCAGTACTCCAATGGCGATGGATGAAAACGAAAAACAGTGTCTATGGCGACGTATATCACATGTGGCTCAAGATATTCGCAGTCGCGTTCGGCATGGGCGTCGTATCGGGCGTTGTCATGTCGTTCCAGTTCGGGACAAACTGGGCTGGATTCGCGGACAAGGCCGGAAACATAATCGGGCCGATGCTGGGCTACGAAGTACTGACCGCATTTTTCCTCGAAGCCTCGTTTCTGGGAGTGATGCTGTTCGGAGAGAACCGGGTCGGACGCAAGACATATTTTGCATCGAACATCATCGTGGCTGCCGGAACGCTGCTCTCGGCCTTCTGGATCCTGGCTGTAAACAGTTGGATGCAAACTCCCCGGGGATTCAGGATCGCCCAAAACGGGCTGCTGTTTCCCGTCGACTGGAAGCAGATTGTTTTTAGTCCGTCCTTGCCCTATCGATTCTTTCATATGGTCACCGCCGCCTACCTGACCACCGCCTTTGGCGTCGGAGGAGTCGGCGCCTACTACCTTTTGCGAAACCGTCATGTCAAACAGGCGCGCGTTATGTTCGGAATGGCCATGATAATGGCGATTTTCATCGCCCCGTTGCAGCTGTTTTTGGGCGATGCGCACGGCCGCAACACTTTAGAGTACCAGCCCGAGAAGGTGGCGGCAATGGAAGGGCTGTGGAAAACCCAGCGCGGCGCGCCCTCGATTCTCTTCGGATGGCCGGATCAAAAAGATGAAGTTACCAAATACGCAATCGAAATACCAAAGCTATCGAGCCTTATATTGACCCATAACCTTAACGGCCTGGTAAGGGGTCTCGATGAATGGCCTAAAAACGACCGCCCGCCGGTTCCGGTGGTTTTTATCGCATTTCGCGTGATGGTTGGATTAGGCGTTCTGATGATCCTCACCGGTTTGACGGCGCTCGTTCTCTATTTTAGAAAGCGGTTATTTGATACGAGGTGGTTTCTGCGCTGGTGCGAGGTCATGAGTCCCGCCGGCTACATAGCATTGCTGGCGGGGTGGTGCGTCACGGAAACCGGCAGGCAGCCGTGGGTAATCTATGGCATCATGCGCACCTCCCGGGCGGTATCGCCGGTAACGGGACTTACGGTCGCTTTGTCCATTTGCGGTTTCGTCCTGACCTACGGGGTCGTCTTCGGCTCGGGGGTCCATTACATCCTGAAGCTCATAAGGAAGGGGCCGGAAGCGGAGGGGGAAATCTACGGTTCGCACGGCCTCAGCAAACCGCCTCTCATCACGGACCCCGCTTCTAAAAAGGACTCATAAAATGTCTGCGATTCCCTTCATATGGTATTGCCTGCTCATTGTCGCCTTATGTCTCTATGTTCTTCTCGACGGGTTCGACCTGGGAGTGGGCATTCTGTTCCCCTTTGCGCCCTCGGAAGAATCGCGGGACTTGATGATGAATTCTATCGCCCCTTTCTGGGACGGAAACGAAACATGGCTCGTGCTGAGCGGCGGAGGGCTTCTTGCGGCCTTTCCCCTTGCCTATTCGATTTTGATGCCGGCCTTCTATATGCCGGTAATTCTCATGCTTTTCGGCCTTATCTTTCGCGGGGTGGCGTTCGAGTTTCGATTCAAGGCCACGAAGGGCCGCTCCATCTGGAGCTACGCCTTCCATTTCGGATCGGTGCTCGCCGCTTTCATGCAGGGCATGATCCTGGGCGCCTACGTGACGGGTGTGCAGGTTGCAGGGCGAAGCTTTGCCGGCCGGCCTTTCGACTGGATCAGCGCATACAGTTTCATGACCGGGGTGGCGCTGGTGTTCGGCTACGCACTGCTGGGGTCCACCTGGCTCGTGATGAAGACCGAGGGCGTTACCCGGGACTGGGCTCGAAAGTGCGCCTCTTACGTCCTGGCCTACGTTGCGCTCTTCCTTGGAATCGTCAGCATCAGCCTGCCGATAATGAATGGAACGATAAGAAAACTGTGGTTTTCCCTTCCCGATTTCTACTACTTTGCTCCCATGCCCCTGGCGACCGCGGTCCTCGTCCTGGCGGTCTGGAGGCAACTGTACAGAGGTTCCGATACGAGTCCCTTCTTCATGAGCCTTGGCATTTTTCTCCTGGGCTATATCGGATGGGCGATAAGCCTCTGGCCGTGGCTGGTCCCGTTTGCCGTCACTTACCGGCAGGCTGCCGCAGCGCATTCTTCGCAGATGTTCCTGCTGGCCGGCACCATCTTCGTCCTGCCCACAATTCTCGCCTATTTCGCTTACTGCTATTACGTTTTTAGAGGTAAAGTAGCGCAGGCGGGATACTACTGACAGTAATAACGAATCCCGCAGTTCGTAATTGGCCTGTGTAACGTCTCGCGTTACTCGCAATGCGACCGCGATTGCCTCCTTTACCAGGGCGGCCGCCGGCGCGTCGAGCGCCCATGGCCGGTCTGAAAAAAGCTCTTCCCGCTGGCATGGCGGATGCATCAAAGCGATGGAAAAAATCTTCTTTCGGAAGGGTTCGGACAATGAAAGGGGAGAAAATCAGGCCGGTTCATCCCGGTAAAATCCTGTTCAAAGAATTCATCAAGCCCATGGGGATAAGTCAGGCCAAACTGGCGCTTTTCATCAACGTCCCGCCGCGCCGCATTAACGAGATCGTGCTTGGAAAACGCAGGATCAGCACGGATACGGCCCTTCGCCTCGGGCGATACTTCGGCACCTCGCCGCAATTCTGGCTGGGTCTTCAGACGGACTACGACGTCTGCATAGCGCAAAACAGGCTGGGCGACAGGTTGAAACGCGACATATTGACGTACGCTTCGTAAAAATTCGGCTATTTTTTCTTTTTTTCCTGGAGCTTTGCCTTCATGAGATCCGCCAACGTTCCCATGGCGGGGCTCCCTTTAGTATACCGGGAAAAATCTTCGCCGCTTTGGTCTTCGGCCTGCTCGCTCGCAGCGGGTGAGAGCGAAATACGCTTGTTTTCCCTGTCGATCGCGTCGATCTTTACTTCGATTGCCTGGCCTTTGCTCACCGCTTCATGCGGATGCCTTATCCTTTTTCCGGCGCCCAGCTTGGAGATGTGTAGAAGGCCGTCGACTCCGGGGGCCAGGGAAACGAATGCGCCAAAATTGGTGAGCCGAACGACCGTGCCCGTGTGGCGCGACCCGGGCGGAAAATCCTTTTCTATACTCTCCCACGGGTCGGGCAGCGCACGTTTGAGGCTGAAGGAGAGGCGATCGTTTTCCCAGTCGAGCTTTATCGCCACTACCTCGACTTCCTGGCCGACCTTCAGCACTTCATTTATATCTTCCGTCCGGTCCCAACCGATTTCCGAAACCGGAATGAGCCCATCGACGCTGCCGATTTTAACGAATGCGCCGAAATTATGGATCGAGCTGATCGTTCCCCTGACCCTGGCCCCTTCCAGCAAAAGGCTTTTTTGCTCCTCCCTCTGCTTGCGACGCTCTTCCTCCAACACCGCCCGGTTGGACAGGACTATGTTTCGGCCATTTTCTCCGTATAGAGTGATACGGAAGTCGAGATGCCCGCCCGTCAGATCTTTCGGGTTCTCCCTCTGCAGCCCCATTTGTGAAAACGGGCAAAAACCGCGAAGCCCGCCGGCTATTCTTATTTCAAAGCCTCCCTTCACCTCTTTTTCAACCAGGCCTTCCACGGGGATTCCGTTTTGCCAGGCGTCTTCGAGGTAGTAGCGTCCCGCTTCGCCTCCGGCAATCCGGGTGGTGAAACGCATCTGGTTGTCGTCAGCCGAAAGGAAGTAGGCTTCGATAAGCTCCCCTGCGGCAACCGAAAGCCTGCCTTCTTCGTCCAGGAATTCCTTCGCGTCGAGATACCCCTCGCTCTTTGCCCCCAAGTCTATGAAGACCCAATCGGAGGAAATACTGACGACCCTGGCCTTGACCTTCTGACCCGGATTGAATCGCACGGCCTTGATGGAACTCTCCCGCAAAAGCTCGGCAAAGCTTTCCTCTTCGGCCATTTCATCCCTGGATTTTTCTTCTTCGTTCATACGGCTATTCGACCTCTTTTTTTGAAAAATTAAACTCTGGATCGGTGCAAGCAAATGAAGCCCGCATATAATACCCTTTATTTCATTTCATAAAAAGAGCGCGTGTTCCGTGCTTTCCCTGATATAAAGATATATCCCCTCGACGTCGTCAGCGTCGAAGCACCGGAATTCACTGTCTGCGCGAAACCAGGTGATCTGTCTTTTGGCGTAACGCCGGGTTTCCTGCTTTATCTCGAAGACCGCCTCATCCAGCGAAATCGCCCCCGCAAGGTGAGCGGCCATTTGCCTGTAACCGATTGACTGCATCGATTTAAGCTCCGGCCCGAAGCCCATGGAAAAAAGCCCTTCGACCTCGGCTTTCAGCCCCTCTTCGATCATCCGGTCGACCCTGCGGTTTATCCGTTCAAAAAGCACATCCCGCTCCCGGTTGATAAAGATTTTTACCGTTGGAAAAAGCTCCTGGCGGAAGCCGTGGCCTTTTTGCAAAACCGACAGGGCGACCCCGCCGATATAAAAGACCTCGAGCGCCCTGATAATCCGCTGCCGGTCGTTCGGGTGAATTCTTGCAGCCGATTCGGGGTCGATTTGCAAAAGCTCCCGGTAGAGGTGCTCCAAGCCATGGGACTTTTCCATGGAAATCAGGTGCTCTTTCACTTCGGGGTTCGAAGGCGGTCCCGAACAAAGACCGCGGGTAAGGACCCTCATGTAGAGGCCGGTACCCCCGACGACCAGGGGGAGGATTCCCCGCAGCCTCAGTTCTTCGATCTTGGGACGCGCCGCCGAAAGGTATCTCGCTGCGTCGAAATGCTCATCGGGGTCCGCTATGTCTATCAGGTGATGAGGAACAATACTGCGTTCCTCGATGGTCGGTTTCGCGGTCCCGACATCCATGCGGCGGTATACCTGCATGGAA
>JAJYTC010000257.1 GCA_021793275.1 Deltaproteobacteria bacterium | reverse complement strand
AGCCGAGCGCAAAGGCCCCGCCCCGAGCCCGCAACCCGATGTGGCGCCATAACATGGCTGCTCAGGACGCAGACTCCCGGCAGGGCATCCTCGCGGACCAGTTCTTTTACTTTTTCCTCCGCCTTCGCAAAGAACGCATCCGAAAAGTGGTGGAGGCGGTCAACGCGCGTTATCCCGAGGAGAGCACGGAGCAAAAAGCCCGCAGGCTCATATCGGTCCAGACGCCCCTGTCCTTCCTGGGGGGCAGCCTCATGCACCTGCCGAGGCTGATTCCCGGCCTGGGGTACACATTCGAGTTTCTGGGCATTGTGGGGGGAACTTCCGCGCTCAGCCGCATGCACCTTTATCTCATCCTCGAAATCGCCCTCCTTTACGGCAAGAATATAGACGACGAGGCGCGCGTTCCCGAAATGCTTTCGGTCGTTGCCGCCACCGGTCTGGCCGCCGGTGTTTCACTTCTCTCCGGCGCGCTCGATATTCACGCGCTCCTGCCTTTGCCTGTCGGGGGAATAACCGCTTCGGCGGCCGCCCGCATGATAGGCGAAGAAGCTATCCGCCTTTATTCCGCCCCTGCCGAACAAATCGCCCCTCGTTCATAGCCGTAGCCGAGCAGAGGTTATGCCATAACCACCTGGTCGCGTCCCTGGCTCTTGGCTTGATAGAGGGCCATGTCCGCCGCCTTCAGGACGGCCTCGGGCGACGTTCCATGCTCATTGTATAATGCGACCCCAAGTGAAACGGTCACCGGACCCAGCTCTTTTTTCTGGTAATGAACCTTTATTTTCTTTATCTGGTTTCGGATGCCTTCAGCGCGATCCAGGGCGATTTCCTTGGAGACGGCCGGCAAAATCAGGATAAATTCCTCTCCGCCAAAGCGACAGACGACGTCTTCACCGCGCACGGAGTTTCTCAATAAGGATGCCACTTCAGACAAAAGGATATCTCCGGCATCATGGCCGTTGGTATCGTTAAAAGCCTTGAAGTGGTCGATATCCATCATAACGATGGCCACAGCATGACCCTGTCGTTTTGCGCGATGGAACTCCCGGTCAAGACATTCCTCCATGAAACGCCTGTTGAAAAGTCCCGTGAGCGGATCTCGAATGGACTGACTGCGCAATGTTTCTCTCAAGTTCAAATTGGCCAGGGCAAGCGCAATGTGGTCAGCGACAGCTACTGCAAGGCGCTGTTTGGAATCCATGACACGCCTTAGGATTTCAGGAGAATGACCCCCTTCCGGTGAGGCGAAGCGCAAATGAAACAGTCCCATGACCTCGCCTTGAGCGACCAACGGAACGCAAAGATAGTTCATGGACGGCTCAGCATGGATATGGCGACAGCAGACTCCCCCGCCGGATTCAGCCGATGCATGCACTTTCCCTTGTCTCAAACCCCAGCAATCGTCATAGCCGATCGACTCCTCGTTCGGTTCATATCCCCCCCAATACAGAGCCAGGTCAATGATAGCGCGGGGTTCTTTGAATAAACCAAGAAAACCCGCATCAAACGGAAACAGTTTTTCAACGAAATGGCTGATGACGTAGTAGGTTTCGTCACGCTCGTGGCATATTTGGAGGAGATCCAGCATCTCATTTAGCTGGGAGATTTCATAGCTGCGCTGTTCAAGCTCTGCATGGGATTGCCGCAGGCTCTCCTCGGCGAGTTTGCGCTCCGTGATGTCCAGTATGGATATTACGCTCTTGTTTGTCTGAGGTACCGCAGCGACGGTCATATAGACGTCCCGGAATTGCCCCTGGCTGTTCATGAAGCATGCTTCGTAGTTTTTGGGAGCGGCATTGGGGTCAACTCGTCTCAGACGATGGTACTCGTTCATCCAAGCCAGGTTTTCGTCCCCAAAAAACTCCGTCCAGCTCTTCTTCCCTTCGATTTCTTCTTTGGAACAGCCCGAGAGTCTGGCGAATTCAGCGTTGGCCAGAGATATGGTCGTGTCCTCTTCGACAATCACCGTTGCATTGCCGGTGTTTTCGAAGATGGTACTGTATTCGATCTGCGATTTCTTCAATGCCTCCCAGGTCCGCTGACGCTCCCCGGCTTCATTCTGGAGTTGGTTATTGGCAGCTTCAAGGGCACTCAATGTTGTCTTGATTTCACTCAGATTCCTGGCCACACATACACTTCCAATCACGGCCCGGTCTTTGCTCTTGAGCATGGTGAGCGAAATGTCAAAGGGAAGGATAGAGCCGTCTTTCGTTTTCATGTCGATTTCGTAGTTCTTGACGAAGCCTTCACTGCGGAGTTTTGCCAACATTTCCTGCAGTTCATTTGGCTCCGCATAAAGATCGAAAGCGGCCTTGCCACGAAGTTCTTCAAGACTGTAGCCGTAGAGCTTCTCCGCCATGCGGTTCATTTTGAGGATCCTGCCCTGACTGTTCACTATGCCAATCGCATCGGGGGAATTATCAAGAACATTCTCCATGTATTCCTTGGTTTGCACAAGTTCTTCTTCACTTCTTCGCCTCTCGGTAACATCGACCCCTATGCACAAAATGGCTTTGATCATGCCGTTCGGGTCGCGTATCGCGCGGCCATGCCATTCCACCGACATGAGATCGGCACTTCTGGTGATCAATCCGGTTTCGACCGTTTGCTTTGCAGATCCGATCGCAGTCATTCCAAACAGTTTGGACAGTGCTTCATGATCTGTTTCAGGAATAAAGTGTTTCAAATACGCTTTCGAGTCGGCCTCACCGGCTGCGCTACTGATAACGTCGGACAGCGCATTGTTCGCCAGAAGAATTTGGCCGTCAAGTCCAACGACCGTCAGAAGAATCGGAGAATCCTCAATAAGCGATTTATACAGCTCCTTTTCCATTACCCAGCTCCTAATTCAAAGTTACTTTCAGAGGCCAATGATAATAGCATAGCTGCGTTTTCATGCAATGGGACTTCCATCGATTATGCTTCTATGATCGTATGGTAGCATCTTTGCGAATGTTTCGGGGATAGCCAGCTATTCTGCTAATATGGATGCATTGCTTTATTGAACCACGATCCGTTACGGTGAGGGCGCTCATTCAGGGGCGCGGCAGGGGATTGTAGCGGTTGGTTTTTCTGAAAAAGGGCTGTTCGATAAATTCAGGGGATCATAAGCTTCCCGATGGATCGGCTTTCTCCGCCTTTGCGCCGGGAGCCTCCTTTACGAATTGGCAAGGGCATCGAGTTTTTTCGGCGTCAACTTGTACCCCATAGCGTGCAGGATAGCGTTTACGCTGGCAAACTCAGGATTTCCTTTTGAGCCCGGCGCTTGTTCGGCCCGTTCTATTCAACCGTACGAAGGCCGCCAATCATGGGCGGTCAGCCCAACTCGACACCTTGGACCACGACGTGTCGACCTTTATCAGCAGCCACGAGAGCAAAAAAAAAGCGGTAAATCTGCTCAAAGGATTTACCGCCGGAGGTGCTTTTTTTAGAAGCTACCTGTCACGAAAGTGACACAACCTTAGTGGCACTTCCCGCAAACTGAGTCGGGGCGAGAGGATTTGAACCTCCGGCCCCCTGCTCCCAAGGCAGGTGCGCTACCAGGCTGCGCTACGCCCCGATCAGAGTTGCTCTTCTTACCACGTGCGACGCATAAAGACAAGTCCATGTCGATGGTCGGGCATGGCAATCGCATGTAATTGTGTGTCAGTTCGATACCGATGTTATGCCTGACCATGTTCATTTCGCCGCACGCCTTCAGGACAAAACTCTGTCGGCGCCGATGCATTCCCTGAGGAGCTTCACATCACGGGAGATCAATAGCCTTCCGGGTGGAAAGGGGCCATTACGGGAACACCGGTATCGCGATCATGCTATCAGAACTGAGGATGAGTTCATCGCGGCTGGAAGCCGCTCCTACAAAAGCGAAGCGCCGTCCATTACTCACCGATCACTACTCACTCGTCACTATCCCGTGCTTCAGCTTCACGGCGTAGAGTTCGGCGCATGCCGCATCCACCAGGTCCTGGGCGCCTGCTGCGCGCTCATTGATGGCGCCAACGCCGATGGCCGTCGTGATGATGGTTGCGGTGTTGCCTTCCCGGTATGGAGACTTCC
>JAJYTC010000256.1 GCA_021793275.1 Deltaproteobacteria bacterium | reverse complement strand
CAAACCATAAAAGGAAAAGAATATCGATATGCCTATAGCAATTGTCATTGGAGGACCGACACTGGATAAAATAGCGAGTATGACTTCCGCATCCGGAGTGGATGACTGGGACATTCTTGGAGGGTTTTATAATGAACCGGCTAAACTCATCAAATGTGAAACCAATGACTTAACAGTTCCCGCCAATGCAGAAATTGTACTCGAAGGAAGGGTTATCACATCTGAAGGATGGATTTATGACGAAGGTCCATACGGAGAGGCCACAGGAACTTACGGCGGCGGACTTCCTCACAACTGTCGTTTAGTAGTGGATTGTATCACTCACAGGAGAAATGCCATTTACCAGTTTGCTACAGTAGGAGGTTTAAAACCTGGCCTGTCAGATATGGCCGTTATGAACATTGCCATCGAGTCTGATATTGTGAAAGCATTGAGAAATGCCGGTCTCAATATCCTGGATGTATACATGCCGCCTGGATCATGTATGAATGTAGCCTATGCACGAATCAAGACCAAAGGCGGTGGAGATGCGAAACAGGCGTTATGCATAATGTTAAGCTGCTCACGACAATGGTTCCCTAAGGTTGCATATGTTTTTGATGATGATATTGATATTTTCGACGATGACCGTGTAAAGTGGGCCATCGCCTGGCGATTCAATCCTCAAAAAGGTACGCTTATCATACCGGAGATGAATGTACTGCCCCCTGATCCATTGGCATTGTGCGATCATCCACCGGTAAACCTGCCCAAAGCAGGTTTCGATTGTACCCTGCCTCTTATAGGAAACATAGACAGGTTTTCCTTCGAAGCTGCAACCGTAACAGACCCATTCGGTGAACCTCCTGAAAACCTGAAAATGCTTACTGAGGAAGAGATAGTTAAAGAAATGACAGGGTTTATCAAAGAAAAGCCAAGGACCTGGAAAGATATCCTTATGCATTTTCACGGTCAATCAAATCCTTTAATTTACAGAGCGTTCGGCCAAATCAGACCAAAACTTGGTCGCCTGGCCGAGCGTAGACCGGAATATCCATATGCTTTTGCAGATTCCTGGTTTGTTTTTGAAAAAGACATGAAATGACCGGCAGCAGGTCAATAACGGGAGCCAAACTGTCATGGTTCACAGGGTTATCCTGGATCAAAGGAGGGTTTTTTCCGTGGGCTAACTTCAAAGTAATGTTCGAAACCACGTACCGAACGCGTCCTCAAAAACTGGATTCCGGCCCAATCCCGCTAAGAGCGGGACCGCCGGAATGACGACACGAGGGTTCGTAGCTCTCGTGGAGCTTGGAGCGGTCCGTAGGGCAAAACACCCGTAGATTCCAGGGACTGTCAATCCCGCGAGGCGCGGGACCCCCGGCAGCGCCGGAGGTTTACCCCCTTTATTATGGAGATTTAAATTTTAATAGATGGACGTTTTGGCGTCAAAACGTTATAGTTTTGTTATGAAGGCGAACCAAAAAAGAGCAACAATCTATCTGGATTCCGAACTGCACCGGGCACTCAGGCTAAAGGCAGCAGAGTTGGATTGTTCTATTTCGGAACTTGTCAACGAGGCCGTGAGATCAAAGCTTGCCGAAGATGCCGAAGACTTGGCTGCTTTTGAGGATCGAGCACACGAGCCAAGTCTGCGATTTGAGGATGTTCTTAAAGACCTGAGGCAGCGTGCCAAGATATAGTATTCTCATCAAGCCGTCCGCTGTAAAAGAAGCAGAAACCGAAAAACCGATCTGGCATTCATGCTGGAAAATAGTATAATTGCCGTGATGATAGACTAATGAGGCCACGGAACGAGAACCTCAAACGAGGCGAGGCTATAGAAGATGAATCTGCGAGTGGTGCTTGAGCCTAGCGATGACGGCGGTTACACGGTGGTTGTACCGAGCCTTCCCGGCTGCATAAGCGAGGGCGAAACGAGGGATGAGGCTTTGGCGAACATTAAGGAAGCCATCGAGCTTTATCTTGAACCTGTTGAAGACGACCTGGCCGCACTCTCAGGTGTCGAGGTCGTCGAAATCGCCATATGACCCGCCTGCCGAGTTTGGGCTACGAAAGGGTGATCAAGGCGCTACAGCGGGACGGGTGGGTCGTCATCCGCCAGAGAGGAAGTCATATTCGTCTGCATAAGCATACGCGGATAGAATTGCTCAAGCTGACCGTTCCAGCGCATAGTCCCATCAAACGATCCACGCTTGCGCACATACTCAAACAAGCACGGATTACCCAGGAGGAATTTGAATCGTTGCTGTGAGAAAATCCACCGTGACGGCGGCTGGTCGATAGTCCGGATCGTCCCTTTACCGGCGAGCATTCTTGTCGGGATTGTTTTCATGAAGTTCCCTCCCTCCGGTGCAATCAACCATTTACCGGTGTGGATTTTACCCCCATGCCCCATCCCACATGATCGCAAGTCATGGAATATGCCGTGGACAAATCTGGTGTGCTTCCCGATTCTCACGCTGCCTGGGGCAGGCTGCGCGGTCTCAACCATCAAAATGTATTGAGGTCACAAAGGGATTTGATCCTGGAGACCACGATCAGGTCGTCAGTGTACCGGGGCGGATATGATCTATTTGTCAGCTAATGCGAAAGGCTATCAACAGCCTTTCAATCCTTGTGGAGAATACCTTTACGCGTTTGCCGGAAGACCCGAATTTACATGAAAGACCACACGGGTTCGTTTTTACTTTATAGTACGATGAACATGCGCAGGGTAAAGACGTTCGCCCAGGGAATGCCGGGACGGTACCCCGGCGTGGGGATCGCCGTGTAGGCCGCCTGCAGTCCCATATACGGCGGGATCAGATTGAGCTGATAAAAGGTCTGAAACATCAGTTCCGAGGAGCGCAGCGAGGTCGAGGTATAGGAGGGGGGCACATAGGGAAAAAAGATCAAGCCCGCATCGGCGCCGGAATTCAGCTTGCTCCAGGCGATGCCGACTCCCGTCGTATCGTAGGGCCTGCGGGGAACAAGGCCTAATGCCGTAAGTCCGCCACCTGCGTAGCAGCTTACGATATTCGAGGGTGAAGGGCTGTAGCCGAACTGGACAAAGCCGATGAGGCCGCTCGGGTCTATGCCCGGATGCCGGTACCAAAGCCGTTGATTTGCGAACGCGTAGTAACCCATGGCGCCGTTTGTCGTAATAGCCGCGGTCTTATTCGCAGTCGAATTTCCCGTCGCAAGAGCGCCGGTCTGTCCCCAGATGCCGGCCCCAAACCGGCCGGGCTTACCTTGATCGCCGAGCCGCCACGCGTATCCAACCTCCCCGATGTGGAACAGGTAGCTGTTAAACTCCGGCCCGACCTCTTCTCCCGTTTGCACCCCTCGCGCCCCGTTGCCATCGAATACTCCGTATGAAACGTAAAAGTTCTTCGTCGGGAGGAATGACACAGCCATCCCCCATGCGGTATTTGGGTATATGGGCAGGAAGAAGTTCGTCGGAATCAGGCCGGACGGGGTATAGAGGAGATCGCTGATCGTCCAGTCCCGCATATTCGCTTCCGGTACCGGCGCGGGGGTGAGTACCTGACCGAATTCGCCGCCGGCGTTGATCTTGCCGATTTTGACGATCAGCTTGTCTTCGAACAGACGCTGTCGCCACCATAACTCATAGAGTTCAATGCGACTGAAATCATTCGGAGGACACAAGTTGTCGTATACCTGGACGGATCCGGCCCGGCCATTGCTGTTTTCTCCCTGGTAGACGATAGCACTGGCGTAAAACTCGCCGCCCGGAATGTTCAGAAGCCTTTGCGCATCGATATCGGTGCCGAGACCGAGAACGAAATCTCCTGTTGTCGAATATGGCCTGAGTCCGCCGGAAGCGAGCCAATTGCCGCCGATAGTGACAACCCCTCCGAACTTGATGGGAGACTCCGGGCTCAACCCCAAGGATTTCTGCAACAGCCCCGAGTAATAGGCTCCGCTCAGAGCCCGCGGGTTGACAGCGAGACTGAACTGCGGCTCGGTCGCCGCAGACTCGTCGATCGGGCCTGCCGGCGCGGCGCTTGCCGATGATTCCGCTGTCGCGCCCGCGGCGTCGCTCTCCCCGGATGAGGCA
>JAJYTC010000255.1 GCA_021793275.1 Deltaproteobacteria bacterium | reverse complement strand
ACCTCAATATTGACACAAAAAAGTGGCGGGGGCAAGTGTGTCCACAACGATTAACACAAATATTTTTCATCTCATCCGGACCACCGACCTTGGGGGTACGTGTGGGTAATTGTAAGGATAAGGCTTTGCCCACCCTACCTAGACCCGGGCCGGCTGAATACCCTTTTCCGCCGGTTTTCCAGGGAAAGGCTTGAGAGTGGCAAAAAAGATTTCACACGAACAGGTGTCGGGGCCTGCGGTAATCGTGGCCTGCCGGGTCATGGAGCCGGAATTGGAGTATGTTCGCCGGGGTAGCGATAATGTCGAGGTCCGCTACGTCGATCAAGGATTGCATCGAACTCCCCGCAAGATGGCCGAGAGCGTTCAGGAACAGATAGACGCGGTGAGGGATTATGCCGCCAGGATCGTTCTAGGCTACGGGCTGTGCTCCAACGGCATCGCCGGAGTCACGGCAAGGGAACAGGGGTTGATCGTGCCCAAATGTCACGATTGCATAGCCTTTTTTCTTGGCTCTTTGGCGGCCTACCGGGAGAGCTTCGAGACCAGACCCGGCACCTATTATCTTACCCCGGGCTGGGTTGCGGAAAAAAAGGACCCGCTTGGGATCATGCAAGAGGAATACGCTCCCAAATTCGGCCATGAGACAGCACAGTGGGTAATGGAAGAGGAACTCAAGCATTACACCCATATCGCCTTGATAGATACAGGTGTGGCCGATATCGTCCCGCTTCGCCGGCGTGCAGAGGAAAACGCGGCGTACTTCAAAAAGGGCTACCAGGAAATCAAAAGCGAGGGCCTCGATCTCTTTTTCAAATTAGCAACCGGCCCCTATGAAGAAGACTTCTTCATTCTTGAACCGGGAGAAGTGGTGACTCAGGAAATGTTCATCGAATTGCCGGATGCTTAAAGACATCGATCACTTGAAGGAGCCAAGCATGATAATCGTAGGAGAGTTGATTAACGCGAGCCGCAAAAAGATCGGTGAGGCCATATCCGGCCGGGACGCGGAATATATCGGCAAAATAGCGCGGGAACAAATGGAGGCGGGCGCCCATTATATCGATGTCAATGCGGGGATTTTCGTTGACGATGAGCCTGGTTGCCTGCGCTGGCTCGTCGAAACCGTACAAAAAGAACACGACATTCCCTGCAGCATTGACAGCCCCAGCCCTGCAGCCATCGAGACGGCGCTCTCCGTTCACAAGGGGACGCCGATGATCAATTCCATTTCTTTAGAAAAGGATCGGTACGACCAATTGCTGCCGATACTTGCCGGCACGAACATGAAGATCGTGGCCCTGTGCATGAGCGACGACGGGATGCCGCAGACCGTCGAGGATCGCCTGTCCATTGCCGACAAACTGGTGAACGGTCTGCTGCAGCACAACGTGGCTATAGAGAACATATTCATCGATCCGCTGGTCCAGCCCATTTCCACCAACAAGGATTTTGGCATGGGATTTCTCGACGCCGTGGAAGAGATCATGAAGCGTTTCGAGGGAATTCATACCATGTGCGGGCTTTCTAATATTTCATTCGGGCTTCCGGCCCGCAAGTTCCTTAACCGGGTGTTTGCCGTCATGGCAATCGCCAATGGGCTGGATGGACTGATTATCAACCCTTTGGACCGGCAGCTTATGGGCAATCTTATCGCCGCCGAAGCTTTGGCGGGCCGGGATGATTACTGCATGAACTATCTTAAAGCCTTCCGAGCCGGCGGTTTGGAATAGATGGACCAACAGAGGACCGGGAAAGCCACGGCGTACCCCTTCGTACCCCAGTCTCACAAATCGGCTCAGAGCAGTTTTCCGCCCAGTTCTGCAACCTTGGAACGCTCCCCCTTTGTCAGAACCACGTGGCCGGAGATCTCCTCGTTTTTGATCCTTTCCACCAGGTAGGTCAATCCATTGCTGCTGACATCGAGGTAAGGATTGTCGATCTGTTCGGGGTCTCCGGTAAGCACTATTTTGGTGTCCTCCCCCACTCGGGTGATGAGCGTCTTGATCATATGGGGAGACATGTTCTGTGCTTCGTCACATATTATGAACTGCCTCGGTATGCTTCGCCCCCGTATATAGGTCAGCGCCTCCAGGTCAAGCATTCCTTTGCGGATAAGGTCCTGAAGCACATCGAAAGGTTCCGAGCAGTTTCTGAAAAGGAATTCGAGATTGTCATAAATAGGCTGCATCCAGGGCCGGAGTTTTTCTTCCTTCGTACCAGGCAAAAAACCTATGTCGTCTCCCATAGGAATGACGGGACGCGTTATGAGAAGCCTGCTGTATGCATTTTCTTCAAGGACCTTTTCAAGTCCCACTGCCAGGGCCAACAGTGTTTTCCCCGTCCCGGCCCGACCAACCAGGGTTACAACTTTGATCTGGTCGTTTAGAAGAAGCTCGAAGGCAAATTTCTGTTCCTTGTTGAGCGGCCTGATTCCCCAGCAAGTTGCCTCACTGTAGGTCAGGGGCAGCAAGGATCCGCGAAAATAGCGAGCAAGCGCCGACTGCGAAGGATTCTCGCTGGATTTGAGGAGCATGAACTGATTGGGCGGCGCATTGTACTCCCGGTGGTTGAGCCTGCCGTCTTTGTAAAAGCTGTCGAGTTCCTGCGCCGACACATATGTTTCGCCTACGCCGGAGTAAAACTGATCGTAATCGACCTTGTCGTTGTAGAAATCCTCTGCCCGAATCCCGAGGACATCGGCTTTGATCCTCAGATTGAGGTCCTTGGTAACGAGAGTGACCGGTTCACTGCCGGACAAACTTAGATTGTAGGCCACGGCGAGAATCCGGTTGTCATATTTTTCCGGCTCCAGACCCCGCGGGAACTCCATGGGGCCTGAGTGATTGAGTTCGATAGTCAACCGTCCGCCCCCGGGCAGGTCAACACCTTCAGAAAGCCTGTTCAATTCCCGCAGCGCGTCCAGTTCCCTTGAAACGACACGGGCGTTTCTGCCGATCTCGTCCTGCCGTTTTTTCTGGTTGTCTATTTCCTCGATTACGGCAAAAGGAACCACCACGTTATTGTCTTCGAACGCGTAAATAGCGTCCGGATTATGGAGCAGTACATTTGTATCTATCACATAGGTTTTGCGCATCAGTGCTCTCCAGGACCTTTCCCACAACCCCCGCAACCTGTCACCAGGCTCAGGGCAAGCCCATGCTTTGCCAATCGGTTAAAATGGAAGACCGACGAGTAAATCAATCACGTGTATCATAACTTAACCGCCAACTATAAACAACAAACCGATTTGTCCAACTGATCCACCAATCCAAGAACCACAATCGATAAGATTAGTAAGGTAATGGTTCGCCATGTTGACAGCGAGGAGAGGCGAACCTATACAAAAGGTCTATATTGCAATATCGCGACTTTTGTTACGATTCTGTGACAATCAGGCGTCAGTATTGTTTCGTGCCCGTGAGGAGGTGAGGCATGGCTGTCATTGACATCGAGGACGATCCTGCCGCCGCAGGGGACAAGCCTAAGGCAAAAGGCGGGAAAAGAAAGAAGAAAAAGGCGGAGGATACTCAAACATACTCTGAGAAGGAGACTAGTATGGCATTCGAAGAGGAAACAACCAGCCGTGAGCCGGAAGAAATCCTGGAATCCACAGGCGGTGAAATCAAGCCGGATGTTGCTGCCGCCGTGGCAGGCGCCGGAGAGATCGGCATAAAATTCATAGGCGCGGCGCGAAACGCTATTGGCGACACACTGAAGGCAACGGGAGCGGTTGCCGTCGATGCCGTGAGTGTGGTGCAAAGCGTGGTCAAAGGAACAGTGAGCGCGGCCGAGGATGTGAGCCTGGGCCTTGTGGGAAGTACTGTCAACGTGGCTACAGGTCTTGTGGGGGGGGTATCCGATGTGGGCGGAAAGACGCTTGCCGTTGCTCGCGACGCCGTTTCCGGTACCGCAAAAGGTGTCTCGGAAGTCGGCGGCGAGGTGCTGACGATCGCTCAAAGGGCCGCCCTCGGGACCGTCAGGGGGGTTTCGGAAGTCGGAGGCGAATTGCTCACTACGGCACAAAGAGCAGTGTCCGGAACCGTGCACGGGGTCTCGGACATCGGAGCAGAGG
>JAJYTC010000254.1 GCA_021793275.1 Deltaproteobacteria bacterium | reverse complement strand
AAGCGAGGCCCGTTCCTCGGCTGCGGGTCTCTATGTGGCGCTTTACTATCTGGGAGGCTTCGCCGGTTCCATAATCCCCGGCTTTTTCTGGAAAAAGGCGGGCTGGGCCGCTTGCGTGGCGGTGATCCTGTGTGTCCAGTCGATCAGCGCTCTGATCGCCTACCGGTTGTGGAAAGATTAGCTAATCTCTTTTCTGCTTTGTCCCGATTCCTTCGTTTGAGATGTCGGGATGAAGTCGCGCACCGATGGTTTTGAGCGCAGGAATTCAAATGTCGGTAATCGATGAGATCGCAGTGGAACCGGTCGAGCAAGCGGGGCCGAACATATCGGGGCAGGCCGTTGCCCTTAACAGGGCTGCCGTCGTGACGGGATTGTTTGTCGCCGGTTTCGCCACTTTTATGAACCTTTATGCCACTCAGCCGCTGCTGCCCTATTTCCGGCAGCTTTTCGGCGCTTCCGAACTGATGGTCAGCCTCACGGTGAGCGCGGCCGTTCTCGCAGTCGCCATAGCTGCTCCCTCGTTTGGTGTTGCCGCCGATTCAGTCGGTCGCAAGCGGGTGATAGTGGCTGCGGTTGGTTGTGTGGGCATTGCGACGCTGTTGTCGGCGAGCGCCGTGAACCTCGTCCAGTTGATCGCATGGCGCTTCGTCCAGGGACTGTTCATTCCAGGCGTGATTACCGCCGTGATGGCTTATATCAGCGAGGAATCTCCCGTCAACTCCGTGGGACACACGATGGCGATTTACGTGGTGGGGACGGTTGCCGGCGGGTTTGTCGGACGATTAGCGGCCGGTCTGATAACGGACCGCTGGGGATGGCGGCCCTGCTTTGTGGCGCTTGGCATTGTCACTTTGGCAGGGGCGTTGGTTACTCAGTGGATTCTTCCGCATGAAAAAACATTCGTGCGCGGAATAAAGGCTTCATTATCTTTTCGGCCCCTTTTCTCGCATCTGAGAAATCCTCAACTGCTGGCAACTTATGCGGTTGGATTGAATATTTTGTTTAGCCTGGTCGGCGCCTTCACATACGTGAACTTTTACCTCGCCAACAAACCGTTTTCTCTTGGTCCTGCCGCGCTTGGCCAGGTCTATATCGTCTACCTGGTCGGCGGGGTGATAACATCGATGGTCGGGCCATATATGGACCGGATCGGCTACCGATCGGCTCTTCTTCTGGCAATGCTTGCGGGCGGGGTGGGCATTGCGCTGACGCTGGTCCGGAATCTTCCCGCCATCGTCGTCGGGCTTACCCTGGTGGCAACCAGCGTGTTCATCTCTCAGGCCTCCGCTTCGAGCAACGTGGGCAAGGCGGCAAAGGGGGCGCGTTCCTCCGCCGCCGGGCTTTATATTTGTATTTACTATTTCGGAGGCTTCGCAGGTTCCATAATCCCGGGTTTTTTCTGGGCGAAAGCCGGCTGGGCTGCGTGCGTAGCGGTGATCCTGTGCACGCAGGCGATCACCGCTACGCTGGCATACCTGCTGTGGAAAGACTAGCAAATCTTTTTCCTGATCAAAGACGCCAGGTATTCGGGAGGATAGATGATCATTTCGTCTTTTAGCAGCTTCTGAAGGTAGAAATCGTCTGTCCTGTAATGCAGATGCATATTTTGACGATTGATCAGCCGCAGAAAGCAGCGGAATTCGGGGGAGGATTTTCCCAGAGGTCCGCTGAAACAGGAGAAGTTGAAGGAGGAAAACTTCAGTTCGTGATAGGCAAGAAGCGTGCGGCTGATCCCCTCGGCCATCATCTGAACGTCGTCGTCATCCCATTCGAGGAAGTTTGCATTGCGGGACCAAACCGCGTTGACCTCGTTTGATCCTATCGGTGAGAAGGCGGTGAACCAGCTGCTTCGGCCTATTTCTCCAAGCCATCTTTGTCCCGATTCCTTTTCGGTTTCGACTAGATCTGTAAAATAGCAGGAGTCTTTTTCCTGATGGTAGGCCAGGCTTTTTTCAAGCAGAAGCCGGTGATGGGTCGAGGGCAGGGGCGAGCCGATTATCTGGATGTGCGGGTGCATTATGCTGCTGCCCGCAGGCGGCATAAAGTTGGCGTTGATCGTAAAATAGGGGGTTTCGGAATCTGCCTTGAAGCACCTTCGGATAAACTCCACCGAGACCTGGAAAGCGTCGAAAAGAAGGGAAGGAGAAAAGTCGTCGAGGGTGCGCCCGTGCTTTTCCCCCACCATGACCACGGCGTGATAGGGGGCGAGGGGAAAGAGGTTGGGAAACAAAACGACTTCACCTTTTTCGAGCCTGCCTTCGGGAAGCAGCCGTTCGGGATATCGGGGCGAAGTCATGCGCCACTTGCCGTCACACATGAAGCACTGTTCCCTGGTGTCGTCCATCCGCCGCTGAAGGTAATCGTAATCGGTTTCCGGGAAAGCGAAGGAGACCTTACCCCGGAGGGCCTCGTTTAGCACGCTCTGATGACCGGTAAGCGGGTCCTGCCGGACCTCTATCGTTTGGGTGTCCAGCTCTCCCTTTTTAATGGGGCTGTGGAATTCGACAACCTGTTTCCAGGTTTTGAAGGAAATTTTTGACATCTCGTTCATCCTGATTGCTATAGATGTTGGCAGTTAGGTATCGTTTGGTTCTTCGTCCCGCGTCTTCATTGGCTCTTCAAGGCCGAAGAGCTTCCGGTAAAACCGTAGGAATCCCACCGCTCCAGGACCGATCTGCGCTCTTCGTCGGTATTGGCGACCGTAGGCGGGAAGTTTTGGTTCAGCCATTCGGGCCTTGGATCAAAGCGCCAGGTCCTGGTGGCGTCTATGAGCAACCGGTTCCACAGACCCGCGCCCAGTTTGGGAACCGAACGTTTTTCGATCGGAGTGCTCGGATCAAGAGGCGAACCGAAGCTGCCCGGAAAAACGACCATATCCTCCGTACCCGGGGATACCCGATAGGCTATCGCCCAGTCTATGGCTTCGTAGTCGGTCGGGTCTATGTCTTCGTCCACCACGACTACTATTTTGTACCGGTAAAGAGCGGCGTTGGAACTCCACAGCGCCGCGGCCACCTGCTGCGCATGCCCTTCGAAGGCTTTGCGGATTTGCACGACGATAGTGGTGCCGTTGGTAACCGGGTGGGCTACGACGTTCAAAACGCCGGGCACCCCGGCCTGTTTTAAAAGGCCCCAGGCTATGGCGGCCCGCTGGATACTCGACATGAAACTGTTTTCTCCGGAAGCCCCCGGCAGTGAGCCTTCCAGTGTGCCGCGAAAAATGGGGTTGTGCCGATGGGTGACGGCGGTCACCTGGATGACCGGCCTCGCAGTGGGAACATCGCTCACGTAACCGGTAAACTCGCCAAAAGGGCCTTCAGGAAGGAAAGTGGCCGGGTCCGCCGAAATGAAGCCTTCCACCACGATTTCCGCCGTAGCCGGGACCTCGAGATCCACGGTCCTGCACTTAACGAGCGGCGCCGGCGCCCCGAGGTATGCCCCCATGACTTCATATTCGTTTACACCGAACGGAAGAGGAGTGCTTGCCACAAAATCCATAACGGGGTTCCAACCATAGACGCAGGCTACCGGCATTGCCTGTTTGCGGCTCGTGTAGCCGGCCCAGTGCCGTCCCCAGTGCTGGCTGGGCGCAAGGAGCACCGATATTTTGTCGCGGGCGGCGATCATCCCTCTGTAAACGCCGACGTTCAGCCCACCGTCATCCGGGTCCCTGGTGACTACGCTCGCAAACGTATTTATGTAACGGCCTCCGTCGAGATAGTGCCATTTGGGGACGGGAAATTCGTAGAGGTCGATGTCGCTGCCAAGAAGAACGTTTTCCTGGACCGGCCCTTTGTCCACCAGGACCGGAGCAAGGCGGGCGCTGTTTTTTTCGATCACATGGCGAATTAGCAGATCGTTTGAAACGAGGTCGGGAAAACCGAGCAGCAGCGAAAGACGCCGGTAGCCGGCAAAAAGGCCCGTGACAAGCTGTGTGCAACGGCTCTGCGGGCCGTTGTAGTCCTCAATATTGGTATAGAGAAGCGCCGGCCCCTTTCTTCGCAGCACCTCGCGCGTCAGCACGCCGAGTTCGCGGTCCCAGTGCACCCGGCCTGTGACCCTGGCCAGTTCTCCTTTTTCCTCCAAAAAGAT
>JAJYTC010000253.1 GCA_021793275.1 Deltaproteobacteria bacterium | reverse complement strand
TCGGTGGTCAGGCAGCTTGCAGACTATAACAAGCTGCAGGCCACAGATGAGAGAGTAAAGGAAATCACCGCACTTGGCATCAAGTATAACCTTCTTACCGCCTACACTTCCTTTGTGGCCGTTGATTCCAGGCCTGGCCGCCACGGCGCTCCGTCGGTCACCGTGAAGCAGCCGCTTCCCCTGCCGATGGGAGTTTCAGACAACGCGGTGCAGGGCGGAACTGTCCGCTCCCTGGCGATGTTTCGGACATCGCCGGCCGGCAGATTTTACGTTTCGGGCCCTCCAGTCAAAGCCAACTTACGACCGCTGGGACTGGCGACGGGCACTGGGGCTGGTCCCGGGGCAGGTGAGGCGGCCGGAAAGGCAGTTGCATCCGGTAGGAATGGATATAAAGCCCAGGAACGCGAAGACGGCGGTTCTCCTCGGCGGGAGAGGCGCCCGCACCTCGTTATAGAATCCCTCAAGGTGACAGGGGGACTCTCGAAAGAAACGGTGAAAAAGGTGATAGAGCAAAATCTCTACCTGCTTCGGAGTTGCCTTGGCGGGCCGCATGTTATTAGCAGGTTTGCCCTGAAATTTACGGTGGCTAAGCATGGGGAGGTGGGAAACGTTCACGTCGAGAGTTTGAGCGGCTTCGATCAGAGTGTTTCGGGGTGCATCAGCGAGCAGGTGAAAAAGTGGAGCTTCTCTGCCCCTGAAGGCGGCAGGGACGTTCACATCGTGATGATTGTCGGGTTGCAGGGCTAACCCTGGTTATCGGCAAAGTCAAACCTGGTGTTGAGAAGGGGGTGGGGGACCAGATTTTTTAGTGGTTCCAAACACCCCCGGAAAACCTTTTGCTCGATCCGGCGTTTCCCCATCGCCGGACCGAAGCCTTCCCCCCCTACCTGGTAAACCTTTTGGTAGAAACAGTCTACGACCTGTACTCACCCCGAGAATTCGTGATTATATTCCGACAAATACTTCGAGAAGGCGCCTACTATGAATGAGGATGAAGCTCAGCCGCCATGCAAAATATCGTCCGTCCTGGAAGCCCATCGCGGGGAAAACCACGTCATTGTACTTCAGGACTACCCTGATCCCGACGCCATCTCCTCGGGTCTTGCCCATCAACTGATAGCCGACGTTTTCGACATCGAGTGCGACATGGTCTATGGCGGCAAGATCAGCCATCCTGAAAATATCGCGCTGGTAAAGTTGCTCGGGATCGAAGTACTGCGATTCGACCCTTCCAGTGACTGGACAAAATATGCCGGCGCTGTATTTGTGGATAATCAGGGGACAACAGCGG
Organism: Deltaproteobacteria bacterium; assembly: GCA_021793275.1. GTDB lineage: Bacteria > Desulfobacterota > Syntrophobacteria > Syntrophobacterales > Syntrophobacteraceae > SbD1. The sequence continues at coordinate 2,804 of JAJYTC010000253.1, read as the reverse complement.
AGGAGACTGTAAATCATTTGGAGCGGTCCGGAGTGCCTACCTTGATCGTTGTGGATCATCACGAACTTCAGCAGCGTCTCAAACCCGAATTTATAGACATTCGGCGAAACTTTGGTTCCACAGCCACTATTTATACCGAATACCTGGAGAGGGGGCCGGTTCAACTCAACAAATCTCATAGGGAACACGTCGTGGCAGCCACCGCCCTCACCCATGGCATCATGACCGATACAAACGGTTTGGTAACGGCCCATCGTGTCGATTTCCATGCCGCCGGCTTCTTAAGCGACTTCAGGGATGAGGAATTGCTTCTGCAGATCATGAGCCAGTCACGTTCCAAAAGGACCATGGAAATTATCCATCGAGGCCTGGGAAACCGTCTTATCGTTGAAGGTTTCTCGATTGCCGGGGTCGGTTATCTGCGGGCGGAAGACCGGGATGTCATTCCCCAGACTGCCGAGTTCCTGGTTTCAGAAGAAAATGTACATACCGCCATTGTCTATGGGGTTGTAAGCGGGGCCGATCGTGAAGAATCCATTACGGGGTCTTTGCGGACGACGAAAATGACTCTGGATCCGGACGAATTTATAAAGGACGCCCTTGGCAAAAACGCCTCAGGTTGTTTCTACGGCGGGGGCAAAGAGACGGCAGGCGGGTTTCTGATCCCGATCGGGTTTCTTTCAGGAGGTGGCGGCGAGAAATTATACGAGCACAAATGGCAGGTTTTTGATGAAATGATCAAGCAAAAACTGTTCACCAAAATAGGGGTCAGAAATGCGGGCAAGGAGATGCATGGAATAAGTTGATTAGATTGGCCGCCACTTTGGAATCGCCATTGTGAAAGATCTCAAGGCACTTTATTGAGCTTCAGCCAATAATCCCCCAACTGTCGGACCACATCAACAAAGTCATGCAAATTCATAGGCTTTTGGATATAGCTGTTGGCGCCCAATCGGTAGCATTCCATCATATCCTCATCCCGACTCGACGAGGTGAGGACCACTATCGGAATCACCCTGATGCGTTTATGGTCATTAATGTGGCGCAAGACTTCGAGGCCATCCATTTTGGGGAGCTTGAGGTCCAGAAGAATCAGCGACGGCATGACGCTCAGATCTCGCCCGGCATACTCCCCCGTGCCATAAAGAAAATCCAGCGCCGCGACGCCGTCGCGAACCACGACCAACTCATGCTGGATGTTGCTGTCTTTCAATGCCATCTGCATCAGGAGTTCATCATCGCGATCATCTTCTATCAGTAAAATCATGATAACCTCATTCTCACTCAAGAGTGAAATAAAACGTAGCGCCCCTATTCTCACTCGCTTCAGCCCAGGCACGGCCGCCGTGCCGCTGAACTATCCGCTGGACGGTAGCCAATCCGATCCCGGTTCCGGGGAACGGTTTTTCGGGGTGCAGTCGTTCAAACACGCCAAAGAGTTTGGTTGCATGGGCCATATTGAATCCGATGCCGTTATCACGAACAAAATATGCCCGTTTTCCATCCGATTGTGGAGCAGCACCAAACTCGATATGGGCCTGCTCGCGCATCGAGGTGAATTTCCATGCATTGCCAAGCAGATTCTCCATCACGGAACGCAGCAAGCCGGGGTCCCCTTGCACTGTCAGGCCTTCGGCAATAGTGAATCTTACGTTACGCTCCGGATGGGTCCTGCCGAGGTCTTTTGCAATCCGTTCAGCCAGGGAGCTGAGATCGACCGATTCGCGCCGTATCTCTGCTCTTGTGGCCCGGGAGAGTGTAAGAAGGCCCTCGATGAGTTCTCCCATCCGCTGTGCAGCACCGCTTATGCGCGCAAGATAATCTCTTCCTTCCTCATCCATGCTCCCGGAATATCTGTCAAGGAGTCTCTGGCTGAAACTGCTCATGGCCCTTAGCGGTGCGCGAAGGTCGTGAGAGACGGAGTAAGTGAATGATTCCAACTCTTTGTAGGCGACTTCGAGGTCCTTCATGGTCTCTTGCAGCTTCTTATTCACATGCTCAAGTTGCCGACTTTGCCTGTAGAGCTCGACAAATACGGAAACCTTTGATTTCAATATGTAAGGGTCGAAGGGCTTAATGATATAATCCACAGCTCCGGCGGCGTAGCCTTCGAAGATGAACTTCTCATCGATGCTGACGGCGGTAAGAAAGATAATGGGAATATGGCGTGATTTCTCCCGCTTCTTGATATATTTGGCAGTCTCGAATCCATCCATGACAGGCATATGCACGTCGAGCAGAATCAAGGCGAACTCATGCTCCAGGATAAGTTCAAGCGCCCCTAATCCACTCAGGGTCTTAACGAGGTTATAGTCGGGGTCTGCAAGAATTCCTTCCAAGGCCAACAAATTTTCCTGCTTATCATCCACGAGCAAAATGCTGATTTTCTGTTCGTCCATTTCTTCCCTGCAGACCTACTTGAAGAGCCATATTTTCAGCACGGAGATCAGCCGCCTCACGTCCACGGGCTTGCTGATATAGTCCGATGCCCCGGCTTCGAAGCACTTCTCACGGTCTCCTTTCATCGCCTTCGCGGTCAGGGCCACAATGGGCAAGTGAGAGTATCGATCATTGCCCCGGATGATCCGTATGGTCTCATAGCCGTCCATTTCCGGCATCATGAGATCCATCAGCACCAGATCGATATCGGGGGAAGCCTCCAGGCCGGCGATGCCGTCTTTTCCATTTTTTGCAAATTTGACCTCGATTCCCTGGCTTTCCAGAACGCTGGTAAGGGCGAAGACATTGCGCACGTCATCATCGACGATAAGGACCTTCTTTCCCTCAAGGCCTGAGGACGGCTC
>JAJYTC010000065.1 GCA_021793275.1 Deltaproteobacteria bacterium | reverse complement strand
GAGGCTGTCAATGGCGCCGGTGAGTTGTATTCTCATGCAAATCTCGTTACGCAGATTCAATCTTGCGGTTCGCTCTCCGCCGATGGAATTGCGAGCAATATAATGGAGTCAGTGAAAAATTTTTCATCCGGAGTTCCTCAGGCCGATGACATAACACTGCTTGCTGTTTTGTTCACCGGCCCGAAGGCTTAACTGTGTCCCGATTTATCCAAGAATGCAGCAAGGGGGAAGAGATATGGATGTCAACGGCTACAAGCAGGACAAGTTCTTTATAGTAAGGGTAAGCGGCAGGATGGACGCCACTACGGCGCCGGAATTCGAAAAGTCCTGCCTGGAGTGGATAGGGCAGGGGGAATCAATGCTCATCGTGGATTTGAAGGACCTGGAATATATGAGCAGCGCTGGTTTGAGAAGCATTTTGATCGTTGGCAAAAAGATCAAATCGGCGGGAGGAACGCTTTCTTTCAGCTCGCTTACGCCCAACGTGGAACATGTTTTCTCTATTTCCGGCTTCGGTTCGATGTTCAAGATCCACGATTCGCTCGAAAAAGCCCTTCAGAACTAGTGAGATACAAATGGTGACCTTGCGCCTGCCCGCCCGTATGGAGTCGTTCGGGGCTTTCCGCTCCTTCGTTGTCGAACAGATGGAGCGCGAAAGCGACCTCGAGGAATTGATCCCCCGGGTCGATCTCGTCTTGGAGGAGGTCCTCATCAATGCCATCAATTATGCGTATCCGAATGGAGAAGGGGACATCGAAGTCGAGTGCGAGGTCGCCGGACCTAAAAAGTTCCGCGTGACGGTAAAAGATTGGGGTGCGCCTTTCAATCCCCTGGAGCAGGAAGACCCGGATTTAACCGCGGACATCGACAGCCGCGAAGTCGGAGGAGTGGGCATTTTCCTTGTAAAGCAAATGACCAGCCGGTTGGACTACGAATACACAAACGGCGGAAACGTCCTTACTGCCTGGTTTGAAGACTGAGGACATCTTCTCGGTCATTCCTGATAATTTTCAAAAGCTCTCGAGCCCGGTCGGAAAATAAATTGATGTTTTCCCACCCGGGCCTGTCGATGGTTTTTTGCATCATGAACCCGTCTTCGCCAAACCAGCGCGGCAGGAGTGCTCCAAAGAAATAACCCTGCCCGCGCAGTATTTGCACTGCCCGCCCGACCCATGGGCAGGCAAGGTTCAGCCAGACCTGGAGCACCTTTATGTTTCCCTTGAGAATCCCGGCTTCCATCTCCTTGAAGCACGACTCGAAATCTTCTCCTATCGCCTTAACCTTAACACGAGCGACCTGCGCAAATTCAAAAATTTCAAAAGAAGCGCTCGAAGATGAACCGGCGGGCGGTCCATCCACGGACCCATGGAGAGTGCGCCGGTCATCGAGCCGGGAATAAATGCTCCTCAATGCCTTTTCATAGACGGAGGGCAGATAAACCGCATGCGGGCCGGGGCTATAGCATCGGAATGCGACCAGGGAGGCGACTCGTCCCGAGGAACTCTTTTCTTTGGCGAAAGCCTCTTCCGGCATTAAATCTATTTCCAGGCCGGTTTCAATGAATTTGAACCGCTCGACCACCCTCTGCATGTGCAGATGATTGCAGACCGCCTCACCCCATCCTTCATCAATTCCCAGAGCCTCTGGTAATACTTCATACGTGTAGTGCAATAATGATTGGCTAACCCCCTCTTTCCTGAACTCGGGCAAAACCAGGCCGGCCCCCGCTTCATAGAGGCCGGGAAAAGGCGCAGAACGGAAAAAACCCATGTGGCCGATGATTTCCCCATCTTCCTTTCGCGCTACAACAGAATAATTGTCCCCCGCTTCGAGCGCGCGGGCAAGTTCTTCGGGTTCATAGAAGCGCCTTACCGGATATTTGTCGCCGTAGACGGCCTGGAAAAGCCGTCCGATTCCCGGTGCGTCCTGCGGGCGAAATAGGTGGATGAAAACCGTTTCCCCGGAGCTGAGTTTGCACTCATCCGGCGCCAGCCGAGAGATTTTTTCAGGATCCATCATTTTTACCTTCCTTTTCCTTCATCCGCTATATCGACCAGACGCAGGAGGAGGTTTCCGGCGACCGCGCGCCGATAATCCGCATCGGCCCGAAGGTCGCTTATCGGGGATACACCATCTCGCACAAGCTCGGCGGCCTTACTTAACGACTCCGCGCAGAGCGGCTTTCCCGCAAGCGCTTCTTCCGCCTCGGGGCACCTAAATACGGTCGGCGCTACGCTTCCCCAAGCCAAAGCGGCCTTTTCCACGATGCCTTCGGGCCTCAGGCGAAGGAGCGCGGCCATGCTCACCACCGAGCAGGCGAGGGCGCTTCGAAGTCCCACTTTCTCAAAGTGGTGGAGATTGTAGCCTTCCGGCTTTTTTACCCATACGGCCGAAAGGATCTCCGCCCTCTTAAGGCATGTCGCACCGGGGCCGGTTATAAATTCGGGAATCGGCACGCGCCTCGAACCCTCCCTGGAGAGCAGCTCCACTTCGGCTTTCATTGCATAGAGCGGCGGAAGGGTGTCTCCGGCCGGAGATGCCGTGCAGATATTACCGCCGATTGTGCCCATGTTCCGCACGGGTGGAGAGCCGATTCCGCCGATCGCCTTCCAAAGCGCCGGAAGCCGCTTTCGGACCAGCGGATCCTCGAGAAGCCCGCTGTGAGTCGCGCACGCGCCGATGCGAATGCTGCCGCCCTGCTCGCCAACTTCTTTCAATTCCTCAATTCGATCAAGACATATCAATGCTTCAGGGTCAAACAGACCATTGTACATTTTCACAAGGAGATCGGTGCCGCCGGCATACACCGACGCCTGCGGTTTGTCGTCCAGGCATCGCCACAGCTCCTCGATCGATCCTGGTAAAATGACTTCCCTCATCTCGACTTTCCCCGCCCTATCTTTCCAGCCGCCGCCTCCACGGCATCGACTATTTTCACATAACCGCTGCACCTGCAAAGATTGCCGCTCAAACCCTCGCGGATTTGTTCCCTGGTCGGATCGGGGTTTCGATCGAGCAGATCGACAGCGGCGAGCACCATTCCAGGAGTGCAAAAACCGCATTGCACTGCGCCGTTTTCAATAAATGCCTCCTGCACGGGATGCACTTTGCCGTTTTCCGCCAGACCCTCGATTGTAGTAATACGGCGGCCTTGAGCCTGCGCAGCCGTCATCAGGCATGACAAGCGAACATGGCCATCCACGAGGATAGTGCATGCCCCGCACTCCCCGGCCCCGCAACCTTCCTTTGTGCCAGTCAGCTCCAGGTCTTCCCGCAACACGCTTACCAATTTGCGGTCGGCGGGAACGTCGACACATGTGTCCTTTCCATTCAGATAAAACGAGATTTTCATCCGGTCGCTCCTTTGCCGCCCGGGGCGGCAAGAACACTCGCCGCAGTCAGGGGAGACCTTCTAATCCGGCGTCCGAGCGCATCCTCGACGCCGCCGGCAATTGCAGGCAAAGGCGCATTCGTCCCGACCTCGCCGATTCCTTTCATGCCGAAAGGTCCGGTAGACTCTTCCGTTTCAACGCAAACCGAAGTAATGTCGGGAATATCCAGGGAAGTAGGGATTATGTAGTTTGTGAAGTCGGGATTCAATATTTTCCCCCGCTCGGTAAGCACTTCTTCCATAAGGCCGTAACCCAGCCCCTGGGCAATCGCGCCGTGGACCTGCTGGTCGAAGGAGGCCGGGTTGATGACCCTCCCTCCTTCAGTAACGGCAAGATATTCCTTTACATCTATTTTTCCCGTAAGCTCGTCTATTTCAACATACACCAGGTGCGCCGCGTACGAAAACAGCACGTGCGGAAAACCCAGTTTGAATTCTTTTGCCGAATCTACATTATCCTGCGCAACCGGCATCACGAACTCTTTGACCGCGATCCTGTCGGTTTCGGAAAGAACGCGTCCCAAAAGCTCGAACGGGACCTCCTCTCCCGAAGGAAGATGCTTTACCTTTCCGGGCAGAAGGACCAGCCCCGCCGGTTCATCGAGCATGAGCAGCAGGGTCGCCCGGTGCACGAGCTTCTCTCTCAGGTCTTCGCATGCCTTAATGAGGGCGTTTCCGTACGTATAGGTAGTTCTGCCCGCTGACGAAGAGCCTGAAGGATGTGCGAGGTCCGTGTCGGGCTGGATGATTTCCAGGCGTGAACCATCCTGACGAAGGATTTGTCCGGCGATCTGGACGAAAGCGTTCGAATTTCCCTGTCCCATGTCGGCAACGCTTGAGTAAATGCGGATTTTCCCTTCCTTAGTCAGGTCCACCCTGGCGATTGCGGAATCCGGAAGACCCCTTCCATACCCGATCGCATTGGAAACCGCAGCTATGCCGACCCCTCTTTTCTTGTACGGCCCGGCCTCACTTTTCCATTTAGCGCTTTGCTTCCACAGTCGATGCCCGCCGAGCGCTTCCAGGCACGGCACGATGCCCGTTGAATGGACGAGCGTTACGCCGGCGCCGTTTCTGTCTCCACGCCTCAGCGCATTTTTTAGCCGGATATCCAGGCGGCTCATTCCAAGCTTCGAAGCCAGCTGGTCCATCATACTTTCGATGCCGAAAGACGCCTGACAAACGCCGAACCCGCGCATGGCGCCGCTGATCGGGTTATTCGTGTATACGCACAATCCTTCCACCAGCGTATTCGGAACCCGGTAGGGCCCGCAGGCATGCTCCATTCCGAGCGCCATCACCTCGACGCCAAGATGCGCATAAGGGCCGGTATCATATATGAGCCTGCAATCAATGGAATGCAGCGCGCCGTCACGCATCGCTCCAACCCTGTATCGCATCCGGACGGGATGGCGCTTGTAGCCCGCAGAAAAACTTTCCTCGCGCCGCCACAACATCCTGACCGGCCTCCCCCCGGCCCGCAAAGCGGCAAGGGCAAGAAGGCACTGAACGGTAGCGCCGTCTTTTCCCCCGAATCCACCTCCGAGACAGGGACTCACAACCCGGATAGCCTCTACATCCAACCCGAGTGCGTGAGCAATTTCGAACCGGTCCCGGAAAGGCGCCTGGGTCGAGACGACCATGGTGATTCGGCCGCCTTCTTCCTGCCAGGCCAATCCATTTTCAGTCTCAAGAAACGCATGTTCCTGCGCCGGGACCTCAAAGGAATCCTCGATCACTACATCACATTCGCCCAACGCTTTCCGTGCGTCGCCAACCTTTATGACCGCTTTATGAAGGAGGTTCCCGGATTCGTGCACGAGCGGCGCATCCGGCCTCAAACCATCTTCGGGGTCGAAGACGCCCTCCAGAGGCTCTAAATCCACTGCGATAAGGCCGAGGGCCTTTTCAAGCACATCCCTGTCTTCCGCCAGGACCAGCGCCACTGGGTCCCCGCAATGTCTGACCTTCCTTCCGGCAAGCACCGGCTGGTCCTTGAGGATAATGCCCTGCCGGTTCGTTCCGGGCACGTCCCTTCGGGTAAGGACCGCATAAACTCCGGGGAGCGCAGCCGCCTGCGATATGTCGATGCTTCGAATTACGCCGTGCGCCAGGCCGGCCCTCCTGGCCCCGGCCCAGAGCATACCTTCGCGGCTGTAATCGATCGCGAATTTTTCTTCCCCCGTTACCTTCGCCCGCGCATCGAAACGCGGTACCGGGTACCCGACCTCGATCATCCGTGTGGTCAAAAGCTCCTCCATTCGGTGGTCGCCGGCTTAACTTTGAGACTTCCCAATACGATGAGCAGCACGACATTCAAAAAAATAATCCCCGCGCAAAGCGTAAAAAGAAAACCGAAAGAATGCCCGGATGCAATTAAAGCGCCTCCCAGATAGGGGCTGATGAAAAAACCCGCGTCCATGGCGAACAGGGCCAGGTTTACGTTGACGCCCCGAAGTTGCGGCGCCGACACATCGAAGAGTAAACCGTTCAGTAGCGGCAGGATAAAACCTATGCAAAGCCCGTAGTAGCCGGCCATCAGGTAAAGCATGGAATTGCCGATCGTGTGACCGAGAAGTACAAAGCATGGGACCAGGAGAAACATGAAAACCTGGAGCATCCTGGTTTTGTCGATCTTATCGAAGAAGAGTCCTCCGGCCAGCCGCAGGGCTATCATAACAAGGGTGGCGATCGTGAAAAACCAGCCCACTTCGGTAATCGAGCTTACAGCGGCGTAGCCTTTCAAAAAGTAGAAGACCGTAGCATAGGAAAAATAGATAAAGAGGTTTACCAGGAGAAGGAGCGGAATCCGGGGAGCTTTAAGGTTCCTGCGTATTTCATCGATTTTCGGCCTCTTGACCAGAACGCCCTCCACCCCGCTGAGCGCATTTTTCAATCTTTTTTGCAGCATGACGAGCAAAAGCAGAGCCGGGATCGCCAGTATTGTAACTCCGCGATAGATTTGAGCCTCATTTTGCGTGTATCCCTTGAGAGATTCGGTAATAAGAGGCATCATTGCGTAGGGAACCAGCACCGACACGCTTATAAAGCCAAAACCCTGCCCGCTTTTTTCCTTGGGAATGAAATAGACCACGAGGGCCATGGCCGCCGATACAAGCAAAACGAAAGCGGCCCCATGGATGACCCGAAGGATGATAAGGCCCTGTACGGTAACCACCCACCCGTATGAGAAAAGAACAACCATAATCACAATCAAAGCGGCAATCATGGCGGCGACTGCATTCTTCGCATGCAGCAGGGGCACTGCCGCAAGGCGCAATAGGAAAGCGCTCATCGGCTCCAGGCCGAGCAGAAAACCCCTCCAGGCGACAGGAATGCCGATCCTGGCCAGGTAGTCGAAAAAGCTGTAGAATACCGCCATATTGCAGAATGAAAAGAAGATGATGACGTTAAGCATTATAAATTCGATAGAAAAGAGTTTCTGTTCATCGCGCGCCGGCAAGGTCAAAACTCCCTTCCTTCCCTCAGGATTTTTGATAATGCTTCAGCAAAAGCTTCAAGGGCTTCGCGGTGGGAGACGGTAATCCTTATCCAGTTGGGGAAACGAAAACCGGTCATGGTGCGCACCATAACGCCGCGGGTCATCATCTTTCTGTATGCAAGGCTGTCGCTTATCGGCAGCCGGGTCATCACAAAATTGCCTTCTCCGTGAACACAGGGAAGGCCCATCAGGCCAAGTTCTTTCAGTAGGAACCCTTTGCCACTGCTTACGCTTTCGCGCGTGCGCGCGACATGCTCCCTGTCGTCCAGGGCCGAAAACGCCCCCACCTGCGCCAGGGTGTTGACCGAGTACACGACACAGGTGCGCCGGATAATGTCAACAACCTCTTTGCTTCCGGCAAGATAGCCGATGCGAAGTCCAGCTAAACCGTACATCTTCGAAAAGGTCCTGAAGACCACCAAATTCGGGTAATTGGCTATTAAAGCCATTGAATCCGGAAAATCGGGGTTTTCGACAAATTCCCTGTACGCCTCATCCACCACCACGATGCACCGTCCGTCGACCCTGTCGAGAAACCAGCGCAGCGTGCGTTGGTCCCACCAGCTTCCGGTAGGGTTATTGGGATTGCAGACGAAGACGAGCTTGGTGCGCTCATCGATCCTTTCGATCATCCCCGGGGCATCGAACCCGTAATCCACCAGTGGAACAAGGCGCGCTTCGAACCCGGAGAATCGAGCCACCCATTCGTATACTGCGAAGGTCTTGTCCGCGGTAATTATGTTATCGCCCTGCCGGCAGAATGCCTTTATCGCGAACCCGATCACTTCGTTTGCGCCGTTTCCCGCAAGAAACTGGTCCGGACGCATCCCGAAAATATCACCCAGTTTGCGCCTGAGGTGATAGCAGTCACCGCTCGGATATATGGACGCCTGAGCGGGATCGAACGCCTGGAGCGCTCTGCGGGCAGTCTCCGGTGGCCCCAGCGGGTTTTCGTTGTTGTTCAACCGATAGAGCTTTGAACAGCCGTAGAGTTTTTTTAGTTCGTCATCAGGCTTGCTGGGTATGTAGACTTCGAAACTTTTGACATAATCCGGAACGAGCCTCTCCAGCCCGGGAAAAGAGGTCATTGTCGATTTACCCCGTGCTGAAAGACAACGACATCGCCTTTTCCGGCATAGGGCAGAACGAAGCGCGGCTCAAACCCCGACCCGAGAAGTCCCGGGATAAAGACCGTCTGCCATGCCTGGCCCAGGTCAACGGCGAAATGAATATCGGGAATATTCTCGGTTTTCATAAGCTTCAAATGGCGCATGATGTTTTCCGCCGCATCTGCGCCCGGCCACATGGGCCTGAGTGTGACACGCCCTCGCGGGCGATCGAATTCGGCGCAAAGAACCGAATGGTGTGGAAGGGTTTCCCCCGATGGACGGTCCACCCTGATTTCTCTTGGCAGGACCAGCCTCGCGTATTCGCGGCGAATAAACGCGTCAAGATCCGGATGGACCCATACGGTTGCGCCGGTGTCCTCGCTAAGCATCCTGAACCACGCTTCCACAGCCGTGGAAGTCCTGTCCGGGCCATAAGAATCAAAGGTCCCCAAAAGTTCGAACCGCCCCCCGGGAAATCCCGGAGGAGGCCCGATGTTTATGATCCCGACAGCCGTACTCCTTGCAACAGCGCCAATGCAGCCGTCAACAAGGTCTTCGGAAATGGCGGATGGCGTGGGCTGGTTGAAGACATAGGGGCCGAAGCACTCGACCATATTTTCTCCCAGCCTTCGCCAGAAAATCGCCCCTCCAATTTCACCCGATTCTCCCGCTGCCGCTAAACAATCATATTCACCCGCCGTTATCATGTCCGTAAGTTTTCCCGGATGCAGCAGGATATCGGAAAGGGCGCACGTATCGTAATAGGATACGGCAAGCCGCGAGATGAACTTGATTTCTTCCGGCGCGGGCGATCTCAAAATGGGTCTTGACAGCGCGGCCGTTACTGCCGGCTCGACCTGCGAGGGCAGGGGAGGGTAGGATTTTTCCTTGATGAGCGTGAGGCGCAGTTCCCCTCCTTTTTCTCGGCCCAACGTGAAGCGGTCAACCGATCTGGACGCTATGACAAGTCCCATCGAGTCAAGTTCCGCGTCATCCTCGAGCGATATGGCGGCGGTAACGTTGAAAGCCTTCAAATCGAAAGAATCGGTAGGCAGCGAAAAGACAGCCTGCGCGAAGTAGCCTCCATTCGAGCAGGCAATTTGCAAAGGGCCGCCGGAATACGTCGTCTTGCGGCAGAGGTAGATGAATACTTCTTCCGCCGCAAGGGTCAGCCGGAGGGATTCATCCGTTCGCAGCCCGAAGCAGGAGGCCGCCTTTTCCACAAAAGCGGTCACAACCGGCAGGAACACTTCCTCGGCATCAACCGACAAAAGAAGCTTTCCGCTCTCTCGTCTCACCTTTCAGCTCCTCGGATTTCCTCGATGGGCGCAAAGCCTCTTCTGACCGTATTTTCGACTACGTTTCGGGCAATCATGAAGTGCAAAAGATAATCGGGACCTCCCGCCTTGGAGCCCGGGCCGGACATTTTGAAGCCGCCAAAAGGATGGCGTCCGACGATCGCGCCGGTGCACCCCCTGTTTATGTAAAGATTTCCGGTCCTGAAGTTTTTACGCGCCTTGTCGATATTTGCCGGACTTCTCGAAAACAGCCCGCCGGTCAATGCGTATCGAGTTCCATTCGCCACGCGAAGCGCTTCATCAAAATCCCGCACTTTTAATACCGCAAGCACAGGCCCGAAAATCTCCTCCTGTGCCAGCGGGTGCTCGGGAGCAACGTTTTTAAAAATGCACAAAGGAACGAAACAGCCGTTATCCAATTGGATTTTACGTTCGAACAGAGGGTATCCGGCCTTTTTTCCCATTTCAATATATTTCGATATCTTCTCGCGCGCAGCCTCGTCTATCACGGCGCCCAAAAAGTTTTCCGGAAATTCCACCGGCCCTGTGTTGATGCTCCGCGCCGCTGCTTCGAGCCTTTCCATAAACCGGTCGTATATCTTCTCGTGCACTATCAGCCGAGAACAGGCTGAACATTTCTGCCCCTGGTATCCGAAAGCGGATCGCAGGACATAGACTACGGCCTCATCCAGATCGGCGTCGGAATCTATGATAATCGCGTTTTTACCCCCCATTTCGAGAACGACATTCTTGACGCACGTCGATTGCGGCGTGAATCGATGAGCCTTTGAAATAATATCGGTACCGACCTCCCTGCTGCCGGTAAAGGCGATCAAAGCCACATCCGGATGTCGGACAAGCACGTCTCCTATCTCGCCGCCGGGCCCGGGAAGAAAATTGAAAACCCCGGGCGGAAGGCCCGCTTCCTCGAAGATGCTGTTCAGCATGTATCCGGTGACCGGTGACTGAGATGCAGGCTTATAGACCACCGTATTGCCCGCTACGATCGCAGCCGAGCTCATGCCGGTCGAAATGGCCAGCGGGAAATTCCAGGGAGCGATAACAACCGATACCCCACGCGGCTCATAGAGCAGCCGGCTCGTTTCACCCGGCGTGCGGCCCATCTCGCGCGGGCTGCCGTACCGGTGCATTTCCCGGCCGTAGTATTCGAGGTAATCGATTGCTTCGCAGATATCCGCATCAGATTCACTCCAGGACTTGCCGACCTCGAGGACCTGAAGGGCGGCAAGCTCGAATCGCCTGCGCCGGGCGCAGGCAGCCGCCTTGAACAGGTAATCGGCCCTTTTCTCCGCCGGGATGTCCCGCCACGCAGGGAAAGCGGATTTTGCAGCCGCAATTGCAGATCGGGCTTCTTCGATGCCGGCCGAAGATATTATCCCTACCGTTTCATCATTGCGGTCCGGGTTGGAAGACACAAAGCGCAAGGCAGTTTGGATCTTTTTCCCGCCTATTTGCAAGGGGGCCTTTATCGGAAAACTCTCGCGCACCTTCTTGAGCGCACCTGCAAACCGCTCGCGATACTCGCGGCGCGACCAATCGAAAACGGGCTCATTCGCAAAAGGGCGCTTGGAGTTTTCATCCCGTTTTGCGTCCCCGCCCGTCGCCCTCACCAGCTTGTCCGCCGGGTTTTTCAACAGTTCGTCCCGTGAAAGCCCCTCGGAAAAGGCCTGCCTCAGGAAGGACTGGTTCGCGGTGTTTTCCAGCAGTCTTCTAACGAGGTAGCTCATCCCCTGGAGCATCTCGCCCACGGGGCAATAAACCCGCACGTGAAGACCGGCCTTGCGAAGAGCGTTTCGAACGGGCCGCCCCATGCCGTAGAGGAGCTGGAATTCGACGTGCTCATCCGTTGCGCCCAGTTCCTTTGCCGTCTCGGCCACCGCCGAGATTGACCGGATATTGTGAGAGGCGCACGCAAGCTTTATGTGGCTCCTGTTCGCGAGAATAATCCCGGCCAGCCGCTCGAAATTGGCGTCCGTTTCGGCCTTGTCCGTAAATACCGGCACAGGCCAGTTCTTTTGCTTCGAACCGATCACTTCCTGGTCCCAGTAAGCCCCTTTGACAAGCCGGACAGTAAACCGGAAATCACCACCCTCCGCCCATCGGATCATCTGCTCGAGGTCGCTTTGGCTCTCGCGCAGATAGGCCTGGATAACGATCCCGGTGTGCGGATACCAGCGGAATTCGGCCTCTTCCATAAGACTTCGATAGAGGGCGAGCGTCAGGTTCTTTATCTCATGATGTTCCATGTCGAAATGGATGAAAGCGTCGGCCTTCATGGCTCTGCGGAGAATAGGGCGCAGACGCTCCTTTGCCTTTTCCATCGAGTGTTCGAAAGCGCACGCGCTCATCTGTGAGTACATTGCGGAGGTCTTGATCGAAACGTTCAGCCTGGGGGAATGATGCCAGTCCATCGACCGCTCGGCGCCGGACACGGATTCAGATTCCGATGGCTGTCCGGAATCGGCGCTGAGCGCCGGAAGTTTTTTTTGGACGCCATCCAAAAAGTCGAACAACTGAAGATAGCGCTCCAGATAATCTTCGGCTTCCTTTTCAGATACTACCGCCTCACCGAGAAGATCTATCGAGAAGGCAAATCCCGAGGAACGCAGCTCCTCGATCGCCGGAAGGGCGTCTTGAGGCGAGGACCCGGCAATGAACTGGGCGGCCACTTTTCTGATATTTCTGCCAATGGCCCGGGCAATGATCCTGGAAGTCATCCAGGACGGGGCGACATATTTGATGCCCCAGTTGACAGCGGACGGGAAATTGAGTTCGGGGTCCGCAAAATACTGCTGCAGGTGGCTTACTACCTCATTTGAGTCCACAAGGCAGGGGAATACGTCGATGAAGCGAAACATCTGAACTTTGAACGCTTCATTGTTCATGCACCAGTGGAAAAGTTTACCCGCCCAGTAGTCCCTGCTTAAAATCGACTCTGCTTCGCCCTCCATCAAATCGTAGAGGCGAGATCCCGTTTGGCTGATCCTGCATTCAATATCAGACATCTCTTTTATGTCTTTCTTTGCGACCCGTCCTTTTCCATCCTCCTTTGGCCTCCTTGTTCGATCCTTTTGCGCCGGGTTTTACTGCGCCCGGTATTCCAAGATGATGAGGTTGAACGATAAAGGAACCGGGAGCGACGGGAGGGGATGGGGACGATTTGGGCTTCAGGGCAGGCTGGGCAAGTTTTTCGGCCAGGTCCTGCCGGATTTTGGGAAAGATGATAAACTTTGCCGGAACCGACTCGACAAGGTATAGATGAGGTCCGGCGGCAAGAACGGAAAGCCCGCTTCGTCCGGCTTCCTCGGCAAGAATTTCGATCAGGAGGGGGGACTGTTCTGTCCTTTTTGCGATCCGTAAAGCAAGTTCCTTTTCCTCGCAAAGAGGCACGAACCGGCGCCGGGTCGGTCTAAGACCGTTTTCCCGGGCAGAAGCCAAATGTTTGGGTCTCAAACCGAAATAGAGCCTTTTGGGAACGTCTGAAGCGGGTAAATAAACGGCCGGGCCTGCTTCCGCCCGAAGGCGAAGCAGGCTGCCGTCGAGCAGGAAAGGAAGTTCGACGCCCAGAAGCGTCAGTTCGCGGATGGTGGCTTCGCGCACAAATCGCAGCGAAGAATCCTCCTGGAGCGCCCAGTAGAATTCCTTCCAGGGCATAGTGCCGTCAGGATCCCAAAAAAGCCCGTATTCTCCGGGAGAGTGCCTGCCGATGAAATCAAGGGTCTTGGCAAGTGTCCCTGGTTGATGTTTCAGCATATTCGCTCTGGGATTAAAGGGTGCTTTGATTATAAGACATCTTCCGAATAGTTCAATCGGCAAAGGGATTCGATAAGTTGAAAGAAACACCGCCCATGTTCCCGGCGTATCGATGGAGAGGGCGCCGATCATCTCTTCGCCGTGGCGAGGTTCCCGCCTGTTACTCGCCCATAGTAACCCTGCCGCTTATCGCCCGCCCATACTAACCCTGCGTAGTGGAACGCGCCCATATTTGCGATGCGCCCATATTATGTAAACCTGCCGGTTTCGGCCAGGTTTACATAATATATATTATCGGTCGTAACCGAACGGCCAAACCTCCGGCCTGCGGCACCACCCCGACCGGTCCTCCCACACCTTTCCCAAGACGTGACCTACGCATGTTTTGTCCCACGGGTCGCTTAACCTCCATGAGAACGACCAACCCTCCCGCCCTCATTGCGGCGCTACGTTATCCCGGCGGGGCTTCTGAGCCGGGAGCCGGGTCGAAAGCCAGCGCCGCCGCCACATCCTCGGACGCGGTCTGAACGAGAATCAAACTTATGCCTGCTCAGGGTCAAGTTCGTCACCCCGGCAGTTTTAAGCCGGGGTCCACGGCGTCAGTCAACAAGGGATTGGGCCCTTCAGAGACGGCCTTTGCGGGCGCTGACGCTCTTGACGACGTCTCACAAGCCCCAGCTGGCAATGAGAAGCTTCCCGGTACCGCCAGCGCCGCTCTGAGTTTGTAGGGTGGGCACGGATTTTCGTGCCCACCGCCTAGCTTTGAAATATCATATAATTTACGGGACACGACACTAGAGCTTGACTGTTCCGGGAATCTACGAGTGCTTTGCTCTGCGCACCGTTTAAAGCCCCACGAGAACGACGAACCCTCGTGCCGTCATTCCGGCAGCGTCTTTGGGCCGGAATCCAGCTATTTCGGACGCCTTCGGCTCACAAAAGCACTCTTATGAGAAACCTCCCTTGTGAGCCCTTCATGGTCTGCCAGACCACCGGATCTGCCGGTGGTATCTGACTCGCCGGCTCTCTTTTTCTCTTGACCTGCTAAATATTTTCTACTAATTATACCGAATTCGATCGCGGGAATAACTCAGTGGTAGAGTGCAACCTTGCCAAGGTTGAAGTCGCGGGTTCAAATCCCGTTTCCCGCTCTAACCGGAATTCAGGGTGGTCAACAAAGACCGCCCTTTTTTCGTTGACTGCTTCCGGATATATTTCTCATGCTATGAACCACATTGAACCTTCACCACAAATTCACGCCCTCAAGACATGGACCTGGGAACCCCAGCTCGATGCTCTCTATTCATGCTTTGGCTCCAAAGATTCAGTACTGATTACCATCGACCCGGACCCGGACGCCATCGGCTCTGCACTCGCCCTCAAAAGACTCCTTTGGCATAAGGTGGCTTCCGTCTCCATCGGGATCATAAGACAGATAAGGAGACTTAACAATCTGACAATGGCGCGGCTGCTCCGCCTTCCATTGGTTCTTTTGGAAAGCGCCGATACGATCAAGGCCGATAAATTTGTGCTCGTGGACGCCCAGCCCTCACATAACGACTTTTTCAGCCGATTTCATTACACGGCGGTTATTGACCATCATCCGCAAAACAGAAGCATCGAGGCCGCCTTCTCTGATGTTCGCCCCGATTACGGGGCCACTTCCACCATAATGACCCAATATCTTAGAGCAGCCGGCGTCCAGCCTTCTCAAACCATCGCCACCGCTCTCCTTTATGGAATAAAAACGGATACGCGCAACTTCGAACGCCACACTTTAGTCGAAGATATCGATGCTTTCAGGTACCTGTTCGAATTTGCAGACCACAATATTCTAAGAAAAATCGAGATTTCCGACCTCTCACTAAGCGACACAAAGTTTTTCCATAAGGCTTTCAGCAGAAAACACGTTGTAAAGGACCGCATTTTCGCTTACCTTGACGAGGTCCCCTCATCGGATATCCTGGTCGAGGTGGCCGAGTTCCTGCTGAAAATCCATGACATTAACTGGAGCATCGTGTCGGGTGTCTATCAAGGCAATCTTATTATAATTGTCCGAAACGACGGGCATCGCAAGGACGCAGGCAGGCTCATCAGGCGGGCATTCGGATCGATCGGTTGCGCGGGGGGCCATGATGCTATGGCCCGTGCGGAGGTCCCGCTCAGCCGGCTGCTTGCAATTATCGGTGATTTATCGTCCACTTCGATAGAGCGTTTTGTTCGTCGAAGGCTTTCTCCTTTTAAGAAATATTAGTGACTCACGTGCAAATATCCGACTCAAAATATAATATGGCTGATAGCCCTGAAAATGCCGGGCGCGGCTCCGTCAAAATCGTTGAAATCTATAGCGACGGCGCCTGCAGGGGCAACCCCGGGCCCGGCGGATGGGCCGCAATCTTGCGCTTCAAGGGGACCGAGAAGGTCATTTCGGGCTTCGAGAGGCATACGACCAATAACAAGATGGAAATGAGGGCGGTGATCGAGGCCCTGCGGATGTTGAAAGAACCATGCAGTGTGAAGGCCCACGTCGACTCGCAGTATCTGAAAAACGGGATTACCGGCTGGATTCATGGATGGAAGCGTAAAGGCTGGATGACCACCGACAGGCAGCCCGTTAAAAACCGCGAGCTTTGGGAGGCCCTGGACAATCTTGCGCAAAAGCACCGAATCGAATGGATATGGGTGCGGGGACATTCCGGACACCCGGAAAACGAGCGCTGCGACGAGCTTGCGCGCCTGGAGATCGACAAGAACACGCATCGGTTTTGAAAGAACCCGACCACGCGGGAGCAAGCCCCATGAAAGGCGTCCTGAGAGGTCTTTGCAAAAGGCTTGGGACTTGTGCCGAGCTCTATTAGCTCAGCACATAGCGGCAAGCCCTGCCCTTTCCAATCCTTAGCAGCCTGCCCGACTCCACCAGTTCGCTCAGTTCCCGCAGGGCCTGGCGCTCGGAAACCTCGGCAAGTCGCGAATAATACTTGTTGGTGATGAACCCGTTGGTTTTTATGAATTCCATCGCCCGCATCTGCCTAACTTTCATCCCTGAATCGGGCACGCGGTCACCAGCGCTCAGTTCGGGAATGAAGGTTTCAACCTCGCGGGGTTGTTTCCTTTCCTCCTCGGTTGCAGGCGCTATGCTGAAGTCCCTTACTTCGTGAGGCAGGTCTTTGACCTCGATTTCCTTTCCGTTTGAAAGAATAATGGCCCTTTCGATCGCGTTTTCCAGCTCCCGCACGTTCCCCGGCCAATGGTAATCGAGAATGCACTTCATCGCGCCCGATGAAATGGAGATCGATTCCCGCTGGGCTTCCTTTGCGTATTTGGCGAGGAAATGATTCACCAGCAGAGGCAGATCGTCTTTTCTCTCGCGCAGCGACGGCAGCCGAACATGCACTACATTCAAGCGATAATAGAGATCGCTTCGGAACCTTCCGTTAGCCGCCTCGTCTTTCAGGTTCCGGTTCGAGGCCGCTACCACCCGGACGTCCACTTTGAGAGTATGGCTGCCCCCTACCCTTTCGAACTCCATTTCCTGCAGTATGCGCAGCAGCTTAACCTGGAGCGGAGGAGACATTTCACTTATTTCGTCTAGAAAAAGGGTGCCTTCATGGGCGAGTTCGAACCTGCCCTTCCGCTGGCTCACCGCGCCGCTGAAAGCACCCTTTTCATGGCCGAAAAGCTCGCTTTCCAGCAGGGATTCCGGTAAAGCTCCGCAGTTTACCGATATGAAGGGCCGGTCTTTTCGCGGGCTGTTGTAGTGAATGGCCCTGGCGATCAACTCCTTGCCGGTGCCCGAGTCACCGGTTATCAGCACGGTTGCCTTGGTAGGCGCCACCTTTTCTATCAGTTCGAATATGCGCTGCATTGGTGCGCTTTTGCCCACTATATTGCCGAAATGATACTTGCCTTGCAGCTCGCGGGCCATTTGGCGGTTCTGCCTGACAAGGTCATAATGATCTATGGCCTTGATTATAGTAAGCTTTAATTCCTCATTTTTGAAAGGCTTGAGGATATAGTCGAAAGCGCCTTTTCGCATCGCCTCCACGGCCTTCTCGACACTGCCAAAAGCCGTCATCATAATGACAGGAATATCGGGCAGACGAACTTTAACACGTTCCATGAACTCCATGCCGTCCATTCCGGGCATTTTCATATCCGTAATAACAACGTCGCAGTCGTTTTCCTCGATACACTCGAGGCCGCGCCGCCCGCCTTCGGCGGTTATGACCTGGTAGCCCTCTTCCGAGAGCAGCTCCTCGAGCACCAGCAGATAATTCCTTTCGTCATCGACGATGAGGACCGTGTTCATTCTATTGCGAGGCTTCCCTTTCCAGTTCGTATTCGGGTTGAGTAAGCGGGAGCCGGATAATGATGGCGGCGCCCTCCCCTTCCTTGCTCACGACTTCAATTTCCCCGCTGTGGTTATCGACAATGCTCCTTACTATCGCAAGGCCCAGTCCCGTTCCGTTTTCGCGGGTGGTGAAAAATGGATTGAAAATTTTCTTGAGCGCCTCCTTGGGAATGCCGCAGCCGGTGTCCTGCACCCGGATCTCCACAAGAGAGGCGCCATTCCTGCCGTTGGGAATCGAAGTCTGTACGGTCAGCTCTCCTCCCTCAGGCATCGCCTGTATCGCGTTGGCGAAGATGTTGACAAAGGCGCGGTAGAGCATATCCTGGTCGGCCTCAAGACAATAGTCCCCGGTTTGATAGCGCTTTTGGACACTTATTCTCAACCTTTGGCATTCGGCCTCCAAAATGAAAAGATTTCTGTCCAGAATGTCCTCGATCCTGCATGTGACGGGTCGAATGGTCTGTGGCCTGGCGAAATCGAGAAATTCGGTCAGGATGTCGTTCAAACGCGTAGATTCTTCGACAATGATCGAAGAAAATCTTTTCAGCCTGTCGCCCTCCACGCGGGAATCGAGCAACTCTGCGGTACTCCTTATGATTCCCAGTGGATTACGAATTTCATGGGACACGCCTGCAATCATTTCGCCCAGAGAAGCGAGTCGCTCCGACTGATTGAGTTTCTCTTCAAGTTTGTGCTTCTCGAGGTTTCTGGCCGTGATGATTCGTTCGGCGCGCCTGGCAATGAACAGGATTGTCGAGAACAAAATACCGACAAACAAAAGAAAACTTAACGCCACTATCCACTGGAACCGCCTTATGGTTTTGTAGTCCCGTGTTATGTCCTGCGTGATTTCGAAAACGCCGAGCACCCTCCCCTTTTTCCAACTAAGAGGTCTTTCCACCCACATAGGCAAGTAGGTGACAAGCATCAGTTTTCCGCCTTTCAGCCCGAACCCGAAAAAACTGTTCCCTCCCGGAGAGAGCACCGAAACAGGTTGTTCATTCAAAGCGGATTGAAAAGGTGCTCCAATATGGCCCTTGCTGCCTATCTTTCCCTTGCCCGTGCTGTAGACAAGTATCTCATTTTTGTCGTAGATGTTCACACTCTTGACGGAGAGCCCGTGGATCGTATTTTTTACGACCATGTCCAGTCTGTCATGCTGGATGGGGTCGCTCAACCGGATTGCCCCTTCGGTGATCAGCGTTGGCAGAGTAAACAGGTAAAATACCTGGTGGTTCAGGTTTTCGGCCACAAGCAGCGCATATTGTTCGCTTTTTTCAAGCAGGAGTTCCTTGGCTTTTTGCGAGATAAACCCCGACAAGACGATGGTGCAGGCCAGGATCACCACTAGACTGGAAATGGCGAGATACTTGACCAGCTTAAAGGGTTTGACACTTTCCAAAACCTGTTCTTCGGTCTCAATCGCTCTCATTTTCCAGGGCCTCTTTCTCCGTTCGGCAGTTCCCTCACCTTGGCCCTCCTTTGATTGAGCCGGTCTTTGAATCCGGCTTCCCACCCGGCTTTGGGCTCATAGAAAAGCGTGCCCGCCAATTCTCCGGGCAGGTAGACTTCGGGAAGCCATCCGTCTTCAAAATCGTGGGCATATTTATATTTTTTCCCGTAACCCAGTTTTTTCATGAGTTCGGTCGGCGCGTTGCGCAGGTGCAGGGGCACTCGCAAAGCTCCACTGTTGCCCGCTGTTTCCCTGGCGCGGCCCATGGCTGTGTAAAGCGAGTTGCTCTTGGGCGCAAGGCAAAGATACACGACGGCCTGTGCAAGGGCAAGCTCACCTTCGGGACTGCCCAGGAAATGATAGGCATGGAAAGCGTTTACAGCCTGAACAAGACCCGCCGGATCGGCAAGTCCAATGTCTTCGCATGCCATTCTTATAATACGCCTCGCAATGTATAGCGGGTCCTCGCCGGCATCGAGCATCCGCGCCAGCCAGTAGAGGGAGGCATCCGGATCGCTTCCCCTGACGCTCTTGTGGAGCGCCGAAATGAGGTTGAAGTGCTCCTCACCCGCCTTGTCATAATGCACCGATTTGCGCAGCAGTGCTTCTTTCGCCGTTTCCAGATCCACATTTCGCACACCGTCGGTATCCGGCGCGGTGGTCAGGACCCCGATCTCCAGGGCGTTCAAAATGACTCGCGCATCCCCGCCCGAGCCTGCGATCAGATAATCGACCGCGTCCCCGGCAAGCCGGGCCGGAAACCTGCCCAGCCCCTTTTCCTTATCGCTTAGAGCGCGCACGATTATCTTCTTTAGATCGGCCTCTTCGAGCGGTTCCAAAACGGCAACCCTGGCGCGCGACAATAACGGTCGTATGATCTCAAAGGACGGATTCTCCGTGGTGGCGCCCAGAAGAAGAAGAGTTCCGTCTTCGACGTGAGGCAAAAGCGTGTCCTGCTGGGCCTTGTTCAGCCTGTGAATTTCGTCCATGAGCAGCCACGTTCTCATTTTTCTTTTTGCGAAAACTTCCCTTGCCTCCTCCACGGCGGCCCTTATTTCCCGGGCGCCCGCCATTACCGCCGACAGCGAAATGATGTGGCTTTCGGTCTTTTCCGCGATGATTTTTGCCAGGGTTGTTTTGCCGCACCCCGGAGGTCCCCACAGGATGAGGGAGTGGAACCGGCGGTGCTGCAGTAAACGGTCGAGTATTCTTCCCGGTCCGAGCAAATGCGCTTGGCCGATAAATTCACCCAGGTCCCGCGGGCGCATTCGTTCGGCCAGCGGCGCCTGAGCCCCGAGTTCGCCCTCGCCCCCCCGGTTTTCGAACATATTCAACTGGTCGATTGTTTTCCTCTTTTGCCGGTCCGATTTCATGTTTTAGCCGCTCTCCCGAAGGGCGAACCCGCCCCTGGTCCCTGTCGAAATGGAAACAGCCCCAATTCAGTCTAACCCAATTTTATAGAAATCGGAATATGCACATGAAAAGTCGTGCCGATCCCTGCCTTACTGTCGACCGTGATGTCCCCGCCCAGTTTTTTTACGATTCCATAGCAGATGGAAAGTCCCAATCCGGTGCCTTTGCCCACCGGCTTGGTGGTAAAAAAGGGATCGAATATGCGCTCCAAAACATCGCCGGCTATTCCCTGCCCGCTATCGGCAATGTCAACTACCGCACCACCCTCTTCCATCCTGCTTCGGATTTCGATCATTCCGCCCTCCCCGATCGCGTCTATCGCATTATTGATCAGGTTAATAAAAACCTGCTGCATTTCAGTAGGTGAGGCGGAAATCAGCGGCAGCTCCCGGTTCAAGTCGGTCTTGATCAGGATGTTGCTGTTTTTTGAACGCTGCTCGCAAATGCCCAATATTTCTTCAATTATATCGTTGATCTGAATCTGGCGGACAACCGGGTCCGTCTTGCGCGCAAAACTGAGCAGCTTGTGGGTTATCTCTTTGCAGCGCCCCCCCTGAATGCTTATCTGCCTGAGGCAGCGCCTGAGCTCATCTACGTTCGGGCAATTCCTGAGTTCCTCCTCCTCCAGCAGGTCTTCCATCCACCCTGCCTCCTCGACCATAATGGCGACGGGATTGTTGATCTCATGGGCCACTCCCGCTGCAAGTTCTCCGATTGAAGCCAGCTTACCCGCTTCTATCACCTGCCTGTTCATCAGCTCCTTTTCCCGGTCGGCCTTTTCGATTTTGTGAACCATTTTGCGCGAAACGAAAAGGGTCACCAGCGCAATCGCCATGCATCCGGGGAAAAAGATGGTGAGAGCGATGGTCCTCGCCCGGTTTATTTCGGAAAAGGCGTCGCTGCGGTCCTGCTGATAGACGAGCGTCCATTCGCCAAACTTGAGGGGCATAAGGATGAAAATGAAATTCCTTTTGCCGCTCCTGACTATTCCGGTCACCGGCTTGCCCTCCGTGATCAAGTTGACTTCAGGCGCACGCAAACCGTCGGTTTGAGCGCTCCCACCGCCTTCTCCCCAGCTCCTTGAAGTCATTTTCAGCAATCCCACAATACTGCTTATCGGTTTGGTGCGGGAGCGCGACTGAAGCTCGCCTTCGTTGTTTACTATGTAGGCCGATCCCGTTTTCCCCATACGCACCTCCTCGACCACCGAATTGAAAGAGGCGAAGTCTATCGTCGCCCTGAGGAGCCATTCCCGGTTTCCCAGCCTCTTTTTTACGCAGATAATAAAGTGCGGCTTTCGGCGAAGACCAAGGAAGACGTCACTCAGGTAATAATTACTCTTCATAGCCTTCCGGAACCATTTGGCCCCGGAGTAGTCGGCGTGGAGGAGTTGAAACTTGCCGGCGTATGAAATCTGTATCCCTGCCGAGTTTACTACTCCCAGATCGACAAAAACGCCCCCGTAGGTATTTTGAAGAATGGCCAACTTTTCCTTGAGAAAGTCTTGATCGATCAATTGGTCGTATGAGTAGGAATCGGCAAGAAATTCTATATCCGAGAGCTTTTCGTTGAGAAACGAATTTATATGCTGCTGATGCTTTTCAACCAGTTGGTGGAGGTTCTGAATGACCTTGTGCCGGTAAGAGGTCTCAAAGTAGTAGCCGATCACCCCGGCTATGAGCACAAGCGGGGTAAAGGAGACCAGCATTATGATCAGGAGCATGTTTCTGGTCAAAGATGCATAGTAGCGCTTTTCTCTGGTGCCGGATATCGACCTTGGTTCGCTCATATCAAACCCCGTGCGAATAGAAGGCAAAAGTAAAAAGGCTGATGATCCAACTGTTTACTTCTGCCTTTTTACTGTTGTCTTTTTACTTTTTTTCCGCCCGGGGTCCTTAGAGAAAAATCAACAGACTACCCAGACGGTCCTGTTTTTCGCCATTTGGACCACCCTTCCGCCGACACGTCCTATTGTGAATTCCTCGAGTTTCGAAAGACCTCTTCTGCCGACGATGATGGTGTCGCATGCGCCATCTTCAGCTTCCTGCACAATAGCATGGGCCGGGTTGCTGACCCCGCGCGCGATCTTCTGATGAATCCTGGCCGTGTCCACCCCGCCTGAAATCAGGATTTCCCTTGCCTTGTCAAACGAAGGTTGCATCATCGCCGCCGCCTGATCCAACTCGCTGTGGATCT
>JAJYTC010000064.1 GCA_021793275.1 Deltaproteobacteria bacterium | reverse complement strand
GTCCCCCAGTAGCGCGCCTTCAGGAGTGACGATCCCGATAGACCATCCGATCAAAGGAACCGGAGTATAATAAAGCCAGCACTTGCCCGGATATAGAAGGCCCTTTGGCAGCGCCACAAATCCCTCCTCGCCTGCGATCATCTTCTGTCCGATCCGGCGAAGCAGTTCGCTGTGCTTTCCCTCTGCAATGCTGAATATGGAATTAGTCATGATAAGACGGCTGTCCGGATTAGTAACGAACACACCGTTACGGGAAATAAGAAATGAGTAGCCGGACTTGTACACCCTGGTGTCCGAGACGATTTTTTGGAGCCAATGCAGAGCCACATCTGCGGTCACCACGCCCTGGAACTCTTTTTTGCCGTTCAGCACTTTGTAAAAGGGAACCGAAAAAGTCGTCATTATCTGGTTTCCCCCGCCCTGGTCGAAATAGGGTTCCGTCCATGCCGCGCGGTTGAGTTCTTTGGGAATCTGGTACCAGTCCATGGTAAAATAATCGTAAAACTTGTTGCCGAGCATGACGTTTTTCAGGAGACCGTTTTTTTCCCTGTAACAGTAAGGCGCAAAATAGAGGCTTCCGGGCGCTATAGCTCCGGGCTCGAATGCGATCGCCGCTCCGAAAATTTCGGGATTTGTCGAAACCATCTGTTCCGGCAGATTGGTCAGGTCCGCCGCCTTGTAATCGCCCGAGGTCAAAAGGGCGGCATAATTGAGAGGAACTTTTTCAACGCCCCGCAACACCGATTGGATTTGATATGCTGCGGCATGCGTTGCATTGCGGGCGTTCATTTTGACATAGCGCATCATGGACGCTTTGGAGGAAAAATAGACATAGGCGAAGGCGGCCACAAAAACGGCCATCGTGCCTGAGAGCGTAAGTATTACAAGTTTAAACGCGATGCCTCTACTTTTCATGGACAGCAGCACAATTCCTGAACAGGCTCGAATAGGACGGAATACGTTGGATAAGTCCGTCGGTCCTCAGTTCACCACAGATCGAAGTGTAGTCGCTTTCCTTTACTCGATACGGCCTCCCTCCGGGCGGAGGGAGGCCGATGATCTTGCGCATATGTTCGAGCATCCATTTTTGCTGCTCCCGATTCGTGGCTATATGGGCCTCGTTTACATATTTCATGACGATATCGAGCGCCTCCTCGGGATGAGCGAAAGCATATCTCCATCCCTGGATGGAAGCTTCAACGAAACGGCGGCAGGTTTCGGGGTGTTTCTTGAACGTGCTTTCCATGCAGTAAATTCCATCTTCGGGGACATCGAACCCGAGGGGGCCGGCAAGATGGAAAACCACCAACTGGTCAGGATCGACTCCCGCCTGAAAAATGGCATGATACTCGTTGTACATCATAGCCGAAACCACATCCACCCCGCCGCGCAGAAAAAGATTGACCGACCATGATTGCGGGACCACGACGACGTGCACGCCATAGGCTTTGAAAAGGGCCATGGGCATTATGCTCAGTCCCCCCCCCCAAAGCCCGACTTTCTTTCCGTTCATATCCTCGATGCTCTCGATCCCGCTCGATTTTTTCGCAATCAGCACTTGCGAGGACCTTGCCACGATCTGGCCTATGTTGACCAGCTTGATTCCTTTCGCGCGCTCGACGATTGCGGTTGAAAGGAACATCGTAGCAAAATCGGCCCTGCCTTTCTCGAGCCACTGAGCCGAAGGCTTTGTCGGCCCGCCTACAAGGATTTTCACATCCAGACCGCGAGCTGCGTAAAAACCTTTCTGGAAAGCGACATAATAGCCTGCGAACTGCGCCTGGGGCGTCCATTGCGGGATGAAGGACACCCGCCTTAGACCCTGCGCAGAGGGAAGCTCGGCCGCCTTGGCGGGAAAAACGGCGGCGACCAGAAGAAGCATGACTAATAAGGCGCACGAAGGGCCGCGCCGGCGTGGCTGCATACTGTTATGCTCCCGTCTCCGGTCTCCATCGGTTTGTGGAATTAGACGACCTGATCCCGGCTTTTAAGGGAAATTCTTGTTGTTCATGCGTCCTCTTGAGGCTTATCCATACTCTCGAATACCGCAGTGAGCGGACTTCCAGTCTATACATCATCGCTCACGACAAAGCAACACGGCTGAAGTCACATAAAGTCTTGCACGTTTCAGAATACATCATTATAGAGATAGGCAGCTCATTTACGTTCGAACTATCCTCAACGGAAATCGTCCTTTGAAATAGAACATCGGCTGAAACGAGTTCGCTCGACAAAATCGGGTTCTCGCAAACTGAGGGGGAAAGATGCCTAAAAAGCCCGCCGATCTGCTCTATGGCGTCGATGAAATACCACCGGTGGGAGTCAACCTGCTCCTCGGGATCCAGCATATCTTTTTTCTTGCCGGCGGCCTGATGATAGCCACCATGATCATGAGGCAGGTGGGAGGCAGCCCGGATTTAATCCAGAACGTCGTATCCATGTCCATGATCGCCGGGGGTCTCGCCACTATTTTGCAGGCGCTGGGCAAGGGTCCTTTCGGCAGCGGCTACCTTTGCGCGGAGGGCATAGACCCGACCTTTATCTCGAGTTCGATCCAGGCCGGCGCCGTTGGAGGCGTTCCGTTGATTTTGGGCATGACTACGGTCTCCGGGACCCTGGAGTGCCTTCTTTCCAGAGTGATGCACCGGCTGAGGGTGCTTTTCCCTCCGGAAGTGGCCGGGACGGTGCTGACCATGGTGGGTCTGAATCTGGTTCCGTTGATGGTGCTTTATTTTTTCGGTGTAAAAAGTCCGCGCGCCCCCGTCAAAGGCGCCGATGTCGCTGTCGCCCTGATAACTCTATGTTCCATGGTCGGCACTAACATCTGGAGCCGGGGCAAGCTCAAGCTTTTCTCCGTAGTCATCGGAATAACGGCTGGATATGCGGCGGCCTTTCTTTTCGGTATTGTCAGACAGGCGGACATCCTCGAAATAAGAGGTTCCCCCCTGCTTTCAATCCCCAACATCTCCTATATACACTGGTCTTTCAGCTTCAGCGTCCTTATACCGATAGTTGTCGCTACCCTGGCATCCACTCTTAAGTCGGTGGCAACGATCACCATGTGCCAGAAAATTAACGACGCCGAGTGGAAGCGTCCGGACCTCGACAATATCGGCAAAGGGACATTTGCCGACGGGTTGGCCTCAGTCCTGGGGGGAGCGCTGGGGGGCATGGGGCAGTCACTATATGCCAGCAGCGTGGGCCTCTCTGTTGCGACCGGGGTAACCAGCCGCACTGTTGCTTTTTTCACCGGCGCCATGTACATCGCCCTGGCTTTTTTTCCCAAACTGACCGCCCTGTTTGCCGTAATGCCAAAACCGGTCATGGGCGGCGCGCTGGTGTTCATGGTCTCCTTCATGGTGATCTCGGGGGTTCAAATAATCACCTCGCGGATGATCGACACGCGAAAGACTTTCGTCATCGCTGTTTCGCTGATGTTTGGTCTTAGCGTCGACGTTTTCCCCGGACTCTACAGTCACATCAGTCCCTGGGTAAGACCCTTTTTCAGTTCCTCTCTTTCCGCCGCGACCGTCCTTGCCGTAGTGCTCAACCTGATCGTTCGAATCGGCATAACCCGGCGCGACAGCCTCGAATTCGAGCCCGGCGTAGATTCCTCCGAAAAGATCTTCCGGTTCATGGAAAACAACGGAGCGGCCTGGGGAGCGAGAAAAGAGGTGATCTGGCGGGCAACATCGGCCATGAACGAACTGGTGGAGGCGGCCGCATGTTACGAAAGACAGGACGGACCTATCACAATGCAGGCGAGTTTCGACGAGTTCAACCTGGATGTTCGCGCGCAATACCGGGGGCAGATGCTCGAATTGCCCACCGTAAGGCCAGCCGAGCAGGAACTTCTCGAAGACCCGCGTGCGGGCGCCTGCCTGGCCGGGTTCATGGTCCGCAGCTACGTTGACAAAATCTCTGCATCTCAGCAGGGCGACCTGTGCCGGATCGATCTGCATTTCGATCATTAAGGAGAGAAATTCTCCTTGAGAGATCATAAGGGGTTCTAAGCCCAAAACCGCGTAATTTTTGAAATCCTTTAAAAACAGCTACTTACTGCAAGATCGCTGTCAATTTCAGAAGTCTAATTCAGTAGATTTCCTGGGTGGGATGACCTTTAAAGGAATAAGACCTTCGCCTTCGCGTTGCAGGCCAGAAAGGTCCCTCGTCAAATACGATCCGATCGAGAATCTGCCGGCTGCGCCCTGAACATGAATATTTGATTCAAAAAAGAAAGGAAATTTTGGCCTACTTCCCAACTTCATATGGCGTTACAACAGCATTGGAGATGCCCAGTTCTTTCAATGCCTCAAGTGCCCGCTCCGAAATTACAAGCCTAAAGTCCGGACCTATGCCGAAGTCATCCCGTCCGGGTGTTCCCACGACTTTCAACCAGGCAAATTTAGGAAGCTTTCGATCTGGATAGAGTTCACGAAATTGTTCGGAAGTGGTGACTTCCGCTTGATCGAACTTAATGCCTGTAGCATGAATCAACTGCAGCCTCTTTCTCGCACCTTCAGTGACAATGAAACACGGAAAAGTCTCCAACAGCACATCGCCGAGCCAACCATCGAATTCGTAATGCAGTTTATCAACAACAGGTGGATGAACACTCCGGTCCATCACAACATTTTGCCCTAATCCTCCCGCCACTTCCGGTTCAATGCAGAAATAGTTCATCAATTCTCTCCTTTCGGCGGTTTGAACTCTGATCCGAATTTAGCATCAATCTCGCTAGCCTTCTTCAATAGCTGTTCTTTCGTAGGATTAGGATTGATCAGGGCTAATCTCGTTCGGGATCCCACGCAAATTCTCTATCGAATGCATTTCTTCCTCGCTTACGACACCGGGATAGCGCCTGAGAATCTGCTTTGCGCGTCCATCCGGGATCGATTCCATAATTGCTGCAGAACCTGAGTGGTATCATCAAGGGAAAAAAGATCGGCCATATCCTGGAAGTGACCCGATGGAGTTGGGTCTGGGGAGTCATGGTCCACCTCGGATGCGTCCTGCGTCGGTATCGCACCGGCGGGGGCTGCGATAGGATTCGAGCCTTGTTCGACATCGGGAAGATTGCTCGTATCAAATACCACGGAAATCGATTCGGGCGCCTCTTGGTCCGGCAGGTCGGACGTATCGAACACGATGCTATTTTGCATCATGGGTTGGCTCCATAAGATTCACGCTCTCGTAACGCTTCATGAAATCAGGATCTTGCGTCAAGAGCCGCGCTTTCATCTCGCCGATGTTACTCTTAGTAGCCGGAAGCCCTCTCGCCTCAAGCCGGGCTGCTATCCACCGGCCAAGCGAGTCGCCGTTATTGTTGTCGGCCTGCTCGCCCCTGTCTTGCACCGAGCTTGTATCGTCCGCCCTAACCATGCCCGCATCCCCCGTAAACAGAAAGCCCCTGGCGATTTGCCTCAGGTCGGCGTCGCTTGGGATTTTTCCGCTGTTGTTTTGCCGCCAGGCGTCTATGGCGCGGCCAAAACGACCCGCATAGAGATTGTAGGCAGCGGCTGCTTCAGACGACTCGGAATCCGGATCCGCTCCGCGATAGGGAGATCCCGGCAGGCCTGCCGCTTCTATGAAATCGGGCCTGGCGACCCTTAGGGCGTGCACAAGTGCGGCATTCTTTTCAGCTACCAGGGTGTCGTGATAACGGATTGACTTTTGCGCCTGCAGTAGATCATTCAAGTCCTGAATGGGCATGCTGCCGTAAAACCTGTCCAGGTCGAGCGCTGAGAAACGTATTGGATCGGTTGTCTGCATTCCTCTCAGTTCATCGCGCAGATCATTCGTCCTTTCGTTCGCAGGCGGGTCCCACGTCCCTAACGCATTGGCCGAGATTACGCTGTCAACCCGGCCCGACAGGCCCGGGTCTTCTCGGACAGAATCGGTATAAGCCTGAGCGCGTTTGGGATCGGACAGGAATTCGGACCATGACTTGGCGCCGTTCGGACCGATCAGACCCTGCCGCAGGGTTTCCCTGTTGGCCCGGTCGGTCATCCGGGCGGCTTCCAACGTCTGTCCGGCCTGCTGGATATAATAATTCCTGTACCGCTCGACCGCCGCAGGGTCTTCCGGATGTTCCTTTTCCGCAAGGTCGGTCACCGCCTGAAGTCCAGAAGCATAGTTCCGCTGATAGTTCTGCGCGCTCGGGACCCCGTCCGCGTTGTAGGTCCCGGCATGTATCCGGTACATGCCGGCGACCGTCGCCAGAAATTGCCCCGCCGTAATTTCCGTGCTTCCACCATTCAGTGTTACCGCTTTTTCGCCGACGATGTCGGCCGCCTTCGCGTTTGGATCGGCACGAAGGAGGCTTTCCGCGCCCTTTACTCCCTGCTGATGGGTGAGGTAAATTTCCCAGGGAAGAGGCGAGCGCCCGAGGTCTTTTCGAAGCTGATCCG
Organism: Deltaproteobacteria bacterium; assembly: GCA_021793275.1. GTDB lineage: Bacteria > Desulfobacterota > Syntrophobacteria > Syntrophobacterales > Syntrophobacteraceae > SbD1. The sequence continues at coordinate 16,683 of JAJYTC010000064.1, read as the reverse complement.
TATTCTGCCGAATGGACTGAATGCCCTTTGATATCTGCTCGTTTACGTCCATTCGGTTCTCCGGGACGCCGCCTGCATTCGCCCAGGTCGAATCGAGGAATTGAAAAATTCCGGTAGCGCTTGACTTTGGATTTCTGGTTTCGGGATTCGTAACCCCTCCCTCCGCGCTCCAAATGCCAAGCGCAACGCCGGGATCGACCCCGGCGCTCTGCGCCGTCTGAGCAATCCTCGTTGCGATCGGCCCTCCGGTCGCCACACTGAAAGCGCTGGCTGCCTGCTGGGATTCCTGATAGGGCTTCAGCCGTTCTTGCAGCTTGGCGGCGCCCTCACCCGTGATGAGCTCGCGATTTGAGCCTTCGTCATAAAGCCTTTGCGCCCCGGTCACATCACCTGCCGCCAGTCGGCGTTGGATGACGGTCCCAAAAAGCTTGTTGAGATATCCCGACAATTGATTATCGGAATACTCGGGGCTTGCTCCCGTCTGCCGAGAAAAATTGAATGTGGCCTCGCCGATGCTCCGAACTGCGTTTTGGATCGCCTGCGGATCGTTCCACTTGTCAGCCGCTGCGCTTATCAGCCGATTGATCGTGCCTTGGAAAGTCTGCGCCTGATAGATTTTATTTTGCTGATCTCTATACCGACTCATTCCGGCTATCTCAAACTGGATGCGCCTGTCCACCTCCTGGTCGAACAATCGCTGCTGCATCTGATTTCCCAGGCTTTCACGGTATTGCTGCCTCAGATCTTGCATATGCTGCTGGTATACCGGGAGTTGATCGACAGCGTCTTTGCCTTGCAGGGCGTAATATTTCTGATAGGCATCCTGAAAAGCGGGGAAGAACTTATTATTGATCGTATCGTTCACTGTGGTTTCATTGTTTAACTGTTGCCGCAGGTCCGCCTGCTGCATCAGCTCATTTGAGCCCTGCGAAAGAGTCTGCCCGACCTGAGCGCCGAAATCCGCCGGACTCGCTTGAATTTGCTGCCCGGCAAGCCTGCCGGTGGGCATGACCTGCTGAACCGGATCATAGGGTACTTGAGGCATCTCTACTTCCTTTCTAATTCAAGTATTCGGGCCCTTCACCGGATGTTGCCGAAAGCGCCAGCGCCTCCCGCGCGATGGCGTTGACACGCGGGGTAAGCCTCGGTCCCATTACGTCAAGGTATTCCGTGAGCTGAGCGCGCTCTTTCTCAGTGAGAAAAGGGGTCTCGGTAAGATTTCTTTCGGGTCGATTCAAACCAAGCAATATAATTAAGATGTCCAACTCCCTGCGTTCCGCCTCCGTCAGATTGGGCGGCAACCGATATGCTTTCGCCAATTCCATGGCTTCCCTCAGAATGGTCTCAGCGTCAAGAGCATCAATCTGTGGCTTCATCTCTTTCTCCTTCAGTTCGGCAACCCACCGCCCTTTTCTCGCATCTTCGATAAAACGGAAATAGCAGTTACGAGACGCCAAAATCAAACGGCAACGAGAAACGGCAATAAAAGAGGCAACCAGAAAAGGCAACGAGAAGCGGAAAAATGCAGACAACAAAAAGAAATGAATTTTGCAATGAAGCTTTTGAAATTGACAATGGCCAGAATGGATAGCCAAAAGAGATATGGCCAACTTACATTGTGTTTTGGAATTTTTGGCCACGTGGTCTATAGTAGCCAAGTTGAGTATACCCATCTTGGCCGGAGAGGATCATGAAAGTTGCCCGCATCTACCTTCGAGTGAGCACCGACGAACAGGACCTTGCCCGCCAGGCCGACATCCAGCAGGGAACAAAAGCTGCCGGTTACTACATCGCCGGCGTCTATCGAGAGAAGGCATCGGGTGCTCGCGCCGACCGACCGGAACTCCTGCGCATGATCGCCGATCTGCAACAGGACGAAGTGGTTGTTGCCGAAAAGATCGACCGCATCAGTTGGCTGCCGTTGGCCGAGGCCGAGCAACTGGTCGCCTCGATCCGCGCCAAGGGCGCAAAGCTTGCCGTGCCGGGCGTACTCGATTTGTCTGATTTTGCGGCCGGCGCTGATGGCATGGCCAAGATCGTGTTGGAGTCAGTGCAGGAGCTGCTGCTCAAGCTGGCGCTGCAAATGGCTCGCGACGACTACGAAACCCGCCGCGAGCGCCAACGTCAGGGTGTCCAACTGGCCAAGGCAGTTGGAAAGTACCCTGGACGAATACCCGACATCACGACCCACCAGCGTATCGTCGCTTTGCGTGAAGCCGGTCAGACCATCAAGCGGACTGCAAATCTGGCGGGGTGCAGCGAAAGTCAGGTCAAGCGCATTTGGGCAATTCATCTGAAAGAAGTTAATGCGCGGCGACCGTAGCAAGCGATTAACCGCCCTTACGGAAACCGAGAAGCTCGCGCTTTACGGCTTGCCCGCTTTCGACGATTTCCAGCGCACCGAATTTTTCGCCATGACCGAAGCCGAACGTGCCATAGCGTTCCAGCGCCGGGGTCTTACCGATCAACTCTATTGCCTGTTGCAACTCGGCTACTTTAAGGCAAAGCAGGCTTTCTTCCGCTTTTTTCTGGAAGACGTGCCGCAGGAGGACATCGCGTTTCTGTTTCTGAGGCATTTTCCCGGACGGGAGCCGGCCAGGCGGAGACTGCGCGACAACGAATTCTATGCGCAGCGAAGAGAAATTGCCCTCTTGTTTGCCTATCGTCTTTGGTCGGACGGCGATCGTCCCGTGCTGCTGGAAAAAGCGACGCTTTTGGCCAGAACGGATGTGACGGCCAGGTTCCTGCTGACAGAACTGATGGTCTTTCTAAACGGCAAACGCATCGTGCGGCCTGGCTACACCACATTGCAAAACATCATTGGCGATGCGCTCTCCACCGAACGACAACGCCTGGAGCGACTGGTCGATGTTGCCCTGGACGATGCGGCGCGTACCGCGCTTCAAAAGCTCCTCGTTCGCGAGGACACGCTCTCCGAACTCTCGTCCATCCAACAGGACGCCAAACACTTCGGCTATCGCATAATGTTTTTGGAACGTCAGAAGCGCGACACCCTGGCGCCACTATACGTGATCGCGAAAGCTCTGTTGTCCAGCCTCGGCATCTCGCAATTAAACATCGCCTGCTACGCCAGTCTCGCCAACTATTACACGATCTACGACTTACGCCGGCTCAAACCACGTCGGACCTACCTGTATTTGCTGTGCTACGCCTGGCAGCGCTACCGGCAACTTTCCGACAACCTGGTCGACGCCTTGGGTTATCACATGAAACAACTTGAAGACGCCTCCAAGGAGAGCGCTCAAAAGCAGGTCGCCCAAGCTAAAGCCGAAAAGGATAGAGAGGCGCCACAGGTAGGTCGACTGGTCTTGCTGTATGTGGATGATACCCTCGAAGACCTCATACCCTTCGGTTAGGTGCGGCGCCAGGCTTTCAAGATAATGCCAAGGGAAAAGCTACTCATGGTTGGCAGGCGTCTGTGCGAAAAACCCGTTAGTCAGTTGGATTTGCGCTGGCAGGCGGTGGATAAACAGGTCGGCCGCTGTACGAAAAATGTGCGTCCGCTCACCATGGCCCTCGATTACGACAGCAATTCCGCCAACAGTCCCTGGCTTGCGGCACTGGGTTGGATGCAGAGCATATTCGCCGGCCGACAGCGGCTCGCACAAAGACCGCTCGACGAAATTCCAGAGAACACGATTCGAAAACGCCTGCACGCTTATCTGCTGAACTTCGACCAGGACGGCAATCCAGTAAGCCTTCGGGGTGAGCGTTACGAATTCTGGGTCTATCGGCAATTACGCAAGCGTCTCGATGTCGGAGACATATATGTCGACGACAGTGTGCAACATCGGCTCTTTGCCGATGAATTGGTTGCTACGGAACGGAAAGCTGAAGCGCTCAAGGAACTGGATATTCCCTGGCTGCGCCAGCCAATCGACACCACCCTCGACGCTTTGTTTGCCGAACTCGATACGTTATGGCGATCCTTCGGCCGGGAACTACGTCTGGGGAAACTCAAACATCTGGAATTCGACCCGGTCAAGAAAACCCTTACGTGGCATCGGCCCAAAGCCAATCGGGACGAAGCGCTGCAAAAGGGATTCTATTCTAAAGTCACGGCATGCGATATTGCCGATATCTTCCGCTTCGTTGATGAACAATGCTGCTTCCTCGAAGCAATGACGCCCTTACAGCCACGCTATGCAAAGAAAATCGCCGATAAAGATAGCCTGATGGCGGTGATTATTGCTCAAGCCATGAATCACGGCGATCTCAAGATGGCAGAGACCAGCGATATCCCCTATTACATCCTCGAGGCCACACATCAACAACACTTGCGTCTGGCCACGCTGAAAGCGGCAAACGACCGGATTAGCAACTTTATAGCTCGGTTGCCCATTTTCCCATACTACTCGTTCGATCTGGAAGTTCTCTACGGTAGCGTCGATGGACAAAAATTCGGCGCGCCGATCCGACACTCAAGGCGCGCTTCTCGCGCAAGTACTTCGGGAAGGATCGTGGCATTGTCGCCTATTCGCTGCTGGCCAATCATGTGCCGCTGCAGACCGAACTGCTGGGTGCGAACCAGCACGAAAGCTACTGGGTCTTCGACATCTGTTACAACAACACCTCGGACATTGTGCCGACAGCGATCACCGGCGACATGCACAGCATGAACAAAGCAAACTTCGCCATCCTGTATTGGTTCGGCATGAAACTCGCGCCGCGCTTCACGGATCTGCAGGCGCAGTTGAAACATCTCTATCGCGGCGGCGATCAGGAGGAATACGCGGACTTCCTGACTTCCCCGGCAGGGCAGATTGACCGCGAGTTGATCGTCTCGGAGAAAGATAATATCGATCGCATCGTTGCTACATTGGGGTTAAAGGAGACGAGCCAGAGCACTCTGGTGCGCAAACTATGCACCCTGTCAGGGCATCATCGAACGCGCAAAGCTATTTTCGAGTTCGACAAACTGATCCGTAGCATCTACACTCTTCGCTACCTGCGCGATCCGCAACTGCAGCGAAACGTCCATCGTTCACAGAACCGCATTGAGGAGTACCATCAATTGCGCTCCGTGATCGCTCAGGTCAGCGGCAGGAAGGAACTGATCGGACGTACCGATCTGGACGTAGCGATCAGCAACCAGTGCGGACGTTTGGTTGCAAACGTCATGATCGCCTACAACTCCGTTCTACTCTCGGGGCTTCTGAAACGTTACCAGGCCGAGGGTAACCAGAAAGCGCTGGACCTTCTCAAACGAATCTCACCAATTGCATGGCAGCACATTCATTTTCTGGGGCATTATGCGTTTCGCGACAGAAAGAACCCCGATTGATCTGGAGGCCATACTGGCTGGCGTCAACTTTTTTGCAACTTATTAATTTTACAGCATTTCAAAAATTTCGCGGTTTTGGGCTTAGAACCTCCATAAGAGAAAGTAAGAGCTCCTCAGCTTTAAGCTTTTTCGGAAAGGCAGGATGAACGGAACAGACAATCGTTCTGATCGCAATAGTCCTCAGCGCTTCCGAAGCAATCGAAATTGCCTTCTTTGCGCTGGATCTCCCTTATCAGCGCAGCCTTGCTCTTCCCGAACGTTTTTATATCAAAACGTTTGGCCATAGCGCGCACGTCGTTCATTTTCATGAGGAAACTCCCCTTTTTCCCGATTGTTACTTACCAAAATCGTGATCTAAAATGCAGATGTATCCCGAAACGGACGAAATCCTGCCCAACTAGCGCTGAAGCAACTGGAGGTCGCCCACGGAAAAGTTGCTGAGGCCCAGATTTGACGGCCCATTCTCCGAGTCCTCGATGTTCCAATATCCCGGTTCCAAAACCCGGCAGTAATTCGGACCGGAAAGCAATATTTTTCGCGACGGCAACCGGAGCGTGTCGGACAGTGCCGAACCGGCCATGTTCCGCGTCCCGAACTGGCCTGCATGCGCCCGAGCATGAAACTTCCGGAGTTCCATCTGGATTTTGGGCCCTCCAGCCCCCTCCAGCTCCCGGAGATTGAAGGCGCCCGAAAAATCTTTGATGCTCAAAATGGTATTGCCCTGCTGGAAAGCCTTGATGCTGCCGGCTAGAATCTTGATCCGGGGGAATTTGAAGCGAGTCCAGGCAGTTGACGGCCGGACCGGATCTGAAGTTTCACGGCTTTTGGTCGTGGAAAAAACCGGGACCACCCATTTGCCGTCGGCGCCTCTTTCAAGTCGAAGAAAGGGCTTTTGCAGGTCGATTTCTTTGATAACTATATAGGGCCGCTGCATCGACAGCCCGTAGTCCAGGCGAACATTATCGCAGTCGAGGACCTGTTCGCCCCGGGAGTCGATCTTTAGGCCGGTTAGATAAATGCTCGACAGGGTTTTCCAGCGGTAGGAAGAGATTTTGATTTCGAGGTGGGTGGCCTTTTCTATCCGCGCTATCCCATCCCCTATGATTCTTTTTTGAACAGAAGGCGCATGGAGCGCGATGATTACCGGCAAGGCCAGGCAAAGCAGAGCCCCGGCCACCCACGCAGCCATTCTCACAGGAAACGGGACCCTGCGGGGCGGCGCATTTTTGACATCGTTTCGGTTGGACAATTCGGCTCCCCTTGAATTTCTCAAATGGGGCAATTATGAAGAATTTGAAAAAACAAATCAACCGGGAATACGGAGTCGGTGAATGGGTGAATGGGTGAATGGGTGAATGGGTGAATGGGGGGGCTATGCTGGACTGCCGGAAGTATGAACCCTCATCTATGAAAGGAAGACCATGAAAGCGATGGTGCTCGAAAAGTGCGCGTCCGTGGAATCGGCCCCTCTGAAGTGGATGGAGCTTCCCGACCCTTCCCCCGGCCCTGGAGAAGTGAGGGTCCGGGTAAGGACCTGCGGTGTGTGCCGCACCGATCTTCACGTCGTCGAATGTGAGCTGCCTTTTCAAGGCCGTCCGGTTATTCCGGGTCACCAGATAGTGGGGGTGATCGACCGGCTGGGGCCGGGGGCGAAGAGATTTCAAACGGACCAGAGGATCGGGATAGCGTGGCTTCGGCAAACGTGCGGAAAATGCGATTACTGCAGCTCCGGGAGGGAAAACCTTTGCGAAAGCGCCAGGTTTACCGGCTATCACGAACACGGGGGCTATGCCGAACTGGCCGTCGTAAATGAAGAATTCGCCTATCCCATACCCGACGTATTTTCAGACGAGGAGGCCCCGCCCCTATTGTGCGCCGGCATAATCGGATACCGCAGCCTGAAACGAAGCGGGCTCCGGCGCGGACAGAGCCTGGCCATTTACGGGTTTGGCTCTTCGGCCCATATCGTCATCCAGATTGCCCGGCATATGGGGTGCAAAGTCTACGTGTGCACGCGCGGGGCCAAACATAGAGAGCTGGCGAAAAGCCTGGGCGCTGATTGGGTTGGTGAAGAGCCCGGAAAAATGCCGGCCCCGGCCGACAGCGCCATCATCTTTGCGCCGGCGGGAGGATTGGTCCCCGTTGCCCTGGAGCACTTGAAAAAAGGCGGCACTTTGGCGCTCGCGGGCATTTACATGTCTCCTACGCCAGTAATGGATTATGAAAAACATCTTTTCTACGAGAAAAACATTCACAGCGTAACGGCCAACACCCGCGAGGACGGCCTGGAGCTTCTGCGCGTCGCCGCCGAAATCCCCATAAGGCCGCAGGTCCAGCTTTTCCCGCTTCGGGAAGCCAACAGGGCGCTGCTGTACCTCAAAGAGGATAAAATGAAAGGCTCTGGAGTTTTGGTCGTCGAGGGCGGGGGGACTTCATAGACAGGGGAAAGAAAAGATTCACCGCAGAGACCGCAGAGGTCGCTGAGATAGGGCGATGCCTATAAATAAAAGACGTCGAGCTTTTCCCTCGGCGGTCTCTGCGACCTCGGCGGTGAATTTTATCGGTTCGAGGGGTAACCGAATTCCTGCAGCGCTCGAGGGTCTTTTCTCCAGTTTTTCTGAACGCGCACGAAAAGACCGAGATAGATGTGACATCCCAGAAGAGTCTCTATTTCCAGGCGGGCCTGCTTACCTATCTCCTTTAGCATCCGACCGCCCTTCCCTATTATGATCCCTTTCTGAGATTCGCGCTCCACGTTGATCGCGGCCTCGATCTCGATGAGATTTTTTTCGGGTATTTCGCTGAATTTTTCCACGAGCACCGCAACCGCGTAAGGGATCTCCTGTCGAACGAGGTGAAAAATCTTCTCCCGTATCAGTTCGGCGACGAAAAAGCGTTCGGGCTGGTCCGTAACGTAATCTTCAGGATAATATCGCGGACCTGCGGGCAGAAGCTCGGTAACTTCGGCAAGGACCTCCCCGGTCCCGTCGCCTTTAATGGCCGAAATCGGGATTATCGCCCGGAAATCGAAACGTTTTCGCCAGGATTCCATCAAAGGCAGCAGCAGCCCTTTGTTTCCAAGCGTATCTATTTTGTTTATCAGAAGTATTACGGGGGTGGCAATGCGTCGAAGGTTGTCCAGTATGAACTCGTTTACAAACCGGTCGGCCTCCTGTTCGACCACTAACAGCACCACGTCGCTTTCGCTAAGAGTGGAAAGCGAGGTTTCCACCATGGCGCGGTTGAACTCATCGCTAGCCTTGCAGATTCCCGGAGTGTCGATAAAAATGATTTGGCAGTCGGCCCTGGAGAGTATTCCGGTAACTCGGTTCCTGGTCGTCTGGGGTTTGGGCGCCGTAATGGAAATCTTTTGCTTCAAGAGCTGATTGAGCAAAGTCGACTTTCCGGCGTTTGGCGCTCCAACTATAGCGATGTATCCCGATCTGAAGTCTTTGTTTTCCATGATATTTCAATCCCTGTCAGGCCGGCATCTCCGACCACCTTCGCACTTACGTCCCATCGCGATTTCCAGTGCAAAAGATTTGACTTGCGGTGTCCGATGGCGTCGCTCACCAGGTTCGGCGCCACATGTACAATCATTTCATCCCCCGGAAGCTCCTCGATCGCGGCCAAACGGTCGTCTATCCTGTCCCGCCACCAGCGGGATTTTACAAGAGCTCCGAAGGCCGGGTGATAAGGACCAGCCAGTATGACCCCCGGCTTTTCCAACGCGGGGTCCGCATGAAGGCCCATTCTTATTACGGGCACGCCCGCCCGGATCGCCAAATCGTAGGCAGGCGCAATCCATGTCACCGCCTCATCGAGACTCAAGGGCGAGTAAAGGCTTTGTCTAAAGGAGTCTGCCAGAGCGGTCCCTTCAAGGACAAGCGTAGGGTAGATGCGAAGAAAGTCCGCTCCGATTTCTATCGCCCTTTGCACGGAGAGCATGAATATTTCCCGGTTGTCGCCGGGCAGGCCCGCCATAAGCTGGACCCCCAGTTCCCATCCCTCGCGTTTTATCCTTTTCGCCGCCTCAAAGACCGATTCCGCGCGATATCCCCTGCCGCTTTTCTCCAGCACGGAGTCCGACAGACTCTGAACGCCGAGTTCGACAGTTCGGACCGGGTACCTTGAAAGGATTTCCACGACGTGGATATCCATACAATCGGGCCGCGTTGAAAAACGAACTCCGGTGAAAATCCCCTGCTTCACAAAAACGGAGGCAGCGGCAAGGATCTCTTCGACCAGGCCGCACGGCAGCGCTGTAAAGGTCCCGCCGTAGAAGGCGATTTCGCCCGGGAGGCCGGATCTTCGGACCTGGCCGGCATAGTCCGCCAGGCGTGAACGTACAAACTCGGCAATGGAACTCTCACGGTTGACGTAAGAGACGCTCACCCGCTGATTGCAGTAAACGCACTGAAACGGACACCCCGCATGAGGAAGGAAGACCGGATAGATCATTTCTTCAGGGAATATCCGCGTGAAGCATTTCGGAATCTTTCTCTATTTTGGCTATGGCTTTTCGCGCCGCTTCCTGCTGGGCTTCTTTCTTGCTCTTGCCGTGGCCGTAAGCCAACACCCGCTCCCCGATCTCCACCCTCATAAAGAAAGTCTTGTCGTGGTCGGGCCCTTTTTCGGCTTCGAGGCAATAGACGGGGGTGAGTCGCAACTTTGCCTGCGTGATCTCCTGGAGCTGGGTTTTGTAATCTTTATCCAGAGTTTTGAGCAGGTAGTCATCTTCTTTATGTTCCAGGTAATCGCTAAATATCGCACGAACCAGGCGCAACGCAGAATCCAGGCCGCCGTCAAGGTAAACGGCGGCAAGCACCGCTTCCAGTGCGTTTGCCAGAAGAGATGGTTTTTGGCGCCCGCCCGAGAGCTCCTCACCCTTTCCGAGCAGGAGAAAATCACCCAAATTCAAGTTCGATGCAATTTGGGCCAGTTCCCGCTCGTTTACGATCGAAGAGCGCAGCCTGGAGAGCTCCCCCTCGTCGCAGTCGGGAAAAAGATCGAGCAGCAAATGGCTTATCGCCAGCCCCAGGACTGAATCTCCAAGGAATTCGAGCGTTTCGTTATCCGCGCGGAGGTCCTGATTTTCATAGGCAAAAGAACGATGAACCAGGGCACGCAAAAGCAGCTCCTGGTTTTGGAACCTGTGTTCGAGTCTATCCTGCAGCTTTTCCAGATCGGTTGTGGGTAACATACGGCACTGAACGCTTGTCTCAGAATTGAACCTGCTTCCAACTTCAGCCATAAAATTATAGTATACACTTTTTCGGAGCGTGATCGGAGTTTATTGTTGGTTCCCATGGGAAGGACGGTTAAAAATGCTTGTGTGGCTAAGCTCGGCAAGGCCGCAATACGGCCGATTCATTCTTCTGGACCGTGACGGCGTACTCAACGTAAACCGGCCGGATTATATTAAAAGCTTAGCGGAATTGAACTTTTACCGCGACGCTCTTGAAGCTCTGGCGTTTCTCGAACGAAACGGCGTCGGGGTCATCCTGGTCAGCAATCAGTCGGGGATCAACCGCGGTCTGATCGAATGGGAGGATTTCCGGGAAATTCATGAGGGGGTAATTCGCCGGGTTGAGGAATGCGGCGGTCGCATTCAGGCTGCTTTTTACTGTCCCCATCGTCCCGATGAAAAATGTGAATGCCGTAAACCGGCGCCGGCTATGATTTTTGCGGCATGCCGCTTTGCCGGCATCGCTCCCGCGCAAACCTTTTTTGCCGGCGACAGTGAATCGGATATGAAGGCTGCCGAAAACGCAGGGTGCCGGGGCGTGCGCATCTGCCGCACCGACGGCGAAGTAACAACGGGTCTTTGCGCGCCTGAAGAGCCGAATTTTCCGACATTGCTGGATGCCGTATCATCCATTTACGGGAAAGGCATTTGAGGCCGTGCGTGCTTAATTTCATTGCAAAGGAGTTGGGGTTGGCTCTTGCTCACCCCAACCTAGAGCACACGGAGAGGAATATCGAAAAATGCCAAGACTTGACAACAATCGTTTCGCGCCGCTTCTGAAGGACAAAATGTCGGCGGAAAGCTACCGCAAGCTGATCGAACTCGACAACGAGAGCCTATTCATGTTCGTTGGCGAATATACCGAGCTTTGCGAGCCTGATTCCGTCTACATCTGTGACGACAGCGACGAGGACGCTGAATACATCAGGCAAAATTCACTTCGGGGCGGGGAAGAAAAACCTCTGGCAAAAAAGGGCCATACGATTCACTACGACGGCTATGACGACCAGGGGCGCGCGCCGGGGGCAACCAAAAATCTTGTAGCAAAGGAGCTCCTTCCCCTGATGGGAGCGCTCCTGGCCAAAGAGAGGGAAGAAGGTCTGGCCGAGATGCGGGAAATCCTAAAGGGGATTATGAAGGGCAAACAGGCGATCGTGAAGCTTAACTGCGAAGGCCCCACGCAAAGCCCGTTTTCGATAGCCTGCGCCCAGATAACCGATTCCTTCTACGTCGCCCATTCCGAAGACCTGCTCTATCGTCGTGGCTATGAGCATTTCCGCCATATGGCGCCGGGGGAAAGATTTTTTCGGTTCGTGCACAGCGCCGGGCGGCTGGATGAAAACGGCAACAGTATAGACCTGGATAAGAGGCGGATTTACCAGGACCTCGAGGACTTCATAGTCCTTTCTGCGAACAACCAGTATGCCGGCAACAGCGTGGGCCTTAAAAAACACGCGATGCGCCTTGCCATTAAACTGTCCGGGACGCAAGGGTGGCTGTGTGAACATATGTTCGTCATGTCCGTCCAAAACGAAAAGAAAGGTCGTTCGACCTGCTTTTGCGGCGCTTTTCCCTCAGCCTGCGGAAAGACTGCGACGGCGATGCTGCCCGGCGAGAAGATCATCGGCGATGATATCGCCTATTTTCGCAACATAAACGGAGAGTTTCGAGCCGTTAACGTCGAAAACGGCATTTTCGGGATCATAAAGGACGTCAATGCCGACGATGACCCGCTTATTTTCAAGACGCTGCAAACCCCGGGGGACGAAATCATTTTTTCCAACGTTCTGACCGGCCCGGACAATGAACCTTACTGGCTGGGCATGGGAGTGGACCATCCGGTATATGGATGGAGCTACTCCGGCAAATGGTTCGAGGGAAAAACCGACGAACAGAACAATCCGATTCCCTTCGCGCACAGCAACGCCCGTTATACGCTGAGACTGGGGTACCTGGAAAATATCGATCCGGCTTACAACGACAAGAACGGCGTGGTTGTGAAGGGCATAATCTATGGAGGAAGGGACAGCGACACATCGGTCCCGATAGAAGAGTCCCCGGACTGGAAAAGCGGGATTATCCTCAAGGCGTGCACGCTCGAGTCCGAGACCACCTCGGCCGTCATTGGAAAAGAGGGCGAGCTGGCCCCGCAGCCGATGGCAAACCTGGACTTTATCAGCTACCCGATAGGCGCTTACATAACGAACAATATTCGTTTTGTGGAAGGTATCGAGAAGGTGCCGCGAATCTACGCGGTGAATTATTTCTTAAGAGACGAAAAGGGACATTTTCTCACTCACAAGCTCGCAAAGAAAGTCTGGCTGCACTGGGCCGAGCAGCGCATACACAATGAAGTTGACGCTTACCGGACACCGCTCGGCTTCATTCCGAAGTACGAGGATCTCAAATCTCTTTTTATGGAGATCTTTGGAGAGGACTTTTCCGAGGCCCTTTACAAGAAACTTTTCAAATTTCGGATCGACCCGTGGATAGCCAAAATTTCGCGCACCGTCCGCTTCTACACTCACGCCGCGCCCGATTGTCCGAAGGAATATTTCGATATTTGGAAATCTACCGCACACAAACTGACGGCCCTCAAAGAGCGGTACGGCAGATATATCGAGCCGGGCGCGTACAGGGAAAAATAGTCCGCGGGTATGCAAGCGGCGTACAGGCCAAGGAGAGGGCAAAAGTAAAAAGTAAAGAGGCAAAAGTATTGATGAGGAACTTGAACTTAGAACTCCGCACTTTTACCTTTTGCCTTTTGCCTTCTTGAAGAGGAGAGCACATGTTTTTCCCCCCCTTCCTGATTTTCTTTGCGTTCGTTTTCCTATTCCTGCTTTTCATGGCCTTCGGGTTGATACAGGTCGGCCTGGTTTCCTGGGCGTTCGCCAGAATCGGCATTCCGCCCGAGTACCTTTTCAGCATCCTGTTCCTTTGCATCGTCGGGAGCCTGATTAATATCCCGATCCGCAAAATTCGACTCGAGCCCGAATTGGACGAGTGGGACACGGTCTCTTTTTTCGGAATGCGCTTCCGGCCTCCGAGGTCCGGCAGGCGAAATGAAATGGTGCTTGCCGTGAACCTCGGGGGGGCCGTGATTCCAACCGCTCTTTCACTTTATCTCTGGTTAAACTCGCCCCATCCGGTTCGCATGTTGTTCGCCCTTGCCGGGGTCGTCTTTGTTGTCTATAAATGTGCACGGCCGGTGGCCGGAATCGGGATAGCGGTCCCGTGGCTGATTCCCCCGATTGTCGCCGCACTTGCGGCGATGATCTTCGATTACAGTTCCGCCGCTCCTACGGCCTACTTCGCCGGAACGCTCGGAACATTGATCGGGGCGGATATTCTCCATTTGGACAAACTCAAGGAGCTGCGCGCTCCGGTGGCGTCGATCGGCGGGGCCGGGACCTTCGACGGCATTTTCCTCGCGGGAATCATCGCCGTTTTGCTTTCGCCCGTTATGCATTAGAACAGGGGAAGAGCACCGGACGGTATAGACCAGTGAGTAGTGAGCAGTGATGAGTGAGCAGTCGCCAGTCACTGAGCACTTACTACTGACCAGTAATCGCTACTTACTAATGAATAAGCAGTGGGGTAATGATGGCAAGCCAAGTCTATTTTACAAGTTTACGCACGGGATACCATAACAGCCTTTTGACCAAGATTCAGCGCCTGGCGCTGGCGGCCGGGCTCGAGGACGTAGTAAGAAAAGGCGGGCTCACCGCGGTCAAGCTCCACTTCGGGGAAAGAGGCGGTACGGCCTTCATCCGTCCCGTGCTGGTGCGTCCGGTAGTGGATGCGTTGCTGCAGGCGGGGGCAAAGCCCTTTATCACGGACTCCGGGACGCTTTACGTCGGTTCGCGGGGAAATGCCGTGGACCATTTGAACACGGCCCTTCTAAACGGCTTTGCTTACCCCGTCGTAGGAGCGCCGCTCGTTATTGCCGACGGCATCGACGGATTGGACGAGGTGGCTGTCCCGGTAAACCTCAAGCATTTTAAAGACGTGATGATCGCTTCGGCGATAGCGCACGCGGACTCCGTGGTCACGCTCACCCACTTCAAACTTCACGATGCCGCAGGCTTTGGCGGTGCGATCAAAAATATCGCGATGGGGGCTGCTTCGAAGAAAGGCAAAATGGCCCAGCACTCCGAGGTTGCTCCGAGAATCATCTACAAAAAGTGTATAGGCTGCGGGTTATGTTTGGAGCGATGCGCCCACGGCGCCATAAGCATCGTCGAAAGGCAGGCCGGCATCGCAGCCCCGAGCGCTTCAGCCGTAAAGGTCGTGCAGATCGACCGGGAACTTTGCGTGGGCTGCGCGCAATGCATTCACGGCTGCCAGCAGGGAGCGCTTACTATCGACTGGGATAAGGACCTTCCCAAGTTAATGGAAAAAATAGCCGAGTATGCTGTCGGGGCGATCAAAGGAAAGGAAAAGCGTTCGCTTTTCATAAATTTTCTGACGCAGATATCTCCGGCATGCGACTGCTACCCCTTTTCCGATGCGCCGATCGTAGGCGATATCGGCATAACGGCCTCGCGGGACCCCGTAGCCATCGACCAGGCATGCATCGATCTTTTGAATAAAAGCCCTCATTTGCCCTCCTCGTGTCTTAAGGGCGAGGAGCATTATCCCGATAAGATAAGGGCGATCTACCCCAACTTGAGCTGGGAACGCCAGTTGATCCATGCCGAGGAGGTCGGCCTTGGGACCAGGGAGTACGAACTGGTGGAAGTCGAGGGCGGCAAGAAGTGAGAGAGCGGAGCGGGGAGTGGGGAGGAATGCCGCCCTTCCCTTCCTGCTTCTTGGCTGCCAGCCTCATGTTTCCAGTTTCTTGCTACCGTTTGAGGCATGTTTTAAGGGATTGCCAAACTGACCGCGGCAATATATATTAACCGTCTTTGGAAGCGCCAAGCTCACTGGTGGGGCTCCCGGACTTCAAATCCGGTGTGGGGGCGTGAAGGCGTTCCCAGGTGGGTTCGATTCCCATGCGCTTCCGCCAAAAGACTTATCCCCGCAAGGCGTCGAAGACCCAAGGCGGGGCACTTTTTGGTGTCCCTTTGGTGTCCTCTCTGCCGCAACCTATTAGAATGACCTGGGCTCCGCCAGGTATCCTGGGGTCTGTGCGTTAGCCGGCTTCTTCGAGTGTTATATAGTCAACTTGGGTGCTTGGTTCGTGGATGGGCAGGCCGTCCCCCGTTAACCCCGCCATGTGCGTTTCGGGCGCCTTCACAAGCCTTTTGACAGTGATTTCCGGCGTGCTACCCGTAGCAATGCATCCAGGCGCCTCTGCAAGGTATGTGGAGTAATTTCTCTTGCCCTTTTGATCACGGCTGAATATCGCATTTGTCTATCTCGCCAATCCCGCCATTCTAAAAATGCTCTTGAGGGTCTTCGGGTTCACGTCATCGTTTAAAGTTCCGGCCACCGTGACGCGGTCCTTCTTCGCCGGATGCTTATATTACCGGTGGCTTCCCTTTTGATTCACAAGGAACAGCCCGGCTCGAAGAGGAATATCAATTATCTGCTTGGTTTTCATTCAGTTTCTCGAGGATTTGCGCCTACCCTGCGTTTTTTTCGTTCCCATCTTTCCAGAAAAGTTCGTCGATTAGTTGTCCGCTTATCGTCGATGTAACATCTCCCATGGATCAAACCGGACCTGGTTACCCCTTTTGCAGTCGCATAAACCGATTTAACAAGAGCCTGGTCAGGGTGAAAATAGCGCTCGAAAGCTTTATTAGTCGGGATTCGCCTCGAAACCTTGATCTGTTCAGGGGTGAACCTTTGGCAAAGCGCCGAGACGGAGGAATGCTTTGTCCCGGCATGTAACTTGCCGAAAACGCAGCAGCAGCCGGACGCTTGGAAAATGAGCCGGGAATAGAGACGGTTTCCAGCCGGAAAATGTCGGGGTATAGGAGGGATGTTGCTGCGTCCAGCTTTTCGGGGGGGGGATGATGTTGAGATTCTATATTTCCGGCCGACTCGACCTCGGGGGCCTCTTTCAAGAAGCTCATGGGCTTTTGGGACCTCGGTTTGACCTGCCGGCGCTTCAGCCTCTGGCAGCTCCGCGCGGCAGCAGCGGCTCCGAAAACAGTGGGGAAATTGAGATGTGTGGTCAATGATT
>JAJYTC010000252.1 GCA_021793275.1 Deltaproteobacteria bacterium | reverse complement strand
CCCCTTCACACCGGTGCAATTTTCCATGCACACCACCGCCCCTCCGCATTCCTCGATCATCCGCAGGACCTTCTCGCAACCCTTTCCGACGGGGCTGCCGGTAAGAAGTATCCTCGGAGCATCCGGAGCGAAAGGGGAAAAACCGCTGGCTGCGATATCTTCCATCTGGGCGATGAATTCTTCGAGAAGACTTATGTATTCTTCGGGATCGACCGAGAAACTCTTTGTCTCCATTACGCTCATCATGTCCAGGCCGCAGATCGGTATCCTTTCGGCTGCCTGAAAACGCGAGATCCTGCTGATAAGATTTCGAATTCTATTGTTAATTCTAATTTGAAACCGAAGATGATCTTTGTCTACCCTCTGCCCCGTACACTCTTCGACAAATTTTGCGAGCCTGAGGATTTCCTCATACCAGAACCGAAGAGCATGAGGCCGGTCTGTTGAGTATGGAAGGTGCATGAGATGCAGGGGCTTGATACGCCCGAGAAACTCGTACATCTTTTTCTTGCCGTCACAGGTGGTCTCACCAATCAAAAAATCGCTCGCTGAAAAAAACGGGCATGTATCGGTGACAGCGTAGCCATAGCTCGACTTAATCAGAGGACAAAGGTTCGCGGGAAGGGTCTTCTCGGCATCGGCGATCGGTTTTTCCTTTTTGCCGCAAAGACTGACCGGTATCGCTCCAGCAGCGCGCACAATCTCAACAGGAGCAAACAGGCAGTAAATCCCGGCCACTTTTCGCCCATTATCCTGCAATTCCGAAACATCGAGCAGGAAACGCTCGCCGGCATTTTCAAACTTTTCCATGCAATTCGGTTTCAGTTCGAATCCTCCATGTGTGAACCGGGAAAGCCGTAATCAGCCCCGGAGAGCCGCTGGCAGGCGAAGGGGACTTGGCAGAAGGTCAAGAGCTTCTACAATATCCTGACCCGGGACGTCGGCAAAAAAAATGCCCTTTCAGAGGAGATCCCCTACGCCTGCACGACGGCAATGCCGAGTGTAGCATTTCACAAATTCACCCATATTTAAATATGGTTGGTCTTTTCACATGTCGTCATTCCGGCAGTCCCGCTCTTAGCGGGATTGAGCCGGAATCCAAGGGTTTTTCAAATCTCAATCTGGAATCACCACTTCAAGCATATCGGCTAGCTGTTGCTCTTCCCGGCGAGCAAGACCCCTCTTTCGCCTGGTCCGTGGCAAGCGGGAGCATGACAGGAAGGAGCATGACAAGAAGTGTTCTCCCCACTATTGACAATGGCCGATCTTTTCTCAACTTCTTTTACCTGCAGCATTTTCATCTCCTTTTTTAGACATTGGAAACATCAAATTCGGGCAACGCCGTTTCTGCCATAAAGCGCTGCACCCATGGCCCCCACCATATCCGGGTTTTCCGGAACGGTGACGGCCTGCCCCAGTTGCTCTTCGAGAAGTTTTACGGTGCACGGGTTGCGGGCCACACCGCCTGCGAATACCAGCGGGAAGGAAATCCCCACACGCCTTAGCATCGCGATAGTGCGCGAAACGATTGCCGAGTGCAATCCCATGGCGATGTTTTCCGCACGCTCACCCCTGGCCATAAGAGAGGTGGCCTCGCTTTCGGCAAAAACCGTGCACATACTGCTGATCTGGATGCGGCGATCGCAGCGCAGCGCAAATTCTCCGAACGTTTCGAGCGGGACCTGAAGAGCAACAGCCATGAATTCCAAAAACTTGCCGGTCCCGGCGGCACACCGGTCATTCATCTCGAACTTCAACACCTTGCCGGTATCAGACAGCGATATGACCTTCGTATCCTGGCCTCCAATGTCCAGAACGGTTTTGGCTGCCGGATACAAGAATTGCGCTCCGAGCGCGTATGCCTGAATTTCAGTGATTGTTGAGACATTCAGGTGCGAGAAGGATTCGGCGAACAATTTTCGGCCGTACCCGGTGGCTGTTATCCAACTGCCGTTGATTCCATCCATCAGTTTCCGGCACTGCCCGATGGGATCGAAAGTCGTAGGGGCCTTTACCTGGCGCAAAACACCACCCGCGTTCAGTAAAACCAGTTCTATGGACCGTGAACCGATATCGATACCGGCAACGGTTTCATCTTCGAGTCTAGATACCATCGGGATACAATTCCACTAGCGCGTCATCTCAACGAAAGCTTCGACGCGGGTCTTAAGCTGTTCCACATCTTCCATGCTGTAATCGGTTTCGATGGCAAGCATCGGGATGCCCGCATTGCTTAGCGCCTTTTCCACCTTGTAGGCTTCCATGGAATAGGGTTGGCAGAAAGACAGCGCGTAGTGGATCACCCCTTTTACCTCCAGCTCACGAGCCATATCGACTATGTTTTCCATCCGCTCAGTGTTCGGAGTAAAGCAGGCGCAATCGATTCGCATATACCGGTCCACTATCGCGTCTACCATGCCGTCGACCGTAGATCCGCCTTCTTCCACCAGGTCCCTCGTATTCCGGGTGCCTATGCAGGATTCTTCGCCTACGACAACTGCGCCGGAGGATTCGACTATGTAGGGCAGCTTCCAGTTCGGAACGGCCATCGGGCATCCTGAGAGCATCAGCCTCACGGTCCCCTCCGGAACGATCCCTTCACCGCTTTTAACCCGCTCCTCCAGCTCATCGCACAATTCTCCGATCTTGGAAGTGAAGCGGACCGGATCATCATAGAAAGATATCTGGTTTATAAGGAGTACGTCTCTTCCCGAAATCGGTGTGGGTACGGCCGCGCGCAGCCGGTTCAAGCGCTGCAGAACGCGGCGGCGCTCATTTACCAGATGGATGGCGTCTCTTAGAGCGGCGGCGGTGATCTTATTTCCGGTTATCTCTTCCACCTTGCTCTTGAACCGCAGGACCTCGCTTTTCCACAGGTCACGGTCGCAAGCGTTCTTCATCTGGGGGATTTCCATAACATAGACCGGAGAATAGTCGGAAAATATCTCGTAGGCCTTCTTCTTGCCGTCGCAAGTCGTTTCACCCACGATAAGATCGCACGATTCGATGAACGGGCACAGTCTTGAGAGCTTGAATCCGACAAATGACTTGATCAGCGCACAGGTGTTTCTGGGAAGCACCTTTTCCGCTTCGTCCTTCCCGATTTCCGCCCCCGCGCACAAACCGACCTGAATGCCTCCGGCAGCAAGCACAATTTCCTCGGGGACGAAAATGCAGAAGGTCCCGATTACTTTTTTACCCGAAGCCTTCGCGTCCTGAAGCTCCTTTATCCTGAGCCCGTGCACTTCGGAAAGCACGAAGTCGAGATATTCCATGCCCCGAAGGCGCCCCTGCTGGCTCATATAGATGTCGCCGTAGAACTTGCCGAGCACTTCGAGCAGCCCGGCGTGGGCCTCCAGGTCAAGATTGAGTTTCTCCCACATTGCATCATATGGATTTGACATAAAAATATCTCCCCACCAAATTATACCAAGTTGCGTTCAAGCGCCGCCGCAACCTCCTCGGACGCAGTTTGAACGAAAATGAAACTTGGAGTTTCACAAGAGAAGGCTCAGGGCGATAGCCACTGCGTTTCACAGTTGCTACTTCCCCTCCCGACGTGGTCAACCGTAGGATGGGTGGAGCAAAGCGCAACCCATCAGATCAATCTTTAACGCAACTTCGTATTAATCACTCAGCCGCCGTTGAGCCTCCCCTTCTCTGAGACAACTCTCTAGGGCTGAACCTCTCCTTCGAATCGGTCCAGCGCTTTTAATAACAGCGAAGCAGTCGCGCCTAAAGAAGGCCCACCGCCAAAAGCAACACTCATCATCGCGGCTTCCAGAATCTCCGCCCTCGTACATCCTGCCTGAAGAGCTTTTTGTGCGTGCAAAGAAATGCAGTCCTCGCACCTGGTGTAGATGCTGATGCCAATGGCGATCAACTCCTTTTCACGAACGCTGAGGGCGCTTTCCGTTTGCACAGCGTTGAGGAACTCAAAAAGGCTGTTTATTGAGTTGGGCATTTCCTCCATCAGAGTTCCAACGCCTTTTTGGAACCCCTCCAAACGAACCTTGGCATCAAACATCGAAAAACCCTCCTTTTTCTCCTGAAATTCTTTTTCGCCGGCGCCTCCGATTCCAGCAAACAACCACAAGCTGGGGCAGGCCATGGAAGAGGCAACGGCTAAATATATATTGCAATCACCAATACTACAAATAGATAATTCCTATCGAATTTGCCGGAATCATCGGAGCCCAACTATCTCTTCTTTCATGCAATCAGTGGTGATTCCAATGCGACGATCGGTCTTTGCGGCAAGGATGTA
>JAJYTC010000063.1 GCA_021793275.1 Deltaproteobacteria bacterium | reverse complement strand
CCACCTCCGATAGACGTTCCAAAACGGCGCCTTTTTCGGCGTAGATGGTGTTTAGGGCCTTTTGCGATGCGTGGGTCAGCGTGGCGGCGTTTTTTAGGACATCGCGTTCCCTTTGGAGTTCAGCGTCTTCGTTTGGCAGGATCTTTGCCGATTCGAGTTCCTGGATCTGGAACCTCAGAAAGTCCATGCGGGACGCCCTCTGTTCCCTTTCGCGTCTCATCCGGGCAAGCTCTTCGCGGTTTTCCCGCCAGGACTCGTATAGGCCGCGCACCTCGGAGCAATCTCCATCAAGATTTGCGAAAGCGTCAAGAAGGCCCGGATGGGTTTCAGGATCGAGGAGAAACTGGTGCTCGTGCTGCCCGGAAATCGAGATGAGAAGCGGCGAAAGCTGCTGGAGTTGCTGGACGGAGGCGACCTGATCGTTTATGAACACCCTGTTCCTGCCGCTCCTGGCGATGCTTCTGCGAATGACCAGTTCCCCATCGCTCTCGATCCCCCACTGTTCCAGATACCGGGCGCAAAGATATCCGGCAGGCAGTTGCATGACGGCTTCGACGCCGGCTTCGGCGGCGCCCGTTCGGATCATCTCGCTCGAGGCGCGCGCACCAAGTATCAGGTTGACCGCGCCCACCACGATGGACTTGCCTGCCCCCGTCTCGCCGGACAAAACATTGAAACCCGGATGGAAGCTTATTTCGAGGTCGCGGATTATGGCGTAATTATGGATGGCCAGACTGGTCAGCAATCGTCGCTTGTCCTTTCTCATCGGGCTTTTTGCCTACCGGTCGGATTTTATCAGCAAAAGCGGAAAAGTAAAAATGCGAAAGACGCGCCAAGGTTGAAGACCACTACCGCCGGGAAGGAAACGAAACCAAAGTGTACTAAATATCACATTTAGAGCAGGGAAGGGCAAAAAATCCTTGACGGGCATGTTTACCGTGATAGAACCGGACAGTGGCAAGGGCGAATTGCGGCGATGTGCCGCAATTTTGAAAATATCGCAACGATCACCGGCACAGGAGGACTTCTATGGGGTTGGAGAGCATTTACAGGGACCTGATGACCGTAAGCGTTATGGCCGACGATGAAAAGAAGGCGGCTGCATCTGAGGCTGTGTTTAAGAAGCTCAACCAAATGGAGATACCTTCCCGTTTCAACTGGGCATCTGAAATCCTCGAAGGGATACACGTCAAGGAGCGAGGAGACCATCCGGCGCTTTTATGGGTGGATTTGACTACCGGCCTGGAGCGGCGCTTTACCTACAAGGAACTTGCTGCGGAGTCCAACAAGTGCCTGAATTTTTTGCGGGCGCACGGAGTGGCGCAGGGAGACAGCTTTTACATGATGGTCCCCTCGGTGCCCGAAACCTGGTTTTCCAATATTGCGACCGTCAAGGGAGGTCTTGTGGCCGTGCCAACGGCCGACACCATGACTGTCAGGGAACTCGAATACCGTTTTGAGAGCTATCCCCCGCAGGCGATTCTTGCGGACGTAAAGTCGGCAAACCTGATTGACGAGGCGCTCAAAAATATTGGCGCGACCCCCAAGGTCAAGATCGTACTTGGTGAAGCGCAGGGGTGGATAAGCTACAGTGAAGTCGACAAAGAGAAGCCCACAGCCGAAGCGGCCGATACCAAAAGCAGCGACATCATCCTGTGCTTCTTCACTTCAGGCACCACGGGACTTGCCAAACGGGTCGCCCATACGGCGGCATCCTACCCGGTCGGTCATCTTTCAACGGCAAACATCATTGGTGTTAGGCCGGGCGACCTTCACAACAATCTGAGCCAGCCCGGATGGGCCAAATGGGCGTGGAGCTGTCTTTTCGCACCCCTCAACCTGGGCGCGACATCCACAGGGTTCTACTATGGAAGCAGATTGGACACCGGCAAATACCTCGGCGCCGTATCCAAGTACAAGGTAACCACCTTCTGCGCTCCGCCCACCGCCTGGCGGGCCTTTATGCTGCTCGATCTCGAAAAGTTCGATTTCTCAGCCCTGAGAGAATCCGTGAGCGCGGGCGAGCCGCTCAATCCCGAGATCATCCAGACATGGAAAAAATATACAGGGACCGAAATAAGGGATTTCTACGGACAAACCGAATCCACTGCCATGATAGGAAATCCCCCATGGTACAAGGGAAAAGTCGTCCCCGGCTCCTTCGGACGACCGCATTTTCTCTATGATATCGGGCTCGCCGATGACCAGGGCAATGAAATCACCAAGGCCGACGAGGTCGGACACATCGTGGTCAAGCTGGACAAGTGGCGCGCCTTGGGGCTGTTTGACCGGTATGTGGGCGATGATGAAAAGATGAAGTCCGTTTTCGTCAACAACTGGTACTATACCGGCGACAGGGCGTCTTTCGACGAAAGAGGGTATTGGTGGTTCGTAGGCCGTGCCGACGACGTGATAAAGTCATCGGATTACCGCGTGGGGCCATTCGAGGTGGAAAGCGCCCTGGTCGAGCACCATACCGTTGTCGAGGCTGCGGTCGTTGGCAGTCCCGACCCGAAAAGGTGGCAACTGGTGAAAGGTTTCGTGGTGCTAAGACCCGGCACGGAACCTTCCCGCGAACTTGCTCTGGATATATTCCAACATTGCATAGACGTGCTTGCCAAGTTCAAAATTCCGCGCATTCTCGAATTCGTGCCCGAGCTTCCAAAGACGATCAGCGGTAAGATCAGGCGAGTCCAATTAAGAGCGACCGAGCAGGAAAAGAAGGAAAAACAGGAAAAAGGGCAGTACGAATACTTCTATCAGGATTTTCCCGAACTCAGTTCCTCTGCAAAGAAGAACTGATCTGTGTGAATCAGATTGAACGGGGCCGCTTATCCTCGCCTAGCGGGGATAAGCGGCCCCGTTCGCTTTATAAGGCAACCACCGTTATTTGCGGTTATCAGAACGTAGCGGTCATGTTTATGCCCCCGTAAAAGTGTGTGGCCTTTTCATCCAGCGAATTGGCTTCCAGGTAGTTTGCCGCTGCCGAGGTAAGCGGCAGCCATAGGCCGATTGTAGGGGCAAGCGTTAAATATTTATTGACCGGGAAAGCGACAGTGGCGTCCAAAAGGCAGGTCTGGGGACCCGAGTAACTCCCCGTAGAGCCGTTTAATGCCAAGAGGTTATTGGTGTGGTTCAGGATAAGGTATCCGAAGCTCGTTCCCAGGTTGAGGGTGGTTCCCTTGCACACACAATTCAGCATAGGGAGCGGAATGCTCTTGCTGAGGTCGAGTTCGAACCACTCATCCACCGTATTCATCACTTCGCCGTAGGTTGTAAACGCCGCCGTGAACCATGGGAAGTTGTAGCTTACACCGCCGAACACTTCGTCTTCGTTCGTGCCATAGGGGCTTTGCAACGGCCTTTCAACGCCGTAATAGACGTTTCCGATCAGCACCGAAAAATTCTGCGTAAGGTTCTTTGTATAGGAGAAGGTTACGTCGGTCTCGCTCCATTTAGCATTGCCCGTCTCAAAGGAGGGCATGGGCAGGAAAGGGTTGTCGCTGTTACGGCTGGTGTCGACATTGCCCCAGACATTTGCCGAAAAACCTTCCCATGAGGCCGTAAACGAAGGTTCGATGACCGCGCTTGAATCGCTGTTGGCGACACCGCGAAATATGTACTGGTTCAGAATGCCGGTGGATAAGCTGAAGGTTGGCGCCGAGGAACCATCGGCGCGCGCAGTCGTTAAAGGAATCGTGAAGCTCAGGACGAGAAACAAGAACAGGACCACAAACACAGACGGATGTGTTTTTGCCAATCGGATCGAATTCATTGATTTGCCCCTTTCATGATAAAAGCTGTAAAATATTGCCGCTCTTTTGTTTTGGCGAGCCTGCCGGGCTGAACTGTCCCCCTCGCTCATAAAGCCCGCGCAGCCTTGCCGTGCGTTCCTGTCGCGTAACAGGGATTTGCCTGCGACGGTGCGGGGTTGTATGAGCAGGTTTTGAGCCAAACGAGTGAGACTGGAACACGATCCTTGAAAAGACTCTCTTGCTGGAAGATAACATACTGAAATAACGGCTTGAGTGCAATGAAATTGCTGCCCGGAGGCCCTTTGTGTTTATCTGCCACAGCGAAACGGTCAGCGCCGGGACGGCACGAAAATGTGCCATGCCGGGCAAATGGAATAATTTTGTAACAAATCTGGACGAAAAATCTTAATTCACACTCTTTGCCACTGAGGAGAATGCAGATGGATGAAAATGAAATTTTAGAGGCGCTCGCAGAGGATTTCTTTCAAGGCTGGGATGTTGCGCCGACTGGCGGAGGGTTCTTGATTACAACCGACTGGGTCTTTCCCAACAATGAACGCATCGAGATTCACGTTCGCAGGGTCGGCGAAAGAGAGGACCTCTTTATAGTCTCCGATGGAGGGGAACTCGTAAATTTCCTCTTTGCGGAGGGAGTCGATGTAACGCGGGACCGTGACTGCAAAAGCATTCTGGAAGGAATAGCGCAAAACAGGTCCCTCAAGATAGCCGACCACCAGATCGTCAAGGGCGCAAACGAGGAAGAGATCTCCGGAGCCGTGCGCGTAGTGCTGGAAGCCGTAAAGGAGGCATCCTTTTCCTTATGGCACAGGATCAAGTCGAAGCCTGGAACGCCGGTCCACTAAAAACAAAACCCTTGACGGGATTAAGGGCCGTAAATCGGGCTAAGCGGGTCGGCGGGCTGCAGCCCGACAAGAACTTTTTAAAGCAGCTCTTCACGTCCCCAGGGCACACCCGGAAACCACGAACAGCCACCAGAAAGCCGGGGCGCGAAGCGCCGGGAGGCGGATGCACCCGAAGATCGAGCATCCCCCATATTAGAAGCCCGGCGCCCCGGCGATACTCGTTCAAAGCAACCCGCGCACAAGAGCGCGGGGGCTGAATGAAACCAACGGCCATTCATACGTCCCATGCGTCCTATTCGTCCTACAGATTCAATCCGAATCAGCGCACATTCACACCCGGCCTCCAATGTCACGGCAACCGTTGCGCAACCTCGGCGGCATGATGAACACCCTGCGCAACCCCTCTTTGAGGGATATGGCGGATACCGGGCAGAACCGGGCGCACACTCCGCAGCCAAGGCATGCATTTTCATCGCGCCGGGCTACTCCGTCTTCGTTTATGGAGATTGCGTCGGTGGGGCACCATTCCAGGCATGTTCCGCACCCCGTGCAGGCCTCCGGGTCGATTATCGAAAGATAGTACGTGGAATTTATCATCGGGAGCGTCCCGTCCCGCCAGATCCGCAGTGTATCGCAGCAATCCTTGCAGCAATTGCATATGCTGGTCTCAGGACTCGATTCCCTTCCGGCCGGGTGAATGGCCTTGTGGATCAGGCCGGCCTGCTCGGCTTCCTTCAGGATTTTCAGCGCCTCATCGCGGCTGATCATTTTGGCAAACCCCATACCGCTCGTGTGGCGCGCCGATTTTCCGAAGGTAAAGCAGGTCTCGACCGGCGCATTCGTTTTGCACGGCTCTCCCAGGGTTTTTCTGCGCTGGCGGCAAAAGCAGTGTCCCACGGCAATGTCGTCAAACTTATCGATGATCTCTTCGACCGTCTGACTCGGCAGGATGAATTCTTCCGGGACCCCGAGCGTTTTATCAACCGGGACGATTCGAATGGCTTTGCCGTCGGCGGCTTTGCCGCCCGGCACGGTCCGGTCGAGGGCGGGGGCTGCGGCAAAAAGCGGCGCGAGCGCATCGTAATGGCTCTGGGTCTGATCGCGAAGCTCCGACAAGAGCTTTTCGAACAGCACAGCAAGTTCTCTTTCCTCCCGGCTGCCGGTCAACGGTCCCATGAATTTGTATTCCATCACTCCGACCATCATAAGCGGAAGGAGCCGATAGACCATGACGCCGCTCGAACTGGGCTGGTTGAAAATGAGGCCTTTCCTGGCGAGGCTCGTGGCAAGCGGCAGGATTTTTTCTTCCGGCAACCCGCTCGATGCGACCAGTTGCGCCATTATCTGGGAGGGATTTTCGCGAAAAGCAAAGATCAGATCGAGTTCACCTTCGGCCTCGCCCACGACCCGGCTCACTATGTCGACAGCCGTGTCCGTGACCGGAAACGGGACGAGTCCAAGCCTGCAGATGACCTCTGCGGCCCGTTTGAATTTTTCGGACAATCCGGATGGAGGCATGGTCATCCTTTCTTTGCTGGGTGGGTGGAAAGCCGGGCTCTACTCCCGTATTACGCAGGATTTTATGCTTGACACAGGTTTTCTATCACACACAGGCCGGCGAACACAACCACGATCCGCACGGCCGCCTGTCCGTAGCGCGGGAAGAGCTCAAGTGGGCCAGCTTTATTGTGCCTGCAATGCTTCGTGAGCAGGCCCATGGTTGAAAGATCTTTTTCGTCTCCTGTAAATTGTTTTCCCTGTTTTTACTCCTCGGTATCTGCCCGCTGGTTCTCCACATACATATTTATCCCGTTAATTCACTAGGATAAAAAATCGAGAAACAAGCTCGAGTCTCTGGCTCGATTTATGCTCAGTCAAGGCAAATCGCGAATCGCCAGGTAATTTAATAAACAGTACCAGAGAAAGGCAAACAGGAGATGACGATGAACCTCAAGAGAACATGGGCATGGTTGTTGAGAATTCTAGCAATCGGATTTGCAGTGGCGCTTCTGGCAGGTTGTGTGCCCCCATACTACGGCGGCGGCGGTGGTTGTTTGTTGCAGACTGGCCCGAAACTGGCGAACGGACCGTTGCGGTTAATGGCAAAAACCGGGGGAGATTTTGCGGTAAGATCAGACCCCGCAGAAGATGCCAGTCGGAATCCCGGAAAATTCCGTCCACCCCGTACCAGTCCGACCACGATCTTGTCCGCATCGATGGGCGATCTTAAGAGGCTCCCGTTTCCGTCAAAGATTAAATTATGACTCGTGTGCCTGGAGCTTTTGTTTTTTTTATGGGATCATGGCCCCTAAAACCCGCATGGAGTCAACGTTTGAGTGCTAGAACTTCTGCTGCAAGTGGCTATGTTACAAAAAACCGACGCGGGATTGCATTAGTTATCGTTGCCCCTATATTGGGACCTTGGCCCCTTTGCTCGCAATGCCGGAGGGCGGGAAAGCTGTGAGGACTAATACCCATGTCAGAGACTTTAGTTCGTTATTCTAATATCTTGGAAATTGTCGGGGATATTGTTCGCGTCCAAGTTCCCGAGAGCGCTTACCAGCAAGAGACGGGACCGCGCTTCAATGATCTGGCCGTCATTGAAACAAGGTTTGGTGTCCCTTCTCTGGCTCAGGTCATTAAACTCGAACAGGATGCCATCTCCTTGCAGGTTTTTCATGGGACCAAAGGAGTGTCCACCGACTCCTCGGTGCGTTTCCTCGGCCACTCCATGGGCACCACCTACTCCGGCAACATCCTGGGCAGAGTGTTTCGCGGGACCGGAGAGCCTATCGACGGGGGGCCGGATCTTTCCGGGGATCCCAGTGTGCCGATCGGAGGGCCATCGGTTAATCCCGTGCGGCGCGTTCTTGCATCCAAGATGATCAGAACCAACATACCCATGATCGATGTCTTTAACTGTCTTGTTGAAAGTCAGAAGATTCCTATATTTTCAGTATCCGGCGAACCCTTCAATGCCCTTCTCGCCCGCATCGGCATTCAGGCGGATGCAGACCTGGTTGTCTTTGGAGGAATGGGGCTGATTTTCGATGACTACTACTCTTTCCGCAAGACTTTCGAAGACGCGGGGATCTTCTCCCGTACCGTGATGTTCGTCAACCTGGCGTCCGACCCCATTGTCGAACGGATACTCGTCCCGGACATGGCA
The DNA here is from genome assembly GCA_021793275.1 of Deltaproteobacteria bacterium. Lineage (GTDB taxonomy): Bacteria > Desulfobacterota > Syntrophobacteria > Syntrophobacterales > Syntrophobacteraceae > SbD1. The sequence goes on along the minus strand of JAJYTC010000063.1, from coordinate 15,501 downwards.
TTGGCGGTGGCGGAAAAATTCGCTGTGGAGGAAGGCAAGCGGGTACTGGTGTTGATGACGGACATGACGGCCTTTGCTGATGCCCTTAAGGAGGTGAGCATCGCAATGGACCAGGTTCCCGCCAATCGGGGCTACCCGGGAGATTTGTACTCCCAGCTTGCGCGCCGCTATGAAAAAGCCGCCGACTACGCCCGGGCGGGATCGGTAACCATCCTTACGGTAACGACCATGCCTGGTGATGACGTGACCCACCCCGTGCCGGATAATACGGGCTACATAACGGAGGGGCAGTTCTATCTGCACGACGGTTTGATCGATCCGTTCGGCTCTCTGTCACGTCTCAAGCAAAACGTTATCGGCAAGGTGACCAGGGAGGACCATGGTCAGATCATGAACACCATGATCCGCTTTTTTTCGGGAGCCAGGGATGCGGAACAGAAGCAGGCAATGGCCTTTGAATTGTCGGATTACGACCAGAAGCTGCTCAAGTTCGGCAAGCTGTTTAGAGAACGATTCATGAATATCAATGTAGATTTGTCCCTTGAAGAGGCGCTTGACCTCGGCTGGAAGATACTGGCCGAATGCTTTGAGGCCCGGGAATTGTTGATGAAGCAGGCGCTTGTAGACAAGTATTATCCGAGGACTGAAGCTGCGCAATCGTCTCCCGCGCCAGGGCAAAAGCAGGTTGAGGGCTGACGGATAGGGGGACTGGATATTGAAATGGCACGGTCTGCATTTAACAAGGCGGCCCTAACCAAGCAGAAACGGCTTCTGGAGACCTATCGGGAAGTGTTGCCGTCTCTGGACCTCAAACGCCGGCAACTCCGCGCGGAAAAGGCCAGAGCCAGTGAAACACTCGCCCGAATACGGGCTGGTCTGGAAAGTATTGAACCGCAAATTGCCCAAGGACTGCCCATGCTTTCCGACGAACTCGTCGACCTGGCGAACATTGTCAAAGTCACCGCTATCGAGTTCGGTGAGGAGAACATAATGGGAATTCGACTACCCAAAGTCAGCAACATTGTGACGCGGGTGCAGCCGTATTCGTTGTTCCAAAAGCCTTTCTGGGTTGACCGGTTGGTGGAACTCCTGAAAACAGCGCTTGAACTGCAAATCAACGTTCAGGTTGCAAATCGGCGGCTGGAATTGCTCGATAAAGCCGAGCGGGTTGCAACCCAGCGGTACAACCTGTTCGATAAGGTCTTAATCCCTCGAATCGAAGACAGCATTAAGAGGATCAAGGTGTATCTGGCCGATGCCGAGCGTTCCTTCGTGGTGAATTCCAAGATTGCGAAGCGCAAAAAGCTGGAGCAAGTCGCATGAGCATTGTAGCTCTCGACAAGGTTACGGTTTTTGGGCTCCCGCAGGACAAGCAAAGCGTCCTGGAAGGCTTGCAGACCCTGGGCTGCATGCACCTCATTGACCTCCAGCCGCCCCCCGCAACATCTGTATTTGCAACAACGGACACTGTTTCGGATGCCCGCGAGGCACTGCGTTATATAATGGATGTCAAGAAGAGGCGCCACCAGGTCCGGTTTGAATCCGAATTCGATCCCAAGCAGGTAATCGCGGAGGCTCTCGCCAACCGGAAGAAGAGGCGTGAGACTGAAGACAAAAAGTTGTTTTTGACCAGTCGCCTGGAAGTCTTGAAGCCATGGGGGAATTTCACTATCCCGGCGGTGGAAGATTTGGGAGGCTATCGGCTCTGGTTTTACTGCCTGCCCCATACCAAAATCAAGGCGCTGGAGACTTTGAACTTCCCGTGGCAGTCGGTTGGCTCAGATCATCGTCACATGTATCTTGTCGTCGTCTCCGAAGCAGAACCGCAGGCCAATGCACTGCCTGTCGAGCGGACTCACGCCGGCTCGATCTCGCCTTCTGAACTGGAAGACCAACTGGAAAAGGTCGAAATCGAGCTGGACGAAATTGAAGCTGAGCGCCAGGCCCTCAGTCGCTGGAGCTTCCTGCTCTCGCGACATCTTGCCCGCGCCGAGGACCAGGCAGCTCTAGGGCAGGCAAAGTCCAAAACCCGCGAGGACGACGATGTTCTCCTTGTGCAGGGGTGGATGCCGAAACGAGACTTGAACCGCCTCGAGGTCTTCGTCCGGGAGGAAGGACTCGCTTTTATCGCGGAAACGCCTCAACCGGGTGACAATCCGCCCACTCTGCTGGAAAACCCCGGAGGATTAAGGGGCGGGCAAGACCTGGTCACATTTTACAAAATACCCGGCTATCAGGATTGGGACCCCTCCATCGTCGTCTTTTTGTCGTTCTCCGTTTTCTTTGCCATGATCCTTTGCGATGCGGGCTACGCTCTCATCCTGGCTGCGATCCTGGGTGGACATTGGGAGTCGATGGGCAAGAGCCCCGGAGGGAGAAACCTCCGCATGCTGTTTGCCGTGGGGTTGCTTCTCGCCGTATTCTATGGAATCCTGGCCGGCAGTTATTTTGGTTTGGGGCCGCCGAAAGGTTCTTTCCTTGCTCACTTCAAGTTGTTGAATATAAACGACTACACTCAGATGATGAAAGTAGCGATTACTATCGGCTGTCTTCACATCCTCCTGGCGAACGCGATTGTCCTTTACAGCGCAGCCGACTACCCGGGCAAAGTCCGGGCGCTGGGTTGGATGGTGGTCATCCTCGGCGGACTTCTCATGTATCTCGGCCCTCGGACCGGTCTTTCCAAAATAGCTGCCGGATTGGCGGCAGCGGGTCTTGTCATGATTATCCTTTTAAGCAGCAAACGCAAGGCGGACTCCATCAAATCGTTTCTATTGCGTCTGTTCGACGGATTTAGTTCGTCATTCGAGGTGCTAAAGCTGTTTGGCGACATCATGAGTTATCTCAGGCTGTTTGCCTTGGGGCTGGCGAGCGCCTCTCTGGCGTACACATTTGACCAACTGGCCTTGCATGTTCACTATGCCATACCGGGTTTGGGTTTGCTGCTGGCTATTCTTATTCTCTTGCTCGGCCATGCCGTTAATTTGCTCCTCGCGCTCGTAGACTGCTTTGTTCATGGATTGCGTCTGAACTACATCGAGTTTTTCAACTGGGGGCTATCGGGTGAAGGGTACCCGTTTCAACCATTTTGCAAAAAGGAGGTCAATCAGTGAGCGATAGCTCATTCATACAAGTATTGGGTTGGATCGGAGTATATGCTCCCGTCGCTCTGGGCGCAATTGGTTCGGGCATTGGCTGCACCTTTGCAGGCCAGGCGGCGATAGGAGCGATGTTGGAAGTCAACAGCGGCTACGGGCGTTATGTGGGATTGTCGGCTTTGCCCTCTTCGATGTCCATCTACGGCATTGTCATAATGTTCGTTCTCAACCGTGTAGACATACCAAAAGACGCTGCCGGTTTGCTCGGGATTGGACTCTTGTCCGGGTTGGCTTTCCTGCTGTTGGGTATCTACTTGGGCATTTGTTGTGCTTCGGCCATATCCGGTTCCAAATCCAAACCGGAAATTTTCGGGCTTTCTCTAGCTCCCGCCGCCATTGTTGAGGGATTCGCCGTGTTTGCTTTTGTCTTTGCGCTGATCGCTGCCGGCGGGCTTGTCATAAAATAAGCAAGAATTCATATTTGCTTAGAAAGATTTGAATTCGGAGAGGTTTCAATTGTGGTCATCAATAAACAGTCGGGCAAAAACACCTCCGTCGAAGTAGCCTCCGGAATCGATGCGCTGATCTCCCGATTGAGGGATGAAGGCGTGCAAAACGGTCGCAGGCAGGCTGAACAAATCGTCAGCGATACCCGGGACGAAGCCGAGACAATGATCAAACAGGCGCGCCAAGAGGCTGATCAGATTGTAGGCAAGGCGAGAGCAGAGGCTGAAAATCTTACAAGGGCAGGAAAAGAAGCGCTCGAACTCGCTTTCCGAGATACCGTGCTGGCTTTGAAAACCCAACTGGCTCAGAAATTCGCCACAAGATTGCAGAATCTGGTCTGTGATGAGGAACAAAGGGAAGCCCTCCTGGAAAGAATGATCCTGGAAGTGGCCGGCGGAGTTAAGGAGAAGGTTGCCCAATCACAAGAAGTGGAAATTTTACTGCCCGGAAAGGCCGTCGGTTTCGAGGAGTTGAGTCGCAATCCTGAAGAGATGGAAAAGGGAATCTTGACCCAATTCGTTCGCCTGACCATCAGCGGAATGTTGCGTGATGGGGTGAGTTTTGGAGTCGCGAAGGATACCCGGGCGGGGCTGCAGATACGACTGGTGGATAGCGGGGTTGTTTTGGATTTGAGTGATAGGGCTGTCGCCGAGGCCATTTTGGAACATCTGCAGCCCCGCTTTATGCTCATCTTGAAGGGGTCGTTGAGTAGACTGTGAAACCCCGCATAGAACGGTCGTTTCATGAATACCAAATATATCATGTTGATGAGTAGTTTGCCTTACCTGGGGAACCTGTTTGAAGTGAAACAGCCGGCTATTTCCAGGCTTAAGTTGAAAAGTCGACTCAAACTGCTTAGAGAAAACGACGAAATTCTCCTCCACCGAATTGCATCACTGCTCGGCTGGTCGCGACAGTCCCCGGAGCGGACAGATGCCCGATTTGTTGCGGAAGCTAATGGTTTTCTGGAGGAAACGCACAGTTCGACCTTGCACGAGTTGTTAGAGCGCCACTTCGATATTCTGACGATTATGGCCGCTTTCCGCAGGCGTCAAAGAGGTGAGAACCAACCGCCCGTCGGTCAATCATGGGGCGTCGGAAGATGGGGCGGCTACATCGAGCGGCACTGGATGGAGCCAAACTTTCGCCTGGAAGGAATGTTTCCATGGGCGCCGGAAGCCAACCGCCTGCTCAGTGCGAATGATTTGACAGCGCTCGAACGTCTACTGGCCGGAGTCAACTGGAACATGCTCGATCGCCTGGGCGTCGGGCACGAGTTCGATTTTGACGCTGTCGTCATTTACGTGAGTCGTTGGGAGCTGGTCAACCGCTGCTGTAGTTACAACAGGGAGGCTGCTGTCCAGCGATTCAGGGAACTGGTTGATTCCGGAATTGAGGAATTTAAGGACATCTTAGCTTGATAACGGCGTATGAAAGGCACAGCAGGAGGTTAAAGATTATTGCTATGGCAGATACCTTCAATCCAGCCCGGGTGATCGCCGTACAGGAAGATCTGGTTACCATTGTCATGGCTGAATCGAATCCACGGCCCATCGTAAAGAACGAAGTCGTTTACATTTGCCCTCGGCGTCAGAGCGAGGGGCGTGTCGAAAAGTTGAAAGGCGAAGTGCTGCGGGTACATGGGAGGTTTGCCGACGCCCAGGTGTTTGAAAGCACCAAGGGCGTAGGTATCGGGGATCCCGTGGAGCAGACCGGGGAGTTGCTCTCGGTTACCCTTGGACCGGGATTGCTGGGGCAAATCTATGACGGCCTGCAAAACCCCCTGAACGGCTTGGCGGCCGGTTTTGGCACGTTTTTACCGCGAGGCGCCTACATTTTCCCTCTCGACAGGGAGAGGAAATGGTCTTTCGTGCCCAATGCCCAAACCGGGACCAGGCTCAGGGCCGGTGATACGTTCGGGACCGTCCAGGAAGGCCGTTTCACCCATAAAATCATGATCCCTTTTGATGAAACCGGTGAAGTCGTCGTGCAGTGGATCCAAAAGGGTAACTTCACGGTGGATACGCCTGTTGCCCGCATTCAAGACGCGAGCGGCAACAGGCGCTCATTAACCTTGACGCAGCAATGGCCCGTGCGGTTTTCCCTGCCGCAACGCCTGCTGGAAAAGCGGTCTTCCGAGCGGATCTATCCTCAGAAGCCGATGATCACAACGCAGCGCATCATCGACTCCTTTTTTCCTATTGCCCTCGGGGGGACATGCTGCATCCCCGGTCCTTTTGGCGCCGGGAAAACGGTTCTGCAAAACCTTATCTCCCGCTATTCCGATGTCGATATCGTGATTATTGTCGCCTGCGGTGAACGCGCAGGGGAAGTGGTGGAAACGATCGCGGAATTCCCCAATCTCACCGACCCGAAAACGGGGGGGCCCCTGATGGATCGCACCATCATCATCTGCAATACTTCATCCATGCCCGTAGCAGCCCGGGAGGCCTCGATCTACACGGGGATTACGGTGGGCGAGTATTACCGGCAGATGGGCTACGACGTGTTATTGATTGCCGACTCCACTTCCCGATGGGCTCAAGCCATGCGGGAAACATCGGGAAGACTCGAGGAGATCCCGGGGGAGGAAGCCTTTCCGGCCTATTTGGACTCTTCCATAAAAGCCGTTTACGAACGCTCCGGTATCATCCGCACCAACGACGCCAGCTTAGGCAGCCTGACCTTGATCGGCACTGTTTCGCCTGCCGGCGGCAATTTTGAGGAGCCCGTTACCCAATCGACTTTGAATACCGTCAAGACTTTTCTTGGGTTGAGCGCCGATCGCGCCTACAAGCGCTTCTATCCCGCCATCGACTTTCTCATTTCATGGTCGCGCTATCTCGACCAGCTCGGAGATTGGTTCGAGAAAAATGTCGCCCCTGGTTGGGTCGATCGAATCCGCGCTATGATGCAACTTCTCAAGCAGGGCGAGAAGATCAGTCAAATGATGCAGGTTACAGGGGAAGAAGGGGTTACGCTCGAGGATTTTGTCACTTACCAGAAAGCCCTGTTCCTGGACATGGTTTACTTACAACAGGATGCCTTCGATGAAGTCGATGCGAGCATGTCTTTGGAGCGTCAGAAGACAAGTTTCGAGTTGGTCTGCAATCTGCTCGACCGCCAGTACAAGTTCGCCGACAAAAACGCCGCCAGGGAATACTTCACCCGGCTGACGGGGTTGTACAAGAATCTTAACTATTCCCGGAGAGATTCGCCGCCCTACGGCAATTATCTCAAGCAAATCAGTGAATTGTCGGCTTCGGAGACACCGCCGGTCTAAAGTCCATAGGGCATGGAGATGATCCGGGAGGATTACTGTTGCATCGATATAAAACGGATGCCTCTTTTTCGCCGGCATCCGTTATCCGTCCTCGCGTTCTACTCACCAGCCTTTTCGTTTTTCAGAAAAACTATCCCGAGCGGCGGCAGGGTGAGAGAAACAGAGAAGTTGCGCCCATGGCTCGGGACCGGCGCGGTGTCCAGGCCGCCCAAGTTGCCGTAGCCCGAGCCCCCGTAAATCTTTGCATCGCTGTTGAGCAGTTCTCTCCAGCGGCCCGATACCGGGACGCCGAACCGATAGCCCACTCGCGGCACCGGGGTGAAGTTTGCCGCCGCCAGTATGAGGCCGTCTCCGGTTGAAGACTTCCTGAGGAAAGCGATCACGCTCGAGTCCGCGTCGTGGAAGTCGATCCATTCAAATCCTTCGGGGCTGAAATCGAGTTGATGCATTGCGGGTTCGCCGCAATACATGCGGTTGAGGTCACGGACCCAGTTTTGAATTCCCTGGTGGGTGGGATAGTCGAGGAGTTGCCAGCCTATGCTTCGTTCATGATACCATTCGTCCCACTCTCCGATTTCGCCCCCCATGAAGATCAGCTTTTTGCCGGGCTGGCCGAACATATAGCCGAAAAGCAGCCTGAGGTTTGCAAATTTTTGCCAGTCGTCGCCGGGCATCTTGCGCAGCAGCGACCCTTTCCCATAGACAACTTCATCATGGGAAAGCGGAAGGATGAAATTTTCGAAAAAGGCGTACCAAAGATTGAAAGTCAGCAGGTTTTGATGAAATTTCCTGTGAACAGTGTCTTTCGAGAAATATTCGAGCGTATCGTGCATCCAGCCCATATTCCACTTCATCCCGAAACCGAGTCCTCCCAGGTATGCGGGCCGTGAAACCATCGCCCACGAGGTGGATTCTTCGGCTATCGTCTGCACATCCGGATATTCCGTGTAGACGGCTTCATTGAAGCGCTTTATGAAATGGATCGCATCGAGGTTCTCTTTGCCGCCGTGGACGTTGGGCACCCATTCGCCCTCATTCCTCGCATAGTCAAGGTAGAGCATCGAGGCCACGGCGTCGACCCGCAGACCGTCCACGTGGTACTTGTCCAGCCAGAAGAGGGCGCTGCTGATGAGAAAGGCCCTCACTTCATAGCGCCCGTGATTGAAGATGTAGCTGTTCCACTCCGGATGGTAGCCTTTCTTCGGGTCCTGGTGTTCGAAAAGGTATGTGCCGTCGAAAAATGTGAGCCCGAATTCATCGCTTGGGAAATGCGAGGGCACCCAGTCCAGAATGACGCCGATCCCGTTTTGGTGCAGCACGTCGATCAGGTACATGAAATCCTGCGGCGTGCCGTAGCGCGAGGTCGGAGCGAAGTAGCCGGTTGTCTGGTATCCCCACGATCCGTAAAACGGATGCTCCATAACGGGAAGAAACTCGACGTGCGTGAAACCCATTTCCTTCACGTATCCGGGAAGATAATCGGCAATCTCGCGGTAGCTCATCCACCGGTTTGCATCTTCGACCACACGCCGCCATGAACCCAGATGCAACTCGTAGACGGAGTGCGGACCGTTCAGTCGATTAGCTTCCGCCCGCCCGGCCATCCACTGGGCGTCGTTCCATTCGTAATCGGTATTCCAGACAATGGAACCGGTTTTGGGCGGGTTTTCCCAGTGTCTGGCGAAAGGGTCGCCCTTATCGACACGGTAGCCGTTTTCCCTGGAAACAATGTGATACTTGTATATGGCGCCCTGTCCAAGTCCGGTGATGAACCCTTCCCAGATACCCGAGCCGTCCCATCTCGGCGTCAGGGGATGGGCGTCTCGGTCCCAGAAATTGAAGTCCCCCATGACCGAAACTTTTTCAGCGTTCGGGGCCCATACCGCGAAATGGACGCCCGGCTTACCGTCAACGGTAGTGAGGTGAGAGCCCAACTTGTCGTAGAGCCGGAAGTGACTGCCCTCCTTGAAAAGATAGGTATCGTGTTCGGTTAGAAGACTGAAGCCGTGGCTGACTGGGGGGGTTTCCATTATTATTCCTTTTCCGATCAAGGTCCTGGAAATCATCAGGCATAAATTCTCAAAGTGTGTTCAATCTTAAGACTTTAATGCAGGAATGCAAACGACAAAAAAGCTGGAAGCAGCTCGGATCGCAACGTTGAGAGCGGAAAGCAAAAGCGAAGGCCTCGAGCCTTTCCATGGTTTCCCATAAAAGGACGTGAGGAAATATTCGAAGCAAGCGTAACGGCGAGTTTCGCGATGGTAAGGGCGGCTTTCCCCAAATTGATCGAATCGGGCGGAGGTATTGCAGTCTTTTTTGGTTCCGGAGCGGCGGAAAGAGTCATCCCCGGAATGGGGGTCTACTGTGCCGCAAAGGCCGCCGAGGAGCATCTTGTAAGGCAGCTTGCCGTCGAGGCCCCGCAGGTTGTCTCGCTGGTGTTTCGTCCCGGAGTGGTCGATACGCCAATGGTGCAAAGCGTTTTTCGCGCCGGGGGCAAAGCTGCCGACAGGCTGCGCGAGGAATTCTCAGCCTTTGAAAGAAACGGCGAAATCCTTTCGCCCGAAGTCCCGGCGCGTGCGCTCGTTTCCATTTTAAAAAACGATCCGCGCCGCTTTCACGGCAAAATCGCAACCTGGCGGGATGGGGTTTAACATCGACGTGGGTTTATAACGGAGCTGCCTGACGGCGATCAGCCGGTCATTTCCGGGAAAGTCCGCTTTCCAGCCACAAGTCTGCGAGGTTGATTTCAATCTCCAGGAAAGGCTCGGCCCGAACCTTGTCGTTTTCGACAAAGCTGCCGAGCAGAGACCATCTTCCGGATTCGAGGCTGTATATGTCGAGGGTTTTGTCTCTTGGATCGATCAGCCATGCGTAGGCAACGCCGAATTGGGCATAGACGGGCATTTTCTTTATCTTGTCCGTGCGAAGAGTGGCTGGAGAAAGAAATTCGCATATCCAATCCGGGGCGACCGGGATCCAGTTATGTTCGATTTCCGTCGGAAACCTTTCCTGCTTCCATCCGGCAAGATCGGGGACGAGAATGTGCTCGCCCAACTTGATTTCAACCTCATACAAAAAGATCCATCCCCCCGGGCCGCCGCCCTCGCCAAAGCGGTCATATGACGGGCCGATTATATTGCTCAAAACGGTCGTCGCGCGCGCATGTTTCGGCGCGGGGCGCGGGGTGGCGATCAATTCGCCGTCTATGATCTCCCCGATCATATTATCGGGAATCTTATAGAGGTCCTCGTAGGTTGCGCTCTTCTTCGCCAGTTCGCTCATGGCAGCCCTCCGAAAAAATAATAACATCGATTTTAAAACATATTCGGGAAAAAGCGAGATTAGTTCACTGTATTTTTTCTTCCTATCAGGTCGTCTTCACGACGCGGCCTTGCGGCTGCTCGCAGCATGTTTGACAGATTGTTTTGAGGCATTCATAATGATTCGGTAAAGTTAAATCGATGCTAAGTTCGAGCCTGCAGCTCGACCAGGTGCTCCAAAGCGGCGGGTCTTACTGCTGAACAGACGGACAAATCCGAACGGGAGAAAGCATAGAATTGAACATACAAGTTGAGGAAAGAAAGCCGGGGGTTTTCGTGGTCGGACTCGCAGGCCAGTTCGATGTGAGCGTCTCACCGCAGGTAAGGAAGGTCCTGCTTTCGATTTTCCGGAAGAATGTCTCGCATATCATAGTGGACCTGAAAGATGTTCCATACATTGACAGCTCGGGAGTAGCCACTTTCGTCGAATCGCTCCGGCTTTCGCGCAAGGACAAAATCCGGTTCTCCCTGGCCGGCGCATGCCGGAGCGTCGAATCGATCTTCGATCTCGACAACCTGAAGAGTGTCTTCGAAATGGCGCCTGATACGAATGATCTGATCGATGGAGAACAGCCCGGGTGAGTTCTCCGGCGGTACGCTCGGAAGGCAGGATAATACTTTTCCTCATTACATACCTGCAGGGTTTTAGCGGATAAAGGCCTATCATAACCTCGAACGGATGTCGAATGGATGAAGAGCGACCCGATGAGCTGGAAAAGCCTGAAACCAGGCAGCCCGATAAACCGGAGGGCAGGGCCGGGGCCGGGAGGGCCTTCGAGGTAAGCTCCTTTATCCGGTCCATGCTCGGTTCGATCGGATGGGGGTTGAAATTTGCCGGTTCGGCCGTCGTGGATTTGTGCCTTCCCCGTAGCTGCGCGGACTGCCAAAGAATAGGGACTCTCCCGCAAAAGTCCTGGTGCGGCGCATGCTGGTCAAAAATTCCGCTAATAGGCCCGCCTCTTTGCCCGGGATGCGGCAGACCTTTCATGGATTCTCCGGCCTCGCCCGACCACCTCTGCGGCGATTGCATCGAGCGAAGTTATCGCTTCGATTCCGCAAGGTCTGCGGCACTTCATAAGGGAACGGTTCGCACGCGCGTCCACGAGTTCAAATTCGGAGGGCAGTTGAAATGGGCGCCCTGCCTGGTGGACCTTCTGGAAACTGCCTACGCTGCATGGGGACTGCCCCCTCCGGACTTTATCGTTCCTGTGCCTCTTCATCTCAAACGGCTCAGTCAAAGGGGATTCAACCAGGCCGGGGTGCTGGCTCGCGAATTGGGGCGCAAGATAAAGACGCCGGTTTTAGTGGGCGTCCTCGTCAGAAAAAACCAGACTTTGCCGCAAACACGACTCAAACGCAACGAGCGGCTTAAAAACGTCAAGGGTGCCTTCGAAATCGCAGAGGACAGGAAGGTGCGAGGCCGCCGAATTCTTCTTATCGACGATGTTTTCACTACGGGCACGACACTCAGCGAATGCGCAAAGGTCCTCAAGAGGAAGGGAGGGGCTTCGGAAGTGTATGCGCTGACTGTCACACGGGCCCTGCCCGATTAGTCACATTACCGCACAAAATTGTATTGCCGAAAAGTGGACGTTTTCCCGATCGGCGTATAAAATGCCATATAGAATTCATGCCTGTGAGCTTTTCTTCAGTCAAGGCGGTGAGTGAAAGGGACTCGTTATGAACGAACTGTTGGCGCCGGGGGGCAGTTTAGCGATGGTGGAAAAGGCTTTCACCTCGGGTGCGGAAGCCGTCTACGTTGGTTCCAAGGGGTTCAGCAGAAGAAAGTGCGCATGGGAACTCGAAGACTCTCAGATATGCGAGGCGATCGAAATAGCCCGACGACTGGGAGGGAAAATCCGGATCGCCATAAACGCCGAGGTCCCGCCCGAGAAGTGGACGCTGCTGCTCGGCAAGATCGAGAAATATGCTTCCAGGGGCGCCGAGGGAATCATCGTGAAAACGCCCGGCGTTATGGAACTTGTCAGGGACAGGTTTCCGGGGCTGACTATCCATGCGAGCGTCGGCTGCAATATACAGACAGCGGCACAAATGGCGCGATATAAAGGATTTGGCGCAAGCCAGATCGTCGCTTCCACCGAGATCGACACGCCGGCAAAACTCAAGGTTTTCAAGGAGTCCGCCGACCGGTTGGGGCTATCGACCGAGGTGCTCATACACGGTAACAGATGTGTGGGCGGGGTTGGAAACTGCCTGTTTCACGAATTGATAAGCGACTGCTACATAAAGCGCACATACCGCGATGAAGACGGAAACGAGATAGTCGAATACGAAGGCTGGCCCGATCGAAGCGGGAGTTGTTTCAGGCTTTGCCTGCTGACCGAAGAGCAACGGCAAAAAGTGCTCTGGCAGCGTGCGGTCAAAGACGAGAAGATAGAGGAAATAAATTCACGCATCAGGCTTCATCCGAACGTGGCGTTTGTCATAAACGGAAAAGAACTGTGGGATTACATGGACCTTGGTCTGCACACGCTGAAGATGCAGGGACGGGAATACGCAACGGGTCTTGTCGAGCGCATGGTTTCCTGTTACCGGCAGCTTATCGACGCGCACCGGGAAGGCAAACCCTTTGACGATCCGTCTTTGGCCGCAATCCAGGATGAACTGGACCTCATCGGCAAGGACCGGGATCTTGCCCGGCTGGAGAAGACCAGGGAACTGCACGCCAACATAAAGGGATTGTAGAGGCGCAAACCGCCCGGCTTTCACTCTGCAAACACACTCTTATAAAAGCGCTGCCCCATGTAGGAGAAAATTGCGCCGTCGCGGGTGATACGTTCCACCTTAAGACCCCGGGAAATCACGTCGCCTTCATGTCTTTTGAACCCGTTTATATAGATGAATCTATCCGCCGGCTGTTTGGAATAAACCAGCATGGAAACCGATAGATTGGGGAGGGTGTTACGGATTTGGGCAGGAAGCTGGCTCAGCCTCGGCACTCCGAGGGCTGGCTCGTTCGATGTGTTTGGTCGGGCAACACCCCGGATATCCACAAGATTTTCCCTGCCGGAAGCCGGCTTGGAGAATTTTTCGCCGCGCTCAGCCTGTTTTTCAAGAAGCGCCTTTAAATCCGCGGCTTTCATGGCGACCGCACTTTGACGGGATTGCCGGCTGTGAGACGCTTCGGAGGGCGGGGCCTTCTTTCCCCCAACCTCAACCCGGAGGGGCGCCTGCCGAGCGACCGGCGTGTTGTGAGGCGCAACGGTTGCGGTCAACCGGGCGGCCTTCGGCCCTTGCGCCGGTGGCGGACCGCCCGGCTTAGTATCGCTGGTTTTCTGCATTGCGGAAAGTTCTCGGTGGGCTGCAGGTCGCTTACCCGCCCGCTCATCCCACTCAGTACGTTGACTTTTTGCAGCCTCCGCGTGCTCGGAAACGGCGTGAAGAAATGGTTTGGGCGGGCGGCGAGCGGCTTCAGGAACTTGGCTTTCGGCCGCAGGCCGGGACTCCTTCGGTGTTGCGTAAGGCGGCGGGGCGCTGCTGCGCCAGGGGCCGACCCGGAAGGCGAAAACGAAGACATTCACAAACAGGATGAAGGCTAGGAGATACAGCAGGCGCCGTGAGCTTCCGGAAGTCCGGGAATGCAGGGGCGGCGCTTCGGGAGGTTCTTCGAACATCTTGCGGGTTTTGCGGCCCCCGCGCGCCTTTTCGGATTTTTTCAGTGCCTCGAGAATGTAGGACATATCCGCAACCCCGTTGCAGATTGCATTCCATCCGCCTTGCATAGCCTCAGGACCGTGGCTGAGACGACGGTTTTGCCTGTGGCAGGTGATCGACCCCGGTCCCGTTACGGATGACCGCGTCCCGGAGCGGTAGCGGCGATACGGGCGAACGCATACGGGACTTCATCAAGGTATTTCCAGCCGGCTTTGCCTGCGCACTGTCCCGCACGCTATGCATCTGCCACATGCGCCCGGTTTCCCCCGCGATGAGCATTCCCCGCAGCCCCAAGCCATTGAAGAAGACGTACAGAAGACTCAGCCCGGCACAGATAAGAACGGCCGTGGCCAACGCAATTTTCCATTTCCGCCTGGCTTCGGGCCGACGGCTTCCGAGCACCTCCGTGGCAGCTTTTATGATTGTGCCCCGGTCAACGATTTGCTTCTGCTGGACAAAAGCCCCAAGGAGCGCGCGGTCGCAAATCAGGTTGATCAACCTGGGAATTCCGCCGCTGTAAACATACAGGCTGTTGATGGCGTCCTTGGAGAACAGGGCGGATGCGCTTTGCGACACCGGCGAGCCGCTCATCCGGGGCAAAAGGAGTTTTAACGCGCGTGAAGGGAGAGTTGCCGCAGGGGCAGCGTCCTGTTCCGGCGGGCGCTGCGCTTCAGCGTTTTCCGCTCCGCCACCCGTTGGTTTTACATCCGGGGCTGCGCGACGAAGGATTGTCCGCCCGGTATAAGCCGCCCCGGGGCGCATTCCACGCGCTACATCGACCCTGTGATTTACGTAGCCAATAACGTCTGACTTCGAGAGAGCATCGATATGGCAACGCGCTACGATGCGTTGGGACAGTTGCCTGAGGTGCGGCTGAGCGAGCCTGTCGCGAAGCTCCGGCTGGCCGATGAGGATTATCTGAAGGAGTTTTCGCTCGTTAGTCTCCAGGTTGGTCAGAAGCCTGATTTGCTCGAGGACCTCGCCTTTGAGGTTTTGCGCCTCGTCAATTATGAGCAGAGCTTTCTTGCGCCTGGCGTTCAATTCCAGCAGGAAACCGTTTATACGATCAACCAGGTCCTTGATGCTTGTTTTGCGTGGATAGCCGATGCCGAACTCGTCGCACACCGCAGCCAGCAGTTCCCCGACCGAGAGCGTCGGATTTATGATGAAAGCAACGACAATATTTTTGCTGAGCGTTTCGAGAATGCGCCTGCAGATGGTTGTTTTGCCTGTGCCGATTTCTCCGGTAAGCAGCACGAAGCCGCCCTCGTTCTTTATCCCGTAGAGCAGATGGGCCAAAGCCTCCTTGTGCTGAGGACTCATGTAGAGATAGCGCGGATCCGGGGCAATCGAAAAAGGAGCTCTTTTCAAGCCGAAGTATCTTCTATACATAGCCTTCCAGGCGTGCATGAGCTCAAATTGTGCGATTACTTCGTTATAAGCCCTTTCTCCATAGCAAAAGCGGTAAGTGAAGAAGCGCTGTGGAGGTCGAGTTTTTTCATCAGGTTGGCACGGTGTTTTTCGACGGTCTTGGCGCTTATGCACAAATAATTGGCGATATCCTTGTTTCTGTAGCCTTCGGCGATCATCTTCAATATTTCGCGTTCGCGCTGCGTTA
>JAJYTC010000251.1 GCA_021793275.1 Deltaproteobacteria bacterium | reverse complement strand
TCCTTTGCGTTCGGCTCGCCGGAAAACTCAGGGACCGAGACCGCACCAACGTCGTATGGCTTTATCTCCATTCGGTCTGTTACATGTTGGCGGCCTTTGCCGTTTCACGCTCGGTGGGCCACATTGTCAAACGCATACTGCTGACTCTTCACTACCACAGCGCATGGATGCTTTTGCGCCCGTACATCGGGGCAATAAACACGATCACCTTTGTGTTCGTGGCCTCTGTAACCCTTTTCTTCGGTCGTGTGTGGAAGATCTACCAGCAGATTCTAAAGGACAAGCAAGCCATTCAGGATGCGCACGAGCAGCTCATTTTCATGAATCACAATTTGGAGGCTCTCGTCGACGAACGTACCCGGGAGCTTGCCTCATCCGAGCGTAAATACAGGCGTATATTTGAGATTTCCCGCGACATGATAGCGGTGGTGCGAGACAATGGAACAATTATGACCATCAATCCCTCGGGCCTGGACATGCTCGGTCTCTCGATGGGTGAGATTTCTTCAGGGAACCGTCTGTTCCAGGATTCTTTCGAAACCCCCGACGATTGGAATTCCTTGAAGCAGTCTTTCCAACAGTTGGGGTATGTCGCCGATACCGAGATCTCGATGAAGCGCGCCGACAATACCTGCTTCAACGGAATCATCAGCGGCAGCGTGGAGGACCAGTCCAACGGGAACCCGGGAATTTATCATTTTCTCGTGAAAGACTTTTCCTACCGGAAAGCGATGGAGCAACAGATCCTTCAGGCCGACAAGCTCGCTTCCATAGGGCAGCTGGCCGCCGGAATCGCCCATGAAATCAACAATCCGCTCGGCATTATCCTGGGCTATACGCAACTGCTGATTCGCTCTGAAAACGAGAACACCCAGAATTGCGAGGACCTCCGGGTTATCGAGAAACACACACGGGCATGCAAAACCATCGTAGAAAATCTGCTGAGCTTTTCACGAAGAAGCCAGACAAAAAAGGCTGTGTGCCGGATTAACGACGTTATGGACGAAGTGATCAGCGTCGTGCAGCATCATTTCGAACTGGAGAAGATCATTATCCAAAAGGAGTTCGCCCCCCGGATTCCGGCCATAGCCATGGATGAAGCGAAAATGAAACAAGTGTTCATGAATCTTATCATGAACGCGAGACAGGCGATGAAAAGCGGAACTGTGCGGATCGAGACCCGTTACGATGAAGCGGGCGCAAAAGCCATGGTGCGGGTGATCGATGAGGGGACGGGGATCGAAACCCGGCATATGACCCGCATTTTCGACCCGTTTTTCACCACCAAGCCCACGGGGGAAGGGACCGGACTCGGTTTGTCGGTAAGCTACGGCATCGTCAAGGACCACGGCGGCGAGATCCTGGTTGAAAGCGAGGTGGACAAGGGTTCAACATTTACCATCATACTTCCCGTGCTGGTACAGAAAATGAACCAGGCTGCGGAAGGCGGCGCCGGAAGAAGGTCGGAGGGTGGAAGTGCAAGCTGAAAACGGAGAAGCGGGGCGAATGGTCGATACCCTCTTGATTGTAGACGATGAAGAAGACATGGTGCGGCTTTTCAAGCGCACTCTCGAGCCGGCCCTGGGCTGTGAGGTCAGGACAGCTCTTTCCGGGCAAAAGGCGCTGGATATTTTGGAGAAAGACCCCATCGACCTCGTCCTGTTGGATGTGAAAATGCCGGGGATGGACGGTTTGGAGGTCCTCGAGCGCATTCATCGCGATCATCCCTGGCTCACAGTAGTAATGATGACGGCTCACGGCACCATTGAACTCGCCGTGCAGGCCATTAAAATGGGCGCCTACGATTTTACCACCAAGCCTTTCGAGCATGACGCCCTGGTCTGGCATATCACCAAGGCCCTGGAGAGGAGCCGGCTGCTGCGGGAAAATATGGTGCTCCAGCTGCGCGTCCTGCAAACGCAGGCTTTCCGCAACATAGTGGGCAAGAGCCAAAAAATGCAGCGGGTTTTCGAAGCCGTGCAAATGGTGGCCAAGACGGACGTGACGGTTCTTATCACCGGGGAGTCGGGCACGGGCAAGGACCTTCTGGCGAGGGCCATTCATGATTTGAGCGACCGGCAGGGCGAACAGTTCGTTGCGGTCAACTGCCCGGCTGTTCCGGAAAATATATTGGAAAGCGAGCTTTTTGGTTATAGAAAGGGCGCCTTCACGCACGCCGTTCAAAACAAGATCGGGTTGTTCCAGGAAGCTCACCGCGGGACACTTTTCCTTGACGAAATCGGAGACATCAGCACGACCATCCAGACGAAGTTGCTCCGGGTCCTGCAAACAAAAGAGATCAAGCCCCTGGGGGATACGAAATCCATTCACGTGGACGTTCGTCTGATTGCCTCCACCAACAGGAATCTCCCGGAAAAGATTAAAACAGGGGAATTCCGCGAGGACCTCTTCTATCGGCTGAATGTCCTCCCTATTGAGCTGCCCCCATTGCGGGAAAGACGCGAAGACATCTTTCTTCTGGTCCCTCACTTCCTCGAAAAGCACTGCCGCGAGCTGAAAAGGCCCCAAAAGAAGGTTTCCTCCAAGCTCATGGAGCTATTCTTCCGCTGGCCGTGGGAGGGTAACGTGCGGGAACTCGAAAACATCATCATGCGAGGAGTCCTGCTGGCGCCGGAAGACGAAATCGATGTAGAGCACGTGGGCCTGAAGGAAAAACTCTCTGAGAGGCCCTGCCTGGTCGAAGAGCCGGATCAACTAACGGAGTACAGGGAGGCCAAAGACGAAGTTCTCAGAAGGTTTCATGAAAACTACCTCAAGAAGATCCTGTGCGCGACTCAAGGCAATGTGAGTCATGCGGCGCGTCTGTGCGGGCTGGAACGCCAGGGTCTCCAGCAGGTCATGCGCCGCTACGGCATCCATGCGGAGAAGTATCGAGGAAATAACCCGGATTGCTGAGCCGCCTTTTACGGAGATCGTGAGGACAAAAGGCGCGCAAGCATCTTCCTGATGACAAGGCATTATTGCGCTGCAATTTATTTATTGCACCAATCCGATTCGCCGCCGCCACGCCCCGGCCCCTCGATCAGGTCTTTTCCTTCGTTCGGTTACTGCTTTGCGGAGTGTCAAAGCCGATTGCAATGGGGCCGATCCGATACACCCTTTAATCATACGATGATGGTATGGATATTGCTCAGAACCTGCCCCGAATCATTGCAGAAAAAAGGAAGGAAGTCCATGCCTTTTCGGATCATCACGATGCGTTGGGGGGAGGCCGACGCAACAAACCAGATCCGGCAAAGTCATCATGGCCACGGGATACCCTTCCGAAGAAACAGTAGAAAAAGCAATGAGGAGCGGGGCGAAAGATTATCTATCCAAATTTCTTAAGACAGCCGAATTTCTATTTCAATCAAGGGAGGAACGCATGCATTTCTATGCGAAAAGGTGGTGGAACGTTCTATTATTTGTATCGCTCGTCTTATTGGCTTTTATTACGACGACCGTAGCCGCTCAAGCCGGTGACCTGACAAAGTCGAATACCTCCTCTCAGGACACGCTGACTACAGACACGAGTTCTCAAGCAGGTAATCTCGCAACACATAGTGCAACGCCTCCGCCGGTTGTTGGAGTCGGTATTTTTGGCGCGACTTTGCCCAAGAAGGGCAGCCTTGTCGGCCACTTCGCTGCTGCATATGGCCTGAGCGCCGGCAGCCTGATCGGTACGGATTCGGTTACCGCCGCGTGGGCCGTGCAGAATGTCTATACAACTTACTCGCCTGCGGGAGTCGGAGTGCCTCATCTTGTCCGTAACGATCCCAAAGATGTAAAAATCTGGACCATGATCGCGGGACTGAATTATGGGCTCACGGAAAACTTTGCCGTGTCGGTGGCCACCCAATATTTCATCAAACAACAGAATGTCAATGTTTTCAAAGGAATGAGCGGAGATGAGCTGCTGGGACTGGCCTCAACGCATTCGGACGGGATTGGAGACACCTTTGTCACAGGCCTTTATCATCTCTATGGCGACCGAATCAACAAGATAAACATCTTTTTCGGCATGTCCCTGCCGACCGGCAGCACGACGGTTACCTCGACGACATTCAATAACTCCGGCGTTTATTCGACCAAACGGGCCGTCTACACTTTGCAGCTTGGAACAGGAACATTTGACGCCATGCCCGGCATCACGTATGTGGGGGTTTTAGGGAGATGGACATGGGGGCTTTCGTACCGTAGCCGTCTACCCATGGACACAAACAACCAGGGTTATCGCTGGGGCAATTATAATGAATTCGATGGATGGACGGGTTACCGCTTGCTGCCGGGGCTCGGTACAT
>JAJYTC010000250.1 GCA_021793275.1 Deltaproteobacteria bacterium | reverse complement strand
GCGGTACGTTGTGGTCATAATGTCTTTGCCAGGGTCTGGATTCCATTATTCCACCTCTCGCGCTCGGCGGAGCGCAAACGATTTCATCTTCGGCCGGGGCAAAAAAGGCTGCCGTCCGGCCCAAATTCTTCAGGCGGCCCGCTCTATGATCGTGGCCACCCCCTGGCCGCCGCCCACGCAAGCGTTTGCGCATCCGTAACGGCCGCCTCTATCTTCAAGAATGCGCGCAAGAGTCCCCACAAGACGAATGCCGGTCGCTCCCAGGGCGTGGCCCAGGGCGATTGCGCCGCCCTTTACGTTCACCCTGTCCGGATCGATCCCCAGTTCCTTGATGCAGTTGAGGGTCACGACGGAAAACGCTTCGTTTATCTCCCAGTAATCGATGTCCTGGGCCTGCAGCCCCGCTTTTTGAAGGGCTTTTCGACTGGCGGGAACCGGTCCCGATCCCATGATGGCGGGGTGAACGCCCGCAAAGCCGATCGACCTTACGACTGCCAGGGGCTTAATCCCTTTCGCCTGCGCCTTCTCCCGGGACATCAGGATCATCGAGGAAGCTCCCGCATTTAAGGGGGAGGAATTTCCGGCGGTGATCTGGTGATCTTTCTGGTAAGCCGGAGCCAGTTTAGCCAGGTCTTCCAGCGTGGCGTCTTCCCGCACCGCCTGGTCCGTCTTCACGGTAGCAACCGTTCCATCCGCCTGCTGCGCCTCGACGGGAAGTATCTCGCCGTCAAAAAAACCCTGCGACCGGGCCTTTGCAGCAAGCTGATGGGACCGCAGCGCCCATTTGTCCATTTCCTCCCGTGTCAGGCCGGACAGGAGAAGGAGTTTCTGGGCGGTCAGCCCCATGTTCATGGAGGTCATCATGTCCCAGTGCAGAAATTGGGGGGCCGCGAAGAGGGCCAGGTTCGGCGCGATCAATCCGCTGTCCACCGTCGAGCTTCCCATCGGGATCCGCGTCATATGTTCCATTCCCCCGACCATCACTATGTCGGCGTTGTCCGTGGCAATTTCCATGAAACCCGTGTGTATGGCGGCCATCGACGAACCGCATTGCTGGTCTACGAATTTGGCTGCGACCGTATCGGGGAAATTGGCCAGAAAAAGAGGTAAACGGCCCCCGTAAGCCCATTGTTCGCCAACGGCGGTGGCGCACCCCACAATGAAATCGTCTATTTCACCGGGCTTTATTCCCGTTCTTTCGGCCAGTTCGGGGAGAAGCTTCGCCAGCAGTTCGTCGGCTCTCATTTTTGCAAAGACGTCCCTGGCGGGGTCCTTCGGGCGCGAGCGGGATTGAGCTGTCCTGAGATATCCGGCAATGACCACTTCTCTCATTTTTTCCTCTCCTTTCACAATCAATCGTCGAAAATGGAATGATTCATCTCGACCGTCAGACCGTCGGATTCCATGAGCCGTGAGGCCGGCCCGTGAATTTTAGGCGCTTCATAGTGGAAGAAGTACCGCATCGTGTGAAGCTTACCCTCGTAAAAGCGCCGGTTCACATCGGAACAGTCGCCGGTAAGCCCCCTACAGGCGGCGAGCCCCTGGGCCAGCCATTGCCAGGCGACGGCGACGGTCCCGAAGAGTTCCAGGTAAAGGGTCGCATCCGCCAAAAATTTCTCCAAATCTCCCCTCATAGCGAATTGCAGCCGGTGCATGGTAACGACCCGGCATTTTTCCAGCGCCTCTTCTAATCTCTCGCAATACGGCATGAGTTCTTCGAAGGCGGCTGCGGCCTGGATTGTGCCGCGAACCTCTTCGAAGAAGAGTTCCAACGCTTTGCCGTTTTTCATCACGACTTTGCGTCCGAGCAGGTCCATGGCCTGTATGGTTGTCGTGCCCTCATGGATGGGGTGTATTCTGATATCGCGGTAATATTGTTCCAGAGGAAATTCCCGGCAGTATCCGTAACCTCCGAGTATCTGAAGCCCCTGGCTTACCGACATGATGCCGTTTTCCGACGGGTAGCTCTTGGCAACAGGCGTCAGCAAATCCAGCAACAGTTCGTAGCGCTCCCTGTCTTCTCCATCCGAGGCTTTCACCAGATCGGCATAAATCGCGCTTTGGAGAATCACGGACAAGGAGCCCTCCGTGATCGCCCTCTGAAAGAGCAGCATTCTCCTTATATCGGCGTGTTCGATGATGGGGACCTGCGGGAGGACGGGATCCTTGGTCGACAGCCTCCGTCCCTGGAGCCTCTGAGCCGCGTATTCCAAAGAGGCGTAATAGGCTGCCGAGGCTATGCCTGTTGCCTGCATGCCAACGCCTATGCGCGCCTCATTCATCATCTGAAACATGTAGGAAAGGCCCTTGTGTGGTTCGCCCACCAGGTAACCGCGACAGTCGTCGTTATCCCCAATGCTTAGCTGTGTAATGGGACATCCTCGATATCCCAGCTTGTGGTAGACAGCGCTCACCGTCACATCATTGGGTTCCAGACTCCCGCCGGCGCCTGGCCTTTTCTTCGGCACCAGGAAAAGAGAAATGCCCTTTACGCCCGGAGGTCCGCCTTCGATTTTGGCCAGCATCATGTGGACGATATTTTCCACACCGTCGTGGTCGCCGGCCGAGATGAATATCTTCTGCCCCCGGATCTTGTAATATCCCTGGTCCGTGGGGGTCGCCCGCGTGGTGATGTCCGAAAGAGAGCTGCCGGCCTGAGGTTCGGTCATGGCCATCGTTCCCTGCCATTCACCCGCCACCATCCGGGGTATGTACATTTTCTTCATATCGCCGGTTCCGTGCGACAAAATGAGATGGGCGGCGCCGGCCGTCAAAAGAGAGTAGCCGGTGGCGGAGAAATTGGCCGCGGCAAAAAGGAAGTTGCAGGCCATGTGCACGATCACGGGCAGTTGCTGACCGTCGGCTTCGAAAGGCAGGGCCGAAGAAAGCCACCCCCCTTCGCCCCATTCCTTCATCATGGTCTTGACTATCGGATGGACTTTTACCTGGCCCTCTTCAAGGACCGGCTCCTTTTCGTCCATTTCGCGAAGGTATGGATACAGAAGATTTTTCGCAAGCTTCATGGCCGTATCGATCGCCAAATCGCACGTCTCGCGGGAATGCTCCTCGTAATAAGGCAGGCTGAACAGCCGCTGCACATCGTGCACTTCGTAAAGCAAAAAATCCAGGTTGCGCCTGCCGGCGAATTTGCTCGCCATGGGTTCCCCTCCTTCAGGCCGGGTAAAAGGTCCTGCCGGACTGCGCCATTTCTTTTAGAAGCGCTGCCGGTTGAAATCTCAACCCGTAACGTTTTTCGAGTTGAGCGAGTTTTTCGTACACGTTTGCCGCGCCCCACTTGTCCGCGTAGCGCAATATTCCGCCCCTGTAGGGGGGAAATCCCGTGCCGTAGATCATCGCCAGGTCCATGTCCTGCGGCCTGTCGCAAACACCCTCCTCGATCATCAGCACCGCTTCGTTTATAGCGAGGGAAAGCATGGCGTCGACTATCTCGCCGTCGGAGACTTTCCTCGAAGAAACACCGTTCTCCCTCAGATAATCCTCGATGCAGTCGATAACTTTTTTATTGGGCACAGGCCTGCCGCCGCTATAGTCCATGAAACCCGCTCCGGTCTTTCTCCCGTAACAGCCTGTGCGGTAGATGCGCTCGGCAAGCGGGTGCACCCTGTATCTTTCACCCAACCGTTTTTCAAAGGTCTTGCCTACGTGATAGCCTATGTCGATGCCGGTGAGATCGGAAAGCTCCCTTGGGCCCATGGGCATGCCGAAATCCTTCATCACCCTCTCGATCTGGTCTCCGTCCACACCGTCGGCCACCAGGTAGGTCGATCCTCCGAAAAGGCCGCCAAGTTGCCTCGATACGTAAAAACCGGGCGCATCGTTTACCACGATCGGTATCTTCCCGATTGCGCGCGCAAAAGCCACCGATGACGCAAGGGTACGGTCGGAGGTCTTGTGCGCGCAGATGATCTCGAGCAGTTGCATGCGGGGAGGCGGGTTGAAAAAATGAAGTCCTATCATCCGCCCGGGGTCTTTTAGCACCGAAGCCATTTCAGTAATCGGAAGGGCGGATGTGTTCGTTGCGAACAGGGTCTTGGGGCCGCATATCCCTTCAATCTTTTTCCAAATGTCCTGCTTGATGTTCATATCTTCGAGCACGGCTTCTATGACCAGGTCGGCCTCACGGGCCTCATCGAGCGATGCGGTCGCCTGGAGCTTTTTATTGAGCATCGCCTCCAGATCGGCCGCAACCATCTTCTTCTTGCTGATGTCGTATTCGAAGCTTTTCCTTACGGCTTTCACGCCCTTATCGACGGCATCCCGACTGATGTCCCAAAGGACCG
>JAJYTC010000062.1 GCA_021793275.1 Deltaproteobacteria bacterium | reverse complement strand
TATATGGGGTGAACGTGGTAATTACTCAAAGAAGGTATGTATTTTGATGGTGGGAATAAGGTATATCCAAATTTAAAACGGTTGCCCGATGCTGCAATAAAACCGATAGGAGGCGAAGCGGGCGGGCTCGGGCAGATTCAATGGATACCCGGCTATCGCGAGGCAGCGCAATCGAGCGCCGAGTGTGTACCGGAGGTCGCTCCGCGCAAAACCGCCTGTTTCCGGCGCTATGTTTCCGAAATCGGAAAACAGTACGGTTTCCAGAGGCGTCCTTACAGGAAGGGGAAAACGGCGGACCTACATCTGGTTCAATTTCTTTTGAGCCACACGGGCCTGCGCCGTACCGGGATACGATGTTTCGATGCGGGTGTAGATGATGCGAGCCATGGTGTTTTCACCGATCTTCTGCCACCCCATGGCCTCCTTGAGAAGGGCGCTGGCGGTTTTCCCCCCTTTGGGGTACCTGTCCACCACGGCCTGGAAATCCTTGATAGCGGCCTCATAGTGCCGCTCGCCAAAGGAGCACTCGCCTATATAGTACAGGGCGTCTTCTCCGAGGCCGGAGTGGGGGTACGTGGACAGGAACCTTTGAAATACACCTTTGGCAGCTTCGTAATTTCTCCGCTGCAACAACTGCACACCCGTGTTGAATTCCACCTGTTCGGCGTTTCTGCCCGTAACGGCGGCCGGGCGAGTGCGGCTTGCCGGCGGGGGGTAAGCCTCGGCGCCCGGAGAAGGCGCCGAAGAAGCAGGCGGCGGGGCCATGGGCGGCTGTGAGCCAGGAGAGCCTGGTTCTACAACGACCGGAGGGGTCGCAGACTGCTGCGACTGTGACTGCGACTGCGGCTGCGGCTGGGCGGACGAAGCCTGGTTCTGCTGGATCTGATTGACCTGATGCTGCACATCATCGATCTTGCCATTCAAGCTCCTGATCTGAGCCTCCAGCTGCTGCATCTGCGCATACAGATCGCCGGTTCTGCGGGCTGTTCCCTGTTGGTTTTGGACTCGCTTTTCAAGGGCAGCCTCCCGCTGGTTTAAAATGGCGAGATTCTCCTGAAGGGATGAAGTCTCAGAAGTCGAAGCACAGCCCGCAAGCAGCCCCGCGAAGACCACCACGACGCAATACCACAGCACCCTCTCTTTGATCGCACCCCTCATAGTTTTCATGACCTCTCCCTCTAACCCAAAGACCGGCCTGCATAATACAGCATGTAGGCCGGCCTTTGGAACACCCGACAAGAAGAAAAAATTAAAAGTCTAGTAAGAAAGGACAAAATGGTCATGCCTGTTCTTTGCCCAGGCAGCCGGATTGTTCCCGAAAGCGACAGGCCGCTCCTTGCCGAAACTTACAGTGTTGACGTTAAAATTCCCGCCGCCCGAGTTCAGAATGTACTCTTTGGCCGCATCCGCGCGCTTTTGTCCCAGCGCAAGGTTATACTCCTCCGTTCCACGATTGTCGCAATTGCCCTGGATGGTGACCCTAACGCTCGGGTATCTTTGCAGGAAGGCGATTTTCTTAGCAAGGATCTTTTTTGCAGCGTCCGAGAGCGTATAAGTGTTGAAGTCAAAATAGACGTCCTCATTCTGGAAAGCGGCAGCCCTCTCCAGAAACCTGGCTTTTTGAGCTTGCGTGGTGATACCAAGCGCCCGCCACCTGTTGCCGGCCCCCTCCATCGCACCTGGAGACCCAGCCTGTCCGGACCCGGTCTCCGGGCCGTATCCGGGCGGAGGCGGAACAGTTTTCTTCGTGCACGAGCACGCAGTCATCGCTACAACAGCAAACAACATCAACAACGGATAAATGCCCCTTCTTCTTTTCATTCCTTCTCCCTTCTGGCGATTCTTTTCATTGACCGTTCATTGGGGGTGACCAGTCCGGCAGTCCCTGCGACCCGCCCGGATGTGGCATCACCTGCCAGTCCCCCGTGCCGTTCGCAAACATTATCCGAAGAACCGGCATCCCACCATTACTGGAACTGTAGACAATCATTCGCCCATCGGGCGACCAGCGCGGGGCCACATTGCCGCCTCCATGCGTCAACGCGTGGCTATCGCTGCCGTCGGGGTGAATGACATAGATGTTGAAACCGCCTCCGTCCTGCCCGCAATAGGCGATCCAGTCGCCTTTGGGCGACCAGGCTGGAGACGTATTATATTTTCCGCTGTAAGTCAGCCGCGTTTTTTGGCCGGTCGCAAGATCGTAAATGTATATCTGCGGGTTTCCCGATTCATTGGAAACATAGGCCAATTTCTCACCATCGGGCGACCAGTTAGGCGACACACTTATCGAAGAGCCGAAGCCTACCCCCAATTTCCTCACAATCTTGCCCGACAAATCCACCAGGTACAGGTCCTGGCTTCCGCCCTTGCTCAAGGCTACGGCCAGTTCTTTCCCCCCCGGCCTCCACGCGGGCGTGATGTTCATTCCCGGGTAACCGCAGAGCATGCGAGTGGCACGAGTAGCTACATCCATCACATAAATCTTCGGACTGCCGCTGCGATAGCTCACATAGGCAATCTTCCTGCCGTCCGGACTCCAGACCGGCGAAAGATCGATACTGCGGTCATGGGTCAGCTGGACGGGATCGTATCCGTCGATATCGCACTCGAAAATCTCTTTCGAGCTCCCCACCCGCTGGTCATAGGCTATCTTGGTGTTGAACATTCCGGGCTGGCCGGTAACCATCTGCATGATATCGTCTGCAAAGGCATGCACCATGTCAGGCCAGGCCCCCAAATCACCCTCATAGCCTTTCGGCGTCCCGACAAGCTTTCCGGCAGTCGCGTCGAAGAGGCGGCCTTTCAATGTAATCGAATTGCCCTGGACCTGATAGGAAGATCGCACCAAAAAGTCCGCGCCCAACTGTTTCCAATTCTGGAAATTGATCTGGGAAGCATGGAGGCCCATCTTCTGGGGGTCTTCGAGAAAACTTTTCGGATCGAGGCATTGAAAGACCCCCGAGATATTGAGATCGCGCGTGAGCAAGTCGGCCATCGTATGGGCAAGCTGCGTCTGTTCAGGGGACATATATTTAAAATCGGGAACGGCGATGGGAATTTTCTGGAAATTTGGATTGGTAATATCCAGGTAGATTGTCTGGGCCGACGCCCCACGCACTGCCACAGCCGCCCAAAAAAGCAAACAACAACACAGAAAAACAAACCTGCGTCTAGTTACAAACATATCGCATACTACCTCTCACCCCCCGCGGAAGCTCGCCGGAAGTCAATCGAATTGACCGTCAGGAGACCTTCCCGGGCCTAAATGTCAGGATAAACTGGGGGACGCTCCCCTGAGCAGCCGCAGGAACAGGCGGAAGCGGTCCAGCCCTGTTCACCGCCCGCACCGCGGCCTCATCGAAAAGCTCATTTCCAGACGTTCCCACAACAAGTACCCGAACGATTTCCCCTGACCCCTTAATCTGAACTTCCAGCACAGTCTTCAGCCCGTTGACTCCCTGGTTGTTGGCCAGACTCCACTGTCTTTCGATCTTCTCCCTGACCAGTTGCCCGTACATCCCGAGTATCTGGTCGACAGCGGCGCTGCCTTTCGGGCTGCCGTAAGCGCTCCCATTCGGAGCGGTCCCATTACGGCCTCCTCGCGCCTTCCCGGTCGAGGTCCCGCCACGGGCATCGCCTCTTGGTTCGTTTGCAGCCATCTCCGAGGACCGGTTGCCGTACAGGGGCCGATGCTCCTCGTGCGGGGTTGGCGGCGGACCGAAGTGCGGCATCGTTTTGGGCCGGGCAACGAGGTTATGCAGATTCCTGTCAATGGATTCAAGGCCCTGCGCTTTTACAGGCGCACTCGGGGTGTCCTTTGGCTCGATCTGCTTGATGCGGGTTTGGAAGTTTCTTGTCGTATTATTGACTGCAAGGCGCCTTATCGCAACGACAGGCCCGGATCTACGCAGCACCCTGGTATGGTGTGGCGCTCTTCTTTCCACCGCCTTCCCGGTCGCCCCCCGTTGCCCCTTTGGCTCAGCCGAGCCCATTCCGATATTCTTCATTGACACCAGATCAACCGAACAGTAAGGCACAGGCAAGGGTTTATGAGGAATCAGCAACGCCCAGAAAAGAGCGCTGCCGAAAATCGCCACATGGACCAGGACCGACGTTCCAATTCCGGCCGCAAGGTCTTTTTTGGGAATTGCCCTCTTCAAAGGTTCCATTTTGAGCCACCACTCGCTGACGCCCATAGGGCGGCCTGATGCGAACGGATATCAGATCCGTTTTTTGAACTTTCGCCCGGCATCCCGGCCCGTGCCTTTCTCAGGCGCGGTCACCATGCCTATCTTGGTAATTCCGGCCTGCCTTATCATTCCCATGACCTGCATCACATAGCCATAGGGGATAGAATCGTCGGCCCGTAGAAAGACACCCTCGTTCTGAGGCCTGTTCTGATTGATGGCGGCCAGCTTCGACTCGAATTCATCAAATGCGACCTGTTGATCATTGATGTAAATTTTGCGCTCGCCGGTAACCGTTACAACCAGACGCTCGTGCTTGGTTGGAATAGCCGGCGCCGCAGTGCGGGGCAGCTTTACATCCACCCCGTGGGTCATCATCGGCGCCGTGACCATGAATATGATGAGCAAAACAAGCATTACGTCCACAAGCGGCGTAACGTTGATTTCGGAAACCATGTCTTTTGAATTGCCGTTTGCCAGCATAAGGTTCCATCCTCTCAATCGACCATGACCCTATGTTCGGAGGCCTGGCTCTGCAACGCCTCCTCCTGCCTTCCCTTCCGCATCAGGTCCCTTTTGAGCATATTGAGATAATCGGCGGCAAAGTGGCTCATCTCGTTCTCGATTCCCCTGACCTTGGTAGCGAAATGGTTGTAGCCGACAACCGCGGGAATGGCCGCCACGAGGCCAATAGCGGTGGCAATCAGCGCCTCTGAAATTCCCGGCGCAACCACCGCCAGGTTTGCTGCGCCCCTTAGACCGATTTCATGAAAACTTGTCATGATGCCCCACACCGTTCCAAACAGCCCGATAAACGGCGCGGTGCTGCCCGTGGTGGCAAGCAGGGGCAGAAAGCGCTCGAGTCTTTGCCGCTCGGCGGTCATGCCGCCCTGGATAGCCCTTTCGACATTTTCCAGCAGGACTTCCGGATTAGCCGAGAGCTCCAGCAGGTTTCTTGTCTCCAGGGATTTGCCGACCCTGCTCAGCTCTGCGTAGCCCACCCGGAAAATCTCGGCCAGATGGCTGTCCGCGAGCTTTTCGCTGTCACGGTAGAGCGCAGAGTAGTTTTTGCGCTGTCTGAACAGGGATATGAACTCGGCCGATTCCCGGTTTGCGCGGCGGATCAGGCGAAATTTGAGCACAATAACGCTCCAGCACGCTACCGAAAGCCCTATAAGGATGAGCAGGATCAGTTTGACCATCGGCCCCGCATTCATGACCATATCCATTACGCCGTCTGACGGCTGTACGAAAGGGGTCTGAAAGGCGGGAGCCGCATTTGCGCTGACCGTCAAAAAATGGGTCACCATCGGTTTTTACCCTCAGTGTGCAAAGGATTTGACAATTTTCATAATATTTCTGAATGCCGCCCCGGCCGGCTCCATAATGTGCATTTCGGTAACCTCGCGCGGCAGTTCGGAAACTTCAGGGTTTATTTCAACTATGCGCGCCCCCCTTCTGCCGGCAACCAGCGGAAGGTCGGAAGCAGGCGCCACGCTTGCCGAAGTGCCCACCACGATCATCAGATCGCACTTCAAGGCGGCATCGAATGCGAGCGAGTAGGCCTGCTCGGGTATCCCCTCACCGAACAGTACCACGTCAGGCCGGATCGGTCCTCCGCACGCGCACAAAGGGGGCAGTTCCGCCAGCGAGACCTCGGATGACTTGTAAGGCCTCCGGCACTTGTCGCAGTGCATTCCACGGAAATTCCCGTGAAATTCGACGACGTTGGAAGCGCCGCCTCTTTGATGCAGGCTGTCCACGTTCTGGGTGATCACCATCTTCAGGACGCCAAGTCTTTCCAACTCCCCCAGAGCATAATGCGCGTCGTTCGGACTGACGCTCTCAACAAGGGCTCTCATCTCGACAAGCATATTCCATACCTTTGCGGGATCGGCCCGAAAAGAATCGATATGCCCGTATTCGAGTGGATCGTACTTTGCCCAGACCCCGTCACTCCCCCTGAAATCGGGGATTCCGCTCTCAACCGATATTCCGGCCCCTGTAAGGGCCACCGCATACCGGCTTTGCAGGAGCAACTCTGTGAATCTATGGTATTTATTCATAATCGGACCAAAATAATTCGTTTTTTCCGACTCTCAAGGCGCGCTATCGTAGTTCGCCCTAAAAGGCATGTCAAGAACTTAAGCAAAACCCGACCACCCACTCTTAACCGGTCGGAAAAAGGACATTTTTCCGTACAGCAGCCACACCGGCCTACCTGTAAATCTTGAGCTTGCGGCCGATTACAATTTTGCTTCCGGCAATGTGGTTCCACTCGCAAAGTTGCCCCGTTGTAACATTGTAACGGCGGGCGATCGAATTGATTGTCTCACCGCGTAAAACCTTGTGCACCACGACGATGGGCTTGTATGTGGACTTCCATTCGGCCACCGCCCTTTCAAAT
The DNA here is from genome assembly GCA_021793275.1 of Deltaproteobacteria bacterium. Taxonomy (GTDB): domain Bacteria; phylum Desulfobacterota; class Syntrophobacteria; order Syntrophobacterales; family Syntrophobacteraceae; genus SbD1. Next base: position 16,886 of record JAJYTC010000062.1, on the reverse strand, counting down.
CGCTTCGCCCTGCCTTCGGGAACGCGCACTGTTGAATTCCCCCCGGGGATCACATCCGAAATCAGTTCGGGATTGAGGACTTTGATATCCCGATAAGTGACCCCCATGGACTGTGCGGCGTCAATTATCGGCATCGGCCCGGGAAGACTGAGCCGGACAGTGTCGAAGATGAGCGGCGGATAACCGGCGCCTTTCGGAAGATAGTAGCCGTACCTGGCGGGGTGCTCCATCACTTCTTTTATTGCCAGTATCCTGAATATGTAGCGCTCGGTTTCCAGGGGCAGCACAAGATTATAATAGCTGTGGCTATGATCGAGCGCGATTGCAGCCTCGAGCCGGCTTTGACCGCAATTGTAAGCGGCAACCGCAAGGGTCCAGTTGTGAAATACGTCGTGGAGGTGGTTCAAGTATTCGAAGGCGGCTGTCGCCGATTTTTCGAAATCATAGCGGTCATCGACGATCGGGTTGCACGTCATGCCATACCTGCAAGCAGTGCCGGCCATGAACTGCCAGGGGCCGACGGCGCCGGCCCCCGAAACCGCGTAGGACATGAGGTCGCTTTCGGCCACCGCAACGTATTTGAGGTCGCCGGGCAGCCCCAGGCGCGCCAGCAGACTGTCGACCCACGGAAAATAGCACTGCTTCCTTTTGAGCCAGAGATAAACCTGCGCATGGCTCTGGGTAACGATGGTGAACTCCCGGTCGAACCTTTCGCGAACGTCCCAGGAGCGCAGAGGGACGGGCTCACCGCAAAAGCTGGCCCTGCTCGGAAGCCTGAAACAGGGCACAAACCAGGAGGGAGCGGGCGCTCGGCTGTTGACCGCGCCCCGGCCCCCCGTGAGATAGAAACCAAACATGAGGAAAAAAACCAGAAGAAGGACCCCGAGCTTGCATTTTCTTTCGAGCGGCATCACCAAACTCCTGCCCAGATATCGTTAAATTGCCCTTATATAGTAAAAATCATGAAGGACGGCCTTCGCACAATGCCGGTGATGAATTCGAAGAGATGCTGTATTATGCTGCGGCACGGTCCGGGAAATCCACTTCAAAATCGAACCCGCAGAGAAGAGAAAATGGAAAAATACCTGTTCACTGCCGAACAGCTCAAGCAACTTATCGAAAAGTCGATCGATCTTTTCCTCAAATATCAATACGGCCGCGGTTATGAGGAACCAATGGCAAAATCTGCGGCCGTCATGGACGTGCTGGGCTCGCTCAAGGTCCTTGGCAGGGAGCGAAGCGTGAGTGAAAACAGTGAAGAGTGAAGAGCGGGGAGCGGGGAGAAAAAGCCTTTTTCCGGGAGGCTGTCGGAGAATTGCGAATCAGCGGGTTTTCGCAGGAGTCGGGAAAACGATCGAAGAGGTTCTCGAACAATCTTCCGGTCACTGATCAGCTTTTGGCAGGTCGCCTGCGGGAGCACAATTTCATGGATACAGTAGTGGCGGCCGTTTTTGCGGCTGTCTATTTCGCAATGATGTTGGGGGGGATTCCCTGGTCGGCGGTCGACCGCGCAGGCGTGGCGCTCCTTGGGGCCATAGCGCTTCTGGCCGCTCGCAGGATCAGTCCCGAATCCGCATGGAAGGCGGTGGACGTACCCACAATCTCGCTCCTGTTCGGCCTGATGGTGGTGTCCGCACAGCTGCGGTTGAGCGGTTTCTACACCCGTGTCGGACGCCGGCTGGCCGAAATGGGGGTCTCGCCGCAGATGCTCCTGGCCATTCTCATAGGGGTCGCAGGGCTCCTTTCGGCAGTGCTTGCCAACGACATAGTATGCCTGGCCATAGCCCCCGTGTTGATCGACGGTTGTGCGCAAAGAGGACTCGAGCCGACGCCGTTTCTACTCGGACTTGCCTGCGCGGCCAATGTCGGATCGGCAGCCACCCTCATCGGGAACCCCCAGAACATGCTTATCGGGCAAACGCTTCACCTTTCCTTTACTCGCTACCTTTTCATGGCCTCGCCGCCGGTGCTGGCCGGGCTGATCGTTGTGTGGCTGGTAATTCGCTGCAGCGTGGCGGGCCGATGGGAAGGCCCGATTCGGGCAGTACAGGCGCCCGAGAACCACTTTAACACCTGGCAGGTCTGCAAGGGGCTAGGAGTCGTCACACTGCTGGTGCTTGCGTTCCTCTTTACCTCATGGCCGCGGGACGTCTTGGCGCTTTGCGCGGCAGGCATCCTGCTGAGCAGCAGGCGCATGGCTTCACACGATATTCTGGGCCTGGTCGACTGGGACATCCTTATTTTGTTCATAGGCCTGTTTATCGTCAATCACGTTGTGGAGACCTCCGGGATGCTCAGCCGAGGGATCGCTTTCATGGAGGGCGCCGGCATCCATTTGAAGTCTCTTCCCTGGCTGTTCGGTCTGACCGTTTTGCTCTCGAACCTTGTATCCAACGTACCGGCGGTCATGCTGCTGCTAAAAGCGGTGCCGGGGGCGGCAACGGGGCCGACCCTGGCCCTGGCGAGCACCTTTGCGGGCAACCTGCTTCTTCTGGGCAGCATAGCCAATCTGATCGTAGTCGAGCAGGCGTCCAGGCTGGATGTTCACATATCCTGGAGAAAGCACGCCTCCATAGGCGTACCCGTTACTGCCTTGACGCTCGCGCTGGCCGCCGGATGGTTATGGGTCCTGCGATAAAATGTGAATCAAACCTGTAGCGCGGAAGATTGAACCTCACGGCAGGATTTCGAGAATTTCCATGATCCGCACGCCCTTTGGCGCCTGAACTTTGATTTCATCGCCTTCTTCCCGGCCAATCAGAGCTTTGCCGACCGGCGAGGTAACCGAGACAGTTCCCTCCGTGACGTCCGCCTCGTAGGGTCCCACCAGCCGGTATGAGCTCACCACGCCTGTTTCGAGGTCCTCCAGGACCACCTTGCAGCCAAAAACCACCCTCCCGTCGACGTCCTGGGGCAAATCGACTATTTCCGAATTCTGGAGCCTTTCGGTCGTCTCCTGGATCTTTCCCTCGATGATTGCCTGCTTTTCCTTGGCGGCATCGTACTCGGCGTTTTCGGAAAGGTCCCCGTGGCCGCGGGCTTCCTCTATAGCTTTTATGACCGTGGGGCGCTCTTCTTTTTGCAAACGTTGCAGTTCAGTTTTAAGCTTCTCATACCCGGCCCTGGTTATTGGGACTCTTGCCATTCCCACTCCTTTCGAGATTAAAAAAATACGCCGTCGCGTTTCCGGCGATTCTAGGGGGCGTCGACGAAACGGGACTGCGTCAGTGGCCAAACTGTTTTTGGTTCATTTTAATACAAAAATCCGAAAAAGACTTCATCAAAAAGCGCAGCGGGCATAGAAAGAATTTTATCACATTTGGAGAACCCGCCCATTTTGAATTACCACGAGCGCGCAGGCTCGTGGTAGACTGTCAAGTTGCGTGCCGGTGTTCGACGGATCGCCCGACGCGCAGCGCCTTCCCAGGGCAGCTTGACGCCGTAATCAAAACAAATCCGGCAGACCTCGCGAGGGACTTTTATGCACTTTAACAGGAAAGACCTTCTGGGAATCAATGAACTCGACGTCTCTGAAATTGAATACCTCCTCGACCTGTCCCGTTCTTTCAAGGAAATCAATGAGAGATCCATAAAAAAGGTGCCGACCTTAAGAGGGAAAACGATCATTCACCTCTTTTACGAACCGAGCACCAGGACACGGACATCTTTCGACATCGCTGCCAAACGGCTGAGCGCGGACACCTACTCGATAACCGCCTCAACGAGTTCGATAGTCAAGGGCGAGACGGTTCTGGACACCCTAAAGAACCTGGAGGCCATGAAGCCCGACGTGTTCGTGATTCGCCATTCGGCTTCAGGCGCACCGTGGATGCTTGCCGGTCGCACGACAGCCTCGGTGATCAACGCCGGGGACGGAATGCACGAACACCCTTCCCAGGCGCTGCTCGACATGCTGACTATCCTGGATAACAAGAAGAGTCTGCGCGGCCTCAACGTTCTTATCGTAGGCGACATATATCACAGCCGGGTGGCGCGTTCAAACATCTGGGGATTGACGAAGATGGGGGCCAATGTGGTGGTGTGCGGGCCGGCCACGCTTATTCCGCCCAATATCGATTCGATGGGCGCTCAGGTATCCCACCGGCTGGACCAATGCATCCCGGAGGCCGACGTTATCATGGTTTTACGCCTTCAAAAAGAGAGGCAACAGCAAATGCTTTTGCCCTCCCTGCGCGAATATTCGGCCTGGTACGGCATGAACGGTGAAAGATTGAAAAGAGCGAAAAAGGACGTTTTGATCATGCATCCCGGCCCGATCAACCGAGGGGTGGAAATAAGTCCTGAAGTCGCAGACGGTCCCTGTTCGGTTATCCTGGACCAGGTTACAAACGGAGTGGCCGTCAGGATGGCGCTGCTCTTCGTGCTCGGGCAAAGATAAAAAGATACATTGAGGCTTTTGCCTTTTTTGCGGAGAGATAATGAAACCGAACGAAAATCCGGCTAATCTGATTTTGCGCAACGGCAGGGTGATCGATCCGGCGAGGGGATTTGACGCCGTTGCAAGCGTTCTCATCGAAAACGGCAAAGTAGTCGAAGTCGGCGCAAACATCGAAATCGGAACCGAGAGGCGCAGGGAATTCGAGCAAATCGATGCGGGCGACAAATGGATAGTCCCCGGCCTGATCGATATGCACGTGCATCTGCGGGAGCCGGGGGAAGAATACAAGGAGACAATCTCCTCGGGCACACGGGCCGCGGTTGCGGGAGGATTCACTTCGGTGGCCTGCATGCCGAACACGCATCCGGTAAACGATTGCGCGGCGGTCACGCAGTTCATCCTCAAGAAGGCCGCCGATGAAGGAGTCTGCCGCGTATTTCCCGTGGCCGCAATCAGTAAGGGGCTGGAGGGCCGGAATCTGTCCGAATTCGGGGACCTTCGCGCCGCGGGCGCGGCGGCGGTCTCAGATGACGGCAGGCCGGTAGAGGGCAGCCTGCTCATGAGGCGGGCGCTCGAGTACGCAAAGACCTTCGACCTGCCCGTCATAAGCCACTGCGAGGACCTCGGCCTTTCGGCCGGCGGCCTCATGAACGAAGGGCGGGTATCTACAAGGCTTGGGCTTAGAGGGATACCGAGGGCTGCCGAAGAGGTCATGGCGGCGCGCGATATTCTTCTGGCCGAACTGACCGGCGCCAGAGTTCATTTGGCTCACATCAGCACCGCGGGCTCCGTGGCGTTGATACGCGAAGCCAAAAAGCGCGGCATTCCGGTTACGGCCGAAACCGCCCCGCATTATTTCACTCTGGACGAAGAACTGCTTTCCACCTTCGACCCGGTCTACAAGGTCAATCCGCCTCTGCGCGCGCGTGAAGATATCGAGGCAGTGAAGGCCGGGCTGCGCGATGGAACGATCGATGTCATCGCTTCCGACCATGCGCCTCACAGCACTGTTGAAAAGGACCTGGAATTCGAGTATGCGGCAAACGGGATGATCGGCCTGGAATCATCGCTTCCCCTGATTTTACGGTTGGTGAGCGATGGGGTGCTGTCGCCTGCGGAGGCGATTGCAAAGGTGACCCAAAACCCCGCCCGGATACTTTCGATTCCTTTCGGCGCCCTGTCCAAGGGGGCGCCTGCCGATTTGACCCTGATCGATCCTCGGGTAAAATATACGATCGATGCGCGCAAATTCGCATCCAAAAGCAGGAACTGCCCCTTCGACGGCATGGAAGTACAGGGCCGGGCGGTTATGACGATTGTTGACGGAAGGGTGGTCTTTACCGCCGCCGACTGAGATTTTCGGGCGCATATCATGGTGCAGAACGGTCAGGTTTTCAAGATTCTCGTAGTCGACGATGAAATGAGCATGAGGGAGCTTCTTGAAATCCTGCTGTTAAAGCACGGCTACGACGTCCGGTGCGCTGAAAGCGGATCGAGCGGTATCGAGGCTATCCGCAGCGACCCTCCCGATCTGGTTATAACGGATATAAGGATGGAGCCCGTCAACGGGATCGAGGTGCTCAAAAAGTGCAAAGCCGTCTCACCGCGAACCATCGTCATAATGATATCCGCTTACGCCAGCACGGAACTCGCCGTTGAGGCCATGAACGAGGGCGCCTACGATTACTTCCCCAAACCGTTCAACAACGAAGAACTCTTATCGGTAATTTCCAATGCCCTGCGCAACCGGGGCGAGGAACAATCGGTTAGCGACTCGCGGGAAGGGCTGCTTTATTTCGGCTGTTTGATCGGCGAAAGCGCTCCCATGCTCAAGGTCTATGAGACTATTCAGCGTGTGGCCAAGACCGGCAGCAATGTAGTGATTACGGGCGAGAGCGGCACGGGTAAAGAACTCGTAGCCAGGGCAATCCATCGCCAAAGCGCCAGGAGAGACCGGCCGCTGGTGATCGTAAACTGTGGGGGCGTTCCGGAAAACCTGGTGGAAAGCGAACTTTTCGGCTACCGCAAGGGGGCCTTCACCGGCGCCGCTTCGGACAGGAAGGGACTTGTCGAGGCCGCCCGCGGGGGCACGTTGTTTCTCGACGAGATAGGCGAACTGACGCCCGTTCTACAGGTCAAGCTTCTCAGGCTCGTCCAGGATAAAACGATCAAGATGGTCGGCGGGACCGAGGAAATCCCGGTGGACGTCCGTATCATTTCGGCCACCAACCGCGACCTCGAACGCATGGTGATGGAAAAGACTTTTCGAGAAGACCTGTATTACCGGCTCAATGTGCTTCATATCCGCGTGCCGCCCCTGAGAGATCGCCGGGAGGACATCCCTGTTCTCGCCCGGTATTTTCTGTCGAAGTTTACAAAAGACCTCGGAAAAGAGATCCATAAAGTATCCTCCTACGCCATGGACATACTCTGCAATTATGAATTCCCGGGAAATGTGAGGGAGCTCGAACACATAATCGAGCGCGGCGTAGCGATGGAATCCTCCAGGATCATCCTGCCCGACTCTCTTACCCTCTCGATGCACAGGCGAAAGGAACAGGAACGGACGGTCCCTGCCGTCCGTTCCGAAATTCCAATCGAGAACTTCGATCTGGACAAACACATGGCGGAAATAGAACGGCGCATGCTCCAGCAGGCCCTTAGCCAGGCGGGTGGTGTAAAACTCAAGGCCGCCCGTCTGCTGGGGATATCTTTCCGCTCCTTCCGATACCGGCTGCTAAAACACGAGCTTGCTACCGAAGATGAATTGAAGGAAGAATGAATCGAGCGGTAGCGGGCATTAAACCACGCACCGGGCCCGGTTTGTAACGTCATATAAACCTGCAAAGGACTGGCAAACCGGGTTAACAGGTCGTATAGTTTGGGGAAACGGAATCGGAACGGAGTCGTTTGCCCTCCCCGTCACGGACTCCGTTCAAATCAGGCAACCATGCTCGAACGGCTCAAGACAGAACGGCCGGCGCCAGATTCAGCGCTATTGCGGCGAGGATCTCGCGCTTTTTGCCGCAAGGCGCTTTGGAAAGGAGACACGGATGGAATGGCGTGAAGTGGTCGAACATCCAAGCCTCAAAGACCTGCCCTTTAAGATAGAAACGAATGCGGAAGGGTATATTATGATGGCAGCGGCCACGAACAGGCCTCGTTTATACCAGGCTCGCATAAGCGGTTGGTTGCAGCTTCACGGGCAAGAGAAAGGAGCTGTCAGCGAATGCAACATCCAAACTTCCGATGGAGTCAAGATCGCCGATGTCGCATGGGGCAGCATCGAATTTTTCAAAAAGAACAGGGATGATGATCCATACCAGGAATCCCCCGAAGTCGTTATCGATTGGAAGGAAGCGAGCTTTTCAGGCAATTCCCGGGACGCATCGAAATCGACTTCGCGCAGAGCCGGCCCCATTTGAAGAGTTTACAATGCCAGGGGCGTCAAAGACGCCGCGATGCTCCATAATTTCTCAGATACCTATCCTGCTGTAACTTGTATAAGCGCGCTCTCTTTGCGGCCTTGTGCCGATGGCGCCGGCTTCAGCTGATTTGCCGAGTTAGAGTAAAAAAGGATGGCCTGCTCACCGATCATCTGCGCCGCTACCGATGCCATTATTCCCGCTGCTGGTAATGACAACAACGGATTTATACCGAGAAGATCGGCCAGCAGCGGGGCTGCCGATGCCAGGCCATTGGCGGCAATCACCGCGAGCATTTCGGGGACACGGTCCGGATCGTCGATATCCTTTCCGTACAGGAGGGCGATTTCCAAAATGAGATATAGATGCATACGAGTGATAACTGAGGTCGCTCCCACCAAACCAACGGCTTTGAATGCGCCGCCTACCCCTGGGACCGACATCGGCAGATGCATGATGAGCCCTCCCAGAAATGAAAGGGGAGTTTGGATGGTCATAAGCCGCCGGGCCTTTTGCTCCGAGGTCTCTGCCGGATAACGGGTATTAAGATCCTCAACCACCTTTCGAATTCGATCTTTGCGCAGATTTAAGAAAATATAGAAAATCTGATCAGATAAAAGGCCAGGGGACGTGTGGTCCTTGTCTGTCATGACGTGGCGCCCTCCGCATGAATTGCCGCCCTCTTGATCTTCAGCTTCAGCCCTGGTTTGCGGTTCACACGCAATTTTCATTCAAAGGCCACAAATTTTTCCCTGGCGGCGCCGCACAATGGGCATTTATCCGGCGCCCCCCCCTCCAAGGTGTAGCCGCACACACTGCACACCTGCACCGGCCCGAGATCGATATCTTTTCCTGCATCCGCTGAGTTTTTCGCCTTTTCAAAAAGCTTCTTGTGCATTATCTCCGTGCCGTAGGCCCACTCGAAGGTTCTCTGTGCTCCTTTCTCCTGCTGAAAAGTGGCAACTTCTATAAATACAGGGTACATTTCATCGATCTCATATGACTCACCCATTATCGACAGCTCCAGGTTCTTCTTCGTATCTCCCGGTCCGAATGCAGCCATGGAGTTGGCAACAAACCCTCCTTTCAGATGTTTGATTTCCCGGAAGTGATCACCAGCATGAACATACTCGGCATGTGCAATCGCCCTGAACAGGCGGGCAATATTTGCATACCCTTCCTGTTCCGCCTGATGGGAGAAATGCAGATACCTCATGTGCGCCTGACTTTCCCCTCCGAATGCATTTATCAAATTTTGCTCGGTCATCTGCTTCATAGGAACTCGCCCTCCTGTGAGCGGAAAGGATGGAATTTCATGCTCCCACCGGACGATTTTCTCGCCGTTGGGAGTCATCAGCGTGCTCGGCGGTTCGGGTGGACTCCATCCCCGATTTGAATGCGAACTGACCGGTTGTGCAATCCTCTAAGCCGGCCGGTAGTGAGGACGTTCGAATACTGCCTGCCTGAGATTGCGTCCCAGGCTCGAAGATAGCAATCCATTCATGCCCTGTCACCCTGTGCTCTGCATCCGTGCAGCCGGCATAGCCCGGCTCCCGTGAGTGAGGGGGGACTTGAAAAAAAACTTTTGAGCCGCTTTCCCGTAAAATCAAGCGTATTATAATGAGGATGTCGAGTTCATCAGGAAACGCGCCCTGTTAATCCGGGCTGAATAGGGAAAATCCTTGACCTTTTGTCCCAGTTCCAATAAACGGGACTGCATCTCTAAAATCGAATATGAGGGGTAGTGCGATATGCCGAAAAAGGATATGGAAAGCGATCAAATGATGGACGACTTCGAAGACGATTCCGGACTCGAATTCGAACAAACCGACGAGCTCGATTTTGCCGGCGATGAGGAGCTGCTGCTCGAAGAAACCGATGACGACGAAGACATGGTTCCGTCGGTCCTCTACAAAGGGATCACAAGGCCGAAGACCGATGAGGACTGGCGACTGCTTTTGCTGGAAGCAAGCAGGGAAGGCGTGCCGGAATACAGCCTCGCGGACAGCTACAAGGAAGGCGCCCTGCTGCTGCACCCGTCCTTCGGCCTCGGGGTGGTCACCAAAGTTATTTCATCCCGAAAAATGGAAGTAATATTCGAAACCAGCAAGAAGCTGATGGCCATGAACGTTGTCCCACCAAGCCGGGCCGCATGAGAACAGGGAAGCAGGGGAACGGGGGGTGCGGGAGAAGCGATTTTCCCCCATTCACCTGCTTATCCGTTCACCCGTTCATCAGCGCGTTAGCGCCGGCGCCAGGTGCTTTTGCACCTCTTCGAGCAGAAACCCGTAGAGCGGCTCTACGCCTGCGGTAACATTTCCATTGAAAAGGTGATTGTCTTCGCCGTTGAAGTCGCTGATCGATCCGCCGGCCTCCGTTATAAGGAGCGCGCCGGCGGCTATGTCCCAGGCTTTGAGGCCGATTTCCCAGAAGCCGTCGACCCGTCCTGCGGCCAGGTAGGCCAGGTCCAGCGCGGCGGCTCCGGCCCGCCTGACTCCGCTGACCCGCAGGGCAATCGACTTGAAGGAGGCCAGGTAAGGGTCCATGTACTCCTTGGCCCTGAATGGAAATCCGGTTGCCACCAATGCCCGGTCGATCTCCACGTTACCGCGGTGAGGCAGCCTCGATCCATTGAGCCATGCCCCCATTCCCTTTTTCGCCGAGAAAAGTTCGTTTCTAACGGGGTCCAGCACGTATCCCAGCACCGGTTTTTTGTCCAGGCAAACCGCAACGGAAACGGCAACGAACGGAAAGCCGTGGATAAAGTTGGTAGTGCCGTCCAGCGGGTCGATCACCCATGTGTAGCCGGGTTGCAAGCCTTCGTTGGCCGTTTCTTCGGCCATGATGTGGTGGTCCGGGAAATTGTTGCGGATTGCGTCCGTGATCAGACGCTCACAATTTTTATCTATTTCGGTCACATAATCCGAGGGGCCCTTGGCGCTGACCATGGAGCCGGCCACCTGGCCTATGTGGCGCCGGATAAGATCTCCTGCCTCGAAAATCACCTTCTCTATCACGGCCTCAATTTTATCGATCATTTCAGTTTCCCTCTCCTCACAGCTTGCGCTAAGAACAGAAATTGAGTACAAACCGGAAGCGCACGGGGCGGTAACATACTTTTTCGCGCCTCGCCAATCCTTTCCATGGAGGCTTTCCAGTCTTGCTAATAGATGTTCACACGCACATTTTCCCCCCTGACATAATCACCGGGAGAGAACTTTTCTTCGCAGCCGAACCCGAATTTCAGCTTCTCTACGGCCCTGCGGCTTCGAAAATGGCCTCCGCCGAGGAGCTTGTCCGGTCCATGGACGAAAACGGGATCGACCTGTCCGTCGTGTTCGGATTTCCGTGGCGAAACACGGAAATCCTCGCGCGGCACAACGCTTACGTGATCGAAGCGGCAGCAAGGTTTCCCGGACGGCTCATCCCGATGGCATGCCTGGACCTTTTGTCGGGCGCATGCGCCCAAGAAGCCGAAAAGATGATCACCGCAGGTGCTCGCGGCCTTGGGGAACTCGCCGTCTATTCTGCCGGCGGAAATATGGACCGTGTTTTCGACAATTTCAAGCAAATTGCCGCTCTTTGCAGGGAAAAAGAGGTTGCGCTCCTTGTCCATGCCAACGAGCCCGTGGGCCATCAATACCCGGGCAAGGCCCCCTACGGACTTGATTTCTACTACGGCATGGCGAAGGCGGCAGCCGGAGCGACGCTCATCTTTGCGCACTGGGGAGGCGGCCTGATTTTCTTCGAGCTTTTAAAGAAACAGGCCCCGGCGGAATTCGCAAATATCTTCTACGATACGGCGGCATCTCCTTATGTTTACAGGACTGAGATTTACAGGGCCGCCGCGCAGGCGGTCGGGGCCGGCAGGATTCTTTTCGGCAGCGATTATCCCCTGCTTTCACCGAAGCGCTATTTTGCCGAAATGAACCAGTCAGGCCTCACGCAGCCGGACATAAATTCGATCTGCGGTGAAAATGCAGCTCGTCTTTTTCACATTAATAAGGAGGTTGACCGGCTTTCCTGAACGGTCTATGGTGTTTTGGGATTTCCAGTAAAAAGGCCCTCCGCCCCATTCCGGCAGGCATAACAGCTTTTTGTTTGACTCTCACTGTCGCGCAATGTTAGCTTTCCGCAAGCATACGTTTCGCGTAGTGGTGGAAAATTTACAAGGAATGGTTGTCAGAAACCGCTTATGGCAAAAAATTCGTCACTTTCCGAGTTTTTTGAGGACGGCAAGTATACAAGGCGGATATTGGCGGTAGGGGCGATTTTGCTCCTGGCGCTCGAGCTTGGAATCCTTATCGCCGTCTACAATCAGTCGGGTCTAAAGACCAGGGTGTGCATTACCGACTCCAAGGGGAGGCTGCTGTATGAAAGCCCCGGGCCCACCATAACTTCCTATGAAAAAATGGTGTTTGAAAACAACTTCGGGCCCTTGAAAAATTACACCGTCCAGTTGCAATCGAAATATCAGCCGTTCCACTTCCGGGCCTGGCTCCTGCTGGCGGTCGGATTGCCCCTTGGCCTTATGCTGCTGCTTTTCTTCATGGCCCAGGTCTGGATCCACGTTTTGAAAGGGGACCCCAAAGAGGAAGCCCCGCCCGAAGTCGAGTTGAACAAGTCGGGTTTTAGCAGCTTCCTGAGCATTTCGAAAAACTTCTCCGTTCTGGGTGTAGGGTTCGTAATAGTTTTGGCCCTGTTTATTTTATGGTTGATTCCATCAATCCTCGGCGATATGGCTTCATCGATCTTTGGCGCCATTAAGGAGTACCCCTTGTTCTTTATCGGGGTATCGCTATTCGCGGGAGGGTTGCTCGTCTGGGTTATTTATCTTAGGTACAAGCTATCCAAGCAGATGCTCGAAAACCAGGTGCACATCGAAAAGTACCGGATAGATAGATTGATGATCGAGCAGAATTCGGTCCCGCAGCTCCTTACCGCTCACACTGAGGCGGATGACGCCAGAACATAAAGGAGCAGCAGAAATATGTGGTTTAAAAATAAGGAAGAAAAGCAACGGCCCGAAGCCGCCAAGAAATTCTGGACGGAAGAGGCCACCCTGGATCGGGGCGTCTACTATCTCTATTTGATCATAGGGCTCCAGGCCTTATTCGTGTTGACGCTCATGGGGATAATCATGTTTATCGGCAAGGTTATCGCCACGCCGGCCTGGGTGTTTTTGTTCATGTTCGCGGCTTCCGTCGTAAGCATCGTATATATCTACAGGAAGGCGAAAAAGCGGCTCCAGAAACTGAGAGAATCTTTCGGCAGATCGGACAGAAATTACGAACTCAGCTTCATGGGCGGAATGCTCACTATGAAAATAGAGCAGAACGCTAACGGGGCGAAGCTTATCGAAGCCCCTCCTGCGGTCGCGGACGAACAGGTCATTGACGCGGAAACGAGCGGACCCGACTCTGGCAGAAAGTCTATTCAGTCATTCTGAACCGCGGGCAGGGAAAGGAATTCTTCAGCCGCGCTCTTTATGACGACGGTGTCCTTCAGCCAGTCCGATCCTCCCTTTTCGGGATGATCGACGTTGAAGTGCAACCCCCGGCTCTCCTTTCTCTGGACCGCGCACCGGATGATGAGCTCGGCCACCAGGGCCAGGCCCTGAAGTTCCACCAGGTCGCTGCTCAAAGGGATGTTGGGCATGTGCTCCTTTAATTCCATCTTTATTTGAAGAATGTGAGTCAGGGCGAGCGCAAGCCTTTTGTCCGTCCTCACGATGCCCACGTAGTTCCACATAAGACGCCTGATGAAATCCCAGTTATGCGCGATCATCACCATTTCGCTGTTTGACGAATTCTCGACGGCGATTTTTCTCGAATAGTCAGGGACCTCCGGAAGAACCCGGTTTCGCCAGGACTCGAGGCGCTCGGCACACTCGACGACGGCGGCGTGAGAAAAAACCATGGCTTCCAGCAGGGAATTGCTGGCAAGACGGTTGGCCCCGTGAAGCCCTGTGCAGGCGCACTCGCCGATGGCGTAGAGGTTATCTATCGTAGTGCGGGCCGAGCAATTGGTGAGGATGCCGCCGCACATGTAATGGGCTGCAGGAACGACCGGAATAGGGTCTTTGGTGATGTCGATTCCCAGAGACAGACATTTCTCGTAAATGTTGGGGAAACGTTTCATGAGAAAATGGCGGTCCCTGTGAGTAATGTCCAGGAAAACGCAGTCGTCTCCGCTTGTTTTCATTTCCGCGTCTATGGCGCGCGCCACTATGTCTCGAAACGCCAAATCCTTTAGCGGATGGTACTTCTCCATGAAGGCGCGTCCCCGCTTGTCGATCAGCCTGGCGCCTTCCCCGCGCACCGCCTCGGAGATCAGGAAGTTTTTGGCCGCCGGATGATACAGGCAGGTGGGGTGAAACTGGACGAATTCCAGGTTGGCCAGCTTTGCGCCGGCCCGATAAGCTATGGCGAGTCCGTCTCCTGTGGCTACGTCCGGATTGCTCGTATAAAGATAGACCTTCCCTGCCCCTCCGGTACACAGCAGAACGGCGTTGGCCACAAAGGTATGAATCTGTCCTGCTGCAATATCGAGGACATAGGCGCCGCGGCAGGTGTCCTGCTGATAGAGATCGACGGCGCCGGCCCTCATCGACTGGTGCTGGATGATCAGGTCGAGGACCAGATGGTTTTCGAAGATGGCAATGTTGGGTTCGGACTCGGCGGCGGCCATCAGGACTTTTTCAACGGCCCTGCCCGTCATGTCCTGGGCGTGGAGAATCCGGTTGCGGCTGTGCCCGCCTTCCCTTCCGAGATCGAATGCGTTCGCGCCCGTCTCAAGGTTGAAGGCGACACCCAGTTTGACAAGCTCCCTCACGCGTTCCGGCCCGGTTTTGACCACTAAATCAACGACCTCGGGATGACACAGGCCGTCTCCGGACTCCAGGGTGTCCTTGATGTGGAGGTCGAAAGAATCGTCCTGCGCCAGCACACACGCTATTCCCCCCTGGGCATAGTTCGTGTTGGTTTCAAGCTTGTCCTTTTTTGTTACAATAGCCACGGTTCCGGTCTTGGCCGCCTTAAGAGCGAACGTAAGGCCAGCAATTCCGCTGCCGACGACGAGATAATCGAATTGATTTTTCATTCGTAATTCCCCATACTCGGATAAAGCTTATATTATTAATACCAAAGCCTGCCTGCGGCAAGTAATGTTTTTCGCTGCGGGGGCATGAATGGATCGAGACATGAACGATGATACAGGCAACGGGCAATTGCGGGCGTTTGCCGCGATAGCCCGGAATCTCAAGGTGATTGCATTGGATTGCGACGGGGTGCTTTTCGATTCGCGAGAGGCCAACATTCGCTTCTACAGCCATATCATGACGAGGATCGGAAGGCCTCCCGTAAGGGCGGATCAGCACGAATACATCCACATGTACCCCGTGCGGGAATCTCTTCTTTATCTTACCGGAGGAGAAGGCGAAGACTTCGATCGCGCCTTCGAGTATTTTAAAACCATCGATTTCGGCCCATTCAACGACTATCTTACCCGTGAGCCGGGATTGGTGCCTTTTCTAAAACTTGCGAGCACGCACTTTCGGACTGCTCTGGCCACAAACCGCACAGTTTCCACTATGGAGCTTCTGGAGCAGTTCAACATCAGAGAATATTTCCACCTGGTGGTGTGCGCTTCGGACGTAAGCCATCCCAAGCCCCACCCGGAAGCGATGGAGAAGATATTGGCGGTATTCGACGTCGTGCCCGAAAATGTCCTCTATATCGGCGATTCGAGAGTCGATGAGGCCCTTGCGCAGGCTACCGGCGTCCATTTCGCAAGCTACAAAAACCCTTCTCTGGAAGCCGAGCTGCATATCGGTCATTTTCAGGAACTGGACTGTCTTTTCGACAAGCGTACCGCAGGATGAGTTTATCGAGCGACGGCCCCTTACCCCGGGGGGAATTGACGGCCCTGGTTCTGCTGGGGACGGTACATTGCGACCCGGACGGATTTTCGAAGAGCCTTTTATTTTTCGAACGGTATAAGCCGGACCTCATCCTGGTAGAAATCAGCGATTTTGCCCTGAAATTCCGGCAAGAGCACTCGTCCGAGCTTCGAGACTTAGTTCTCGCACGCCTCCGGTTTGTTTCGCAAAAACTTGGCATCGACTTCGAGATCGCCCTTGCGCACGCGCAAATAGCCTCGATTCTTCGCCAGATAAGTTTTCCTTTCGAATATAGCGCATCGTCTGCCTACGCGCGGCGAACCGGTACGCCCCTGGTCGCGGTCGACTATTCGGGTTTCAGCCGTAAATGGATAAAGACATGGCCGGAGATGATCTCGACCGGCAATATCGAGATACTCCCCGGGCTCCAGGAGAGCTCCTGCTTTCTGCTCGACCGCACCGGGGAGGGCTTGGGAAGGAGCGAAGGGCAAAAGCGCGGGGAGCTGTGCCCCCCGCACCCCCACGGGGTTTGAATTAGACCCGCCTCTTAGTCTGTTTGCAATTGTCACTTCGATGTGTTAGCATGGAATTGTTGATTGCCGGAAAATATAGGCTTGGTCGTGCTAGACGGGGAGCTAGCGGTGCCCTGTAGCCCGAGATCCGCTTTAGCGGGGTTGAATCCCCTTTTGAAGGATTGTGAGCTGAGCCGTTCGTATCTAATTCCGGCGCCGGTTGGACACCACGCAACAGACGAACACGAACCCCGTCAGGTCCGGAAGGAAGCAGCGGTAAGTGCCTCCGGCTGTGTCGCGGTCCCATCTAACCTGGTTGCCTGAAGGTGTGCGGTCGGTTTCGGCCGGTTCGACGGAGGGTGCACGGCCAAGTCTTTTCCATATTTGAAATGAGACAGTGATGCAGTTGCACTACATCCAGCACGTGCCTTTCGAAGGGCCCGCCAATATCGGGAGTTGGGCCGAAAACCAGGGGTGGGTACTGTCGGCGACTCACCTCTACCGGGGAGACAAGCTCCCGGCGGTGGAGGAGTTTGATTGGCTGGTTGTAATGGGCGGCCCGATGAACATATACGAAGAGAAACAATACCCCTGGCTGGCCGCTGAAAAAAAATTCATCGGGAAGGCGATAGAAGAGAATAAGATTGTGC
>JAJYTC010000249.1 GCA_021793275.1 Deltaproteobacteria bacterium | reverse complement strand
ATCGAGCCAAACACGAATGGCCGGGGGCGCTTGCCCCTCACCAGCAAATATCTCGCGGGCAGGTCCTGGCGTGGATCGAAAGCACCCGGAAATCATGGGCCGATGGTCTAAGCCTTCTTTTTGCGCTTGCAAACCAGGGGCAGCGGATGCTCGATGCCGGCGTAATCGACTCGCTGGTGCTGCCCTGGATAGACAAGTTTTTCATCTCATCGCGAAGGCAGGCCGACATCGCTTACCTCGGCGGCCTTTTTCGATTCGTATCGGCGAATATCCAAAGTCCCCTGGTCCTGTTTTGGGACGATACGCCCCATGCAAGGGCGCCAAGTCTCGGGCTCGCCCTGGATCGCATGGCCGAAGGCGGTCTTCCCTTCAGAGGCCTGGGCATATTCAATGCGGGCATATCGGAAGGGCATGCGGCGGAGCGTGGCGAGGCTGCTAAAATCATCGCCGGGCAATATCCGCAAAAAGCGCTTTTTGCCCTTCGCCCGATGAATGAAAACCATTGTCCCGGAGCATTCCGACGGATTTTCGAAGATCTCGATGAAAGCTTCTTTTCGAACTACGATTCCTCCTGGAAGGACAACCTGGCTTTTCTCTATGCGGGAACGCAGGTTTTCCCCCTGCTGGGGACCCAGACCGAGATGGAATCCGTGTCCCCATGGATCGTACTTCAGGGAAAACGATATGCTTTTGGCGCATGGTTCCGGCGAATTCTTCGCCGTGTTTCGCTCGGCAAAAGCCGCGAGCCCTCCGGCCATCTTCATCGGGCCTACTGCTCGTGGGCAAATCTTCTTTGAGCGCGAATCCGGGAGCATTTTAATTCTCTTCTTGCTTTATCTTTTTGAATTTTGGAAAAAGTTTTATAGTATCAATATGTTCGTGAATGGATGTCAGGCGGGGGGCAAGGGGTGTTCGTCGGAATGGAAATAAGGGTATGGTGAATTTCAAGAAGGCTCGTGAACGGATGGTGGAAGCCCAGGTAATGGCCCGGGGCGTTCACGATGAGCGGGTCCTCGAGGCGATGCGCAAGGTGCCCAGGCATCTTTTCGTCGATGAAGCGCTGCGGGATCAGGCCTATAATGACCACCCTCTGCCTATTGCGGAAAACCAGACCATTTCCCAGCCTTATGTAGTGGGCCTCATGACCGAGAGCCTGGAACTCAAAGGCGCAGAAAAGGTCCTGGAGATTGGAACGGGTTCCGGTTACCAGGCGGCGGTGCTTGCCGAACTGGCTGATCGGGTTTTCTCGATCGAGCGATTTCCCGAGCTTGGCTACCGGGCAAATTCGGTACTCCGCAAGCTCGGCTATGACAACGTCATAATAAGGGTTGGAGATGGTTCTCTTGGCTGGCCCGACGATGCGCCCTTCGACGGAATCATGGTCACGGCGGGCACTCCAAAAATTCCTCAGCCGCTCATCGATCAGCTCGTGATGGGCGGCAGGCTGATTGTCCCAGTCGGCGACCGGACTTCCCAGGACCTTATCCTGGTCAGGCGGGTGCCTGAGGGAATCAGGAAGACAAATCTGGGCGGGGTTCGGTTCGTAAACCTGGTGGGGAAATGGGGATGGAAAGAATAGACATCGGCAGTCCAATTATTGGGGTGATAGGGCGCGGGATCAGCCAGCCGGAGTTGAAAACGGTGGCCGAAGAGGTCGGGCGTGAAATCGCGCGTAAGGGAGCGGTCCTTGTCTGCGGCGGTCTTGGCGGCGTTATGACCGATGCGGCCCGCGGCGCCAAGGAGATCGGCGGCATTACGCTTGGAATTCTTCCCGGGTCGAAGACCACAGATGCCAATGAATTCATCGATTTTCCAATAGCGACGAACATGGGGGCGGCGCGAAACGCGATCATAGTTCACACGGCGGACGTGCTGATCGCCATAGGGGGCGGCTACGGGACCCTGTCGGAGATAGCCATGGCGCTAAAAATCGGCAAAGCAGTCGTGGCGCTTCAGCCCAGCTACCAGATTCCGGGGGTGATGATCGCCCATACGCCGATCGGGGCCGTTGACGAAGCTCTGACGCTGGTGGAGCTCGGGCGCAAACCGCCGCAATTCTCCGATAGCGAGTCTTGACGATAAATGGGTGGTTGTATTGAAATCCATGTCTAAACGCGGTTGGAAGAAAAATGGGCGAAAAGCCGCTGCTGAAGTCGCTCCGTCACTCGGAGCGGTTGATTGCAATGGCCGCGAAGCCCCGGAACTGTTGCGAGAAAACGAAGCCCTGCGAAAAGAACTCGCCGCCGTGCTTGCCAACGCCCTGGAAAACGAAAAAATCTGGAGGCATTTTGCGGCGATCGAGCGGGTGCTTTTCAGAACGCGCGACATGGAGCGTCTGGTAGACGAACTGCTGAGCGAAATAAAGGAGCGGTTCGAGACGGGCCTTTTGGTTTTGTTCCTCTCTCATCCCGAGGTCCTCGAGAGGTTCTTTCAGGGCGAGTCGCCAATGAGCATCGAAAAGTCCCCCCGGACCTGGATTTCCCCCCTCGACGGCGAATCGGCGCAACCGCTTTTCGGACCGATGCTAAAGCCGATACTTTTTGCCTCAGACAGGAACGGCTATCCCTCCCTGTTGTCGGAGTGCGGAAACACGTTGCGCTCGGGGGCGCTCATCCCCATGAAGATAGGCGATATCCTGTTCGGGGCGCTTCTGCTCGGCAGCTCCGACCCCCGAAGATACGATCCGCAGGACGGCACCGATCTTCTGGAGCAGCTCGGGATAAATATTTCGCTGTCGATGGACAACTGCCTCACCTATGAAAAGGTGCGCGACTTCGCGGTCAAGGACCAGCTGACCGGGTTCCTGAATTTTTTTCAGATACATACGATTCTGGAAAAGGAATTCAGAAAGGCGCGCCGCTCGGGGAGCGCACTTTCGGTCCTGGTGGTGGATCTTAACTTCGTCCAGGACTGGGACGAGTCCGGCAGCGGAATGGAAGTGCTAAAGCATGCGGCCCGCCTGCTCGAAGAGATCCTTCCGCAGGATCGCTGCTTTATGGGCAGGTACGGAGGCGATGAGTTCTTGATCGTGCTTCCGGGCGTGCCCGAAGAGGAAGCGCGCGAGGTCATCCCCTATATTTCAGCGACCATGAGGAAGTCTCCATACCGGGAAGGCAACACCGCAACCATCATCACGACGGCCATCGGCGTTGGCGCCATCAATGAGCGCGCAGCAGGCGCCCAGGACCTGGTGGATGCGGCATGCGCCGAGCTCTACGCCGTGAAACTCAAGCACGGGATAGTGACGAGTGAGTAACGGGCGCCTCCGCCGCCGCGTATCTGTTTTAATTGCACCCAGTCATACCGGACTTGTCTTTATGCGCCGCACGTGGTAAGAAGAGCAACTCTGATCGGGGCGTAGCGCAGCCTGGTAGCGCACCTGCCTTGGGAGCAGGGGGCCGGAGGTTCAAATCCTCTCGCCCCGACTCAGTTTGCGGTGATTCCGGGATCACTGGATAGCAAAATTGAATAACAAATCGTCCCGCAATCCTTTGCCGGGCAGTAACCACATTACTAGCCAATTTCTTCACACCTTATGATTCCGAAAAGTTACCAGAAGGGTCCTTAGACAAATCCTCGAAAATTCGAGTCAATAACGATACCGCCCGCCGTTTTCTTCTCTTCAGTACAAGCGCCGTGATCGTACATCCCGGCGGGGTAGGTCATGCCCGCGGTCTTGCAAGCCGTCCTGAAAGAAGATCGAAACTTGCTCACATCGCAGACCGGCGAGTCAGCGGAGCCTTTTCCTGGCAGGGTAGGGGAGCTTGAGCGTCCTTCTGCGCCGGTTTGCGGACCTGGCCATCAAAGCCCCACCTGCGACGGAAGACAAAACGGAAAACAAGGTGGTTTACGCTGACACCGATTTAATGCGTTTGCTTTAGAGCAGCATTTCATGACTATTTATAGCAATGGAAGTTTTATTGCAGGAAGTCCCATTGCATGAAAACGCAGCTATGCTATTATCGTCGGCCCCTGAAAGTAACTTTGGATTAGGAGTTTGGTAATGGAAAAGGAGCTGTATAAATCGCTTATTGAGGATTCTCCGATTCTTCTGACGGCCGTTGGACTTGACGGTCAAATTCTTATGGCGAACAATGCGCTGTCGGACGTTATCAGTAGCGCAGCTGGTGAGGCCGACTCGAAAGCGTATCTGAAAAACTTTATTCCTGAAACAGATCATGAAGCACTGTCCAAACTTTTTGGAATGACCGCCATCGGATCTGCAAAGCAAACGGTTGAAACCGGATTGATCACCAGGAGTGGCGATCTCATGTCGGTGGAATGGCATGGCCGGGCGATACGCGACCCGAACGGCATGATCAAAGCCATTTTGTGCATAGGGGTCGATGTCACC
>JAJYTC010000061.1 GCA_021793275.1 Deltaproteobacteria bacterium | reverse complement strand
CGAGCCGATTTGAACGGCCGACCTCTTGCACCCCAAGCAAGCGCGCTAACCAGGCTGCGCCACGTCCCGATAAAACGTCAGATTAGCATTGAGAGGGCGCCTAGTCAAGCGAAGGTGTGACCTTAATGTTCATTTTTAAGCTCATGCCCCGGCCATAACCGCAGGATGGCGCCCATTACCAGGGCCAGCCAGGGTATCTCGAATGTCCCTGCAGGCCGGTCTTTCTCCACCAGATCATCGACAAGGGGGATGCGCCTTCAAAACATTTAACGCCACGCTGGATTTCCGGTAAATCCCCCGCTGCTAGCAGACCAAATACAACGAATAAGATGTACAACAAAATTGCATTACAAGGTTTACTTTTTGCATTGTTGGGATTATACAGCTGATAAGTTGTACATCAATCTGGTTTTATTGACCGGAGGGGCCATGGCAGACTTCATTGTGGGAAGCGTTGTCAGGGATGAGGACTTCTGGTTTAGAGACGAATTCATCTCAGTTCTGTGGAACTCTCTCGAAAAACATAATGTTCTCCTGGTAGCCCCGAGAAGAATAGGAAAGACAAGCGTTATGTACCGCTTGCTTGACTTTCCTGAAGACGACTGGCTCGTTGTCCATTTGAATGTGGAGGAACTCAGGACGCCCGATGAGTTCCTGATAGACCTTCTCGACGCAGTGAACGAGCATCAGCCGGACTATTTCCGTAAAGCTTTCGCCGGCTCATGGAGCTTTCTTAAACGCGTTCTCTCCCGCATCGAGTCGGTTGAAGCCAGCGAGATCAAGGTCGCGCTCCGGAAAAGCGAGGACCTTTCAAAGAGCTGGAGAACCCGCCTGGACGAACTCATGGAGAGCGTGTATCGCTCCGGAGAAAGGACCCTTTTCATCATCGATGAACTCCCCGACATGCTCAACGCAATGCGAGCCGGTTCCCGCGATGAATGCGCCGGCTTTCTTCACTGGTTCAGAAAGACGCGTGAGCAGTCGTTACGAAAGTATGTGCGCTGGCTCGTGGGCGGATCGGTCAATCTCATCGCGACCCTTGACAGGAATAATACCGTAAACCTCATCAACGACCTTAAAGTCGAGAACCTTGAGCCTTTCACCGAGGAGGAGGTCAAGCGTTTTGTCTCGGCAATGTTGGAACGCTACGAAGTGGCCTTTGATCGGACCGTCATTCCCCGCATGCTCGATCTCCTTGGTTCTCCGATTCCCTTTTTCCTCCAGATGCTGACAGAAGAACTGTATCGTCACTGGAAAAGGCGGAAGAGCAGCTTGTCGTCCGAGGATGTTACTAACATTTTTCAGAAAGTTCTTTTGGGTGAAACCGCACGGGACAAGCTGCAGCATTATCGAAGCCGGATCGATGTCCATTATCCGGAAGAGGATAAAGAACCCGCACGGCGTATGCTAAATCATCTATCCCGCAGTGATAACAGTGTGATGCGTGAAAATCTTTTTCATATCTTTCGCCAGTGCGAATCTCGTCGAACTTCTGCAAGGTCGGGCGCGGACCTTGATAACGCTTTTCAGCATCTTCTGCTCTACCTTCAAAGCGATTTCTATATAGAGGGAACCGCTGAGGGACGATATGACTTTTCGAGCCGCCTCCTCAAGACATGGTGGCGCAAATACTGCGGTTTTGAGTATGCCTATGAATAGAACAGGTTTTTCTATCGGACTTTATCGATCGGACATCACGCCGATCGATCGGCTTCTTCGGACAACGGTGGGAAGGCAGCATACGCTGGACGATATTGTCGAGAAGCTGGAGCGGAACGCAAAAAAAAGGGGGGGGCAGCATTATCTTTTTATAGGGCCGCGGGGCATAGGCAAGACCCACTTGCTTACGCTGATAGAAAACGAGGCGGTCGGAAACGAAAGGCTCAAAAACCTCTATGCGGTTATACGTTTCCCCGAGGAAAACAACCGAATTCTTTCCTTTGCCGATATGCTCCTCGGTGTGCTGGAGATACTCGCCGAAAAGGAAGGCGACGGCAGTATGAAAGAGCTTTATCATAAGCTCTCGGAGGTCGAAAAGAACGAGGATATCATAGACACCATCGCGCCTCGTCTAAAGCGTTACAGGAAAGAGACGGGCAAGGCCCTCCTGCTTATGATGGAAAATCTTGATACCCTTTTTGGTGAGCAAATCAAGCGTGAGCAGGATATCCACCGCTTCAGGTCCTTTCTGATGGATTCCCCGTGTGCAGCTCTAATCGGCACGTCTCCGGTCTATTTCCCGGGACTTCTCAGCCTTAAGAGCCCTCTTTACGACTTCTTCGATATTTCGACGATTGAGGACCTGAGCGAGGAAGATACAATCGAGCTTATCAGGCGAAATCTCGATTGGGAGGGTCGTCAGGATATTTTGAAAGATTTCGAAAGTCTTATCCCGAAGATCAAGGCCCTCTACATCTTGACCGGCGGAAATCCGAGACTCACGGTCATGCTCTACGAATTGATCGCTCACGACAACCTCATGGATGTCAAAGAACAGTTCCAGACGCTTTTGGACCAGATTTCGCCATTCTACCAGGACCGTCTCAAAGAACTTGCGCCGCAGGAGCGGGCGACCCTGGAGACAATCGCCCTTATGCGTGATACGCCGAGGACACCTGCGAATGTCGCCGCCCGGATGAGGATGAAACCGCAGCAGGTCTCTTCTTTGCTGAAGCGTATGACCGATTCGGGGTATCTGACAGTTGCGGATAATCCTGAGGATAAGCGTTCGCGTCTTTACTGCATAAAGGAGGGTTTCTTCGACCTCTGGCTCGCCATGAGCGAGTCGCGCCTGCACAGAAGAAGACTCACCTTTCTGAGCAGGTTTTTCGAAGTCTATTACACGGACAGAATGGCGCGGGAGCATAAGAGGCAGGAGCTTTGGGAAAAAATAGAGAACAAATCGACGGCAGCCAAAAAGAACTCCGAAGAGCTTCTCGGTTATCTCTCGGATCTCGGCGATGAGGCTGAGCGCGGGATGTCCAAGATGGAAATAATTGCTCACAAGTTTGAGGAGGGCGACAGGAAGACCGTAGCTGAATATCTGCGGGAATGCCAGGAGATGAAGTTGCGCTCCCCGGCGCTTGCCTGGATGTCGCAACAGGCAGGCGGTTGGCTGGATAGTGGTCCAGCAACGGACGTGCAGAAATGGCTGGACGAGATGGTCGAGTACTGGAGGAGTCGAAGGGGTGGTGATCTCGAAAAGGCCGTGGATTTAGTCGATCATCTTGCTAACGATCTTTCCGGACATAGACTGCACAAAGTCTACGTCGAATTGCTCGCCGATACGCTGCAGCAGGTGAAGGCCCCGGAAAAGAAGATCCAAATCCATCTTAAGATTGCATCGAGCCTGGCAATGGACGGCCAAATGTCGGAAGCGCTCGGGCAATCCGAAGAAGCCCTGAAAATCTCGATAGAGACCGGCGACAAGGCCAGTGAATGTAAAACGCTAAACGACATTTCGCAAATCTATCACGCGCGTGGTGATTACGAGACGGCGCGGACCCACCTGGAACGGTCACTGGAGATATGCCGGCAAATTGGCGATAGGGCTGGTGAAGGCGCACCGCTCAACAATATTGCGCGAATCTATCTCGCACATGGGGATCACGAGGCGGCGCTGAGCTACCTGGAACAGTCGCTGGATATCTGCAGGCAATTCGGCGATAAGGCTGGCCTAGGCGTCGTTTTTGGCAACCTTTCGGAGGTCTATCAAGCGCGTGGTGATTACGAGACGGCGCTGACCCACCTGGAACGGTCGCTAGAGATATCCCGGCAGATCGGCGACAAGGTCGGGGAAGGAGCACCCCTTAACAATATTGCGCGAGTCTATCTCGCACACGGGGATCACGAGACGGCGCTGAGCTATCTGGAACAGTCGCTGGATATATGCCGGCAATTCGGCAATAAGGCCGGCCTAAGCGTTGTTCTTGAAAACCTTTCGGAGGTCTATCACGCGCGTGGTGATTACGAGACGGCTCTGACGTATCTGGAACAGTCGCTTGCGATCAGTCGGCAGATCGGCGACAAGGCCGTCGAAGGCGTAGTGCTCAATAGTATTGCGCGAATCTACCAGGAGCGCGGTGATTACGAGACGGCGCTGACCTACCTGGAATAGTCGCTTGATACCAGTCGGCAAATCGGCGACAAGGCCGGACTCTGCGCCGCTCTGTTTAACATGGGGCATATCTACACGCGAAATGAGCGGCTTCAGGATGCGCTCAAAGCCTGGACGGCGGCATATATGATCGCCAAGCCAATGAATCTTGCCGAGGTGCTGCAGGCGCTGGCGCAGCAAGCGCGAAGCAGCGTCGGCGAGCTAATAAAAGGGCGCCGTTAGGGCTCGTGGGACAACACCCTTACCGGAATAATGTGTCGCGCGCTTCCGTCATTGCCCGCTTTCAAGCCGTGCATAAAAGCCCTTCCGCCACCTCTCGAAATTTCCTGCGGCTATCGCCGCACGCATCTGCCCCATGAGGTCCAGGTAGAAGTAAAGGTTGTGGATCGTGTTCAACCGATAGGAAAGGAGTTCGCGACAGATGTAGAGATGTCGCAGGTAGGCGCGGGAGAAGCGGCGGCACGTATAGCAGCCGCAGTCCGGATCGATGGGGCGGGGATCCTCGGCATAGGCGTTATTCTTTATATTGAGAGCGCCCCGGTAGGTGAAAAGGGTCCCGTTGCGTCCATTTCTGGTGGGCATGACGCAGTCGAACATATCCACCCCGGCGCGCACTCCCTCGACCAGGTCCTCGGGCGTTCCGACGCCCATGACATAGCGGGGCGCCTCGGCTGGAAGCCTGGGCGCAAGACGGTTCATGACTTCGAGCATCTGTTCCTTGGACTCGCCAACCGACAGGCTCCCGATTGCATATCCATCGAAGCCGATCTCGATCAGGTTTTCGAGGCACATCTCGCGAAGATCGGCAAAAACACTGCCCTGCACTATGCCGAAAAGGGCCTGGCCACTGCCCGCCGAAGCCTCCTTCGACCGCTTCGCCCACCGGATCGTGCGCCTTACCGATTCGGAAGCGTACTCGTATGTGACCGGATAAGGAGTGCATTCGTCGAAGCACATCATGATGTCCGAGCCGAGGTTTCTCTGTATGCCGACTGCGGTTTCGGGGGACAAAAGGCGGTGTGAGCCGTCGATGTGCGACTGAAACCGAACGCCTTCCTCTTCGATTTTGTTTATCCTGGCAAGGCTGAAGACCTGGAAGCCGCCGCTGTCCGTCAAAATCGGACGCTCCCAGCCCATGAATTTGTGAAGCCCGCCCAGGCGCGCCACTCTTTCATCGCCCGGGCGCAAACAGAGGTGATAGGTATTTGCCAGGACGATCTGCGCCCCCAGCGACTCGAGTTCGTCGGGAGAAATGCTCTTGACGGACCCCGCCGTTCCAACGGGCATGAATATCGGCGTATCGACAGCGCCCCTGGCGGTTTCAATTCGCCCGGTTCGGGCGTTGCTCTCCCCATCCTCCGAAAGGACCTGGAATTTCATTGGCTCTCTTTTCGTTAAGTTGCCGCCCCATGATCACAGGATCAGCATCGCATCCCCGTAACTGAAGAAGCGGTAGCGCTCCCGCACAGCCTCCCGGTAGGCGGATAATATCAGCCGGCGCCCGGCGAGAGCCGATACCAGCAGGATGAGGCTGGACTTGGGAACATGAAAGTTGGTCACCAGGCTATCGACGACTGCAAACCGGTAGCCCGGATAAATGAAGTGATCGCACATGCCGCGAAAAGGCGTCAGTTCGCCCCGTTTTGCGAAGACCCACTCGAGAGTGCGAACCACGGTCGTTCCTACGGCGACGACCTGCCTGTGTTCGCGCTTTGCTCTGTTTACCGTGTTCGCCGTCTGTTCGCCTATTTCGATAAACTCGGCGTGCATCCGATGTTCGCGAATGTCCTCGCACCTTACGGGCGAAAAAGTGCCGTAACCCACGTGAAGAGTCAGCGCAGCAACCTCTATCCCTGAAGCGGCAAGATCGTTTAAAAGCGATTTTGTAAAATGCAGACCGGCCGTGGGAGCTGCAACCGCACCGGGTTGTCTCGCATACTCGGTCTGATAGCAGATGAGATCGGCCTCGGAAGGCTCTGCCGCTTCCCGCTCGATATAGGGCGGAAGGGGTGTTCGGCCGATTCGATCGAGAACGTCCACAATATTGGAAGCTCCCGGAAACCGCACCCGAACCTTTCCATCCATGGGCGCCGAAACAACCTCGGCGCAGATGCCTTCCGCAAACTCGACTATTTGTCCGGTGCGAACGGGCTTCGATGCTTTTGTCAGGCAGCAGTATCCTTCGGTCTCTCCCAGTTCGGGCGGCTTATAAGGGTCCAGCACCAGAAACTCGACCCTGCCTCCCGTCTTTTTACGGCCGACCAGCCGCGCGGGAACTACGCGCGTATCGTTTACCACCAGAAGGTCTCCGGGCCTTAAATACTCGCCGATTTTATCGAAGCGCGAATGATGGGCGGCGCCCGCGCACCGATCCAGCACGAGCAGCCGCGACAGCTCCCTTGCAGGGGCCGGATGCTGGGCTATCAACTCGGGCGGCAGATCGTAGTCATAATCCTCGATCCTGAATGATGGTTCTTTTCCGTCCGCCATGTTTACCTGAGAATGTATGCCGATTTTGCGGAGTCTCGCAACAATTTTCCTTTTCTTCAAATAAAAACTAAAATATAGCATGGAGCCCGAGAGGCAGGCAAGATTTGGGTCCCGCAGATGAAATTCTTCCCCCGGCTGTAGACCAAAACACTCGCAGTCGCATCATCAAAATAGGGATGGTTTTCTGAGAGTCGCCGCGTCGCCGGGACATCCATCCGAAAGGAGTATGCATATGAAAAGCATGCTCATAATGGTTCTGGCCGCAAGCCTTGCTTTTTTGCCATATGCCGCGCCGGTCAAGGCACAAGACACATCCTCCGGACGCCCTCCGATTGAACAGCCCCTGGTAAGCGAAGGTCAGTTCGCCGTAGAACTGGCGAGTGCCTTGGGTTTGACGTCTACCAACGATGAGGCTGCGGCCGAAGACTCTCTGGCCCGAGTCAGGATTGCGCCTCGAAACGGATGGATTACCGACTATCCCATGACGCCCGATATCATTGAAGAGGTGAGGCAGAGCGCCTCCAAAGCGGCCTCGGCAGGCGCCCTGAACATGTCGGAAGCCGATGCGGCCCGCACCGTAAGCGATGTGAGTTCCGCGATGAACCTGCCGGTCACGCAGAGCGGCAAATACCCCCAACCGAGCTACAACTCGTACAGTACGAATCCCGAAAACCAATCGAGTCCGGGCTCGACTCCTCCGGGCCCCCCCGGCTACGCTTCCTCCGATCAATATGTTCCACCCGCAGACGTCGAGGGCTATTACAGCGAGTATGGACCTCCGGTCGTAACTTACTACCCGCCTCCGTGGGAATATCAGTATCTCTATGACTGGGTCCCCTATCCATTCTGGTGGGGCGGGTTCTTTTTCGGTGGCTTCTACATGCTCAGCGACTTTGGCTGTTGGGGGGGCTATTACAACAATTATGCGTACGCTTATGGCTGGGGAGGCCCGTACCGTCACCCTTACCACCACTATGGGCACGGCAAGGGAGGCCCCTTCGACCATCATCACCACCATTACGGGCAGGGTAAGGGAGGCAGAGGCCACTGGATAACCAACCATGTGAACGGTCCCAACGGCGTTGTCACGAGGATCGCCCCTGCCACCCGGTTTTCGACATTTTCCGGGGCGGGCAGGTCCTCAAATATTTCGCGTTTTAACTCCGCCGGCGCCCGGGCAGGCGCAAGGACCATACTGAACCATGCAGATTCGGGCGGCTCGGTTGCAGCCACGAGGAATCCTGGCGGATTTCGCGGAAGCCCGGCAGGGAAGGCCGGCGGCGCTTACCCTCGAGGAGCATTCTCCGGTGCGCACGGCTTCACCGGTACCCAGTCACGGCCTGCCTACGTTGGCGGACACAGCTTCGGCGGCGCCTCACCGTCGCACTCCTTTAGCCGGGGCGCTTTTAGCGGCGGACATGCCGGCGGCTTCAGGGGCGGATCGGGCGGACATAGCGGTGGCTTCGGCGGGCATGGCGGCGGCTTCGGCGGGCATGGCGGCGGCTTCGGCGGACACGGCGGTGGCTTCGGCGGACACCGTTAAATTACGGCAAGCCGATAGCGGCCTGCGCTGCCCATTTTTGCCCTCTTACTTTTGCCTTCGCGCAGCGCAGGCGGGTTCCGAAAAACTTCCCCCCCGGTTCGCTCATCTTTTTTTTACAAGCTCTGCGTTGAAAAGAGCGTAGAAATTCCTGTGTTCCTTCATCAATCGGGCGAAAAGCACTTTTACCTTGTCGAGGTCGTTTACGTTCAAAATCAGATTCACCCCCATCGTGAAAGCGAGGTTTGCATCCATAGTGGTCTTTTCTCTGCTGAGAAGGCACAGATAGAATTGTCTTCTCATGTGCATGGGAAGAAGTTGAATATGGTGCAGGACCAGATTTTCGGAATCTTTTTCGGAATTGAAATTCTCGTCGAGCACAATGAGATCGTAGCGGTTGTGGTGCAGTTTTCCCAGGGCGAACGCAGGGCGAAGGGCATGGACGACCCAGAAATCCAGTTCCTGAAGCGCTTGCACAATCCTCTCCCCGCGTTTAACATCAGTATCGCAGAGAAGGGCGGTTTTAACGCCTTCATCGACCACATCGATTGCATTTGCGTAATCGAGGAGGGAATCCGCCTGATTTTTTTCCGAAAGGTTGGCAGTGGTGTCGTCAACTCCGGCGGACACTGCTTTCCCGGTGATTTCCAGAGGGGATTTGCACCTTGGACAAAGAATTTTCAACACCTTGTCTTCCGGTATTTTGTCGTCCGAAACGTTGAATTCGGCGCGGCATCCTTTGCATTGAATTTTCACTGTGGCTCTCCAGTCATCGAGGTATCTATTCCAGACGTGATGCTTTTGGGCTATAACTAAATCGGCAGAAAGCCGAAATCGGTCTATATAAATTTGCAATTCTCAGGCCTTCGCAATTAATTTCATGTCAGAAGAAAGCAAAGGAAGCTTTATGGATTTCCTGGAACCCGACGCGTTTTTCGATCTGGCTTCATTCGAGCACCGCGACCTGTTCGCCGATTGCAAATATGTATGGGACGCCATGGGTAAGATTGCCGGCTACCTGGAACGGCGCCTGGGCGCAAACATGGATGGAGTGAAGTGTTTCAAACGCCCGCTCCCCGAGACTGTAGTGCTGTGGCGGGGAAAGACCCTGAGGGGCGGCTTCGAGATCATCGGCGGAGACGTGACCAAGGGCCGGTTCCGCGTCAGGATCGAGGGCGAGGAAACCACCGAGGCTGCCGTATTATGGGAGGGCAGCGTGCTGTGGGACGACTCGATTTTTATCGGTCCGGGGGCAGTTGTTGAACCCGGTGCTTTGGTGAAAGGACCCACCATAATCGGGCCCAATACCGAAGTGCGCCAGGGCGCTTACGTGAGAGGAAACTGTATTGTGGGCGCCGGATGCATAGTGGGCCATACCACGGAAATGAAAACGAGCGTGATGCTGGACGGCGCTAAAGCAGGTCATTTTGCCTACATAGGCGACAGCGTAATTGGACGTGAAGCGAACCTGGGCGCCGGAACCAAGCTTGCGAACCTCAAAATAAGGGACCAGAACATCCGTGTAATGGCCCACGGCACGCGGATATTGACAAATCTTCGCAAATTCGGGGCCATTTTCGGCGATCATGTGGAAACGGGATGCAATTCCGTAACCAACCCGGGGACCGTCCTGGGCAAAAGCTGCCAGGTATTTCCTTTGACCTCCGTTCGCGCCGGTTACTATGAACCCAATTCCGTCATTAGAGGATAGGGACGAGGCCCGAACGGCAGCCGGAATTATCGACTATTTCCGCAGGCGGCTGGAAGATTGCGGCGAAACGCGCCCCTATCGTCTTACCGCCTCCGGCGCATGGGCCGCTTCGCGGCCCGAGTATCTGTTCGGTTTTTTTAAAAGAGTGAATCTGTCCGGCTTCCGTCTTTTTATAGACCTTGGAAGCGGGGACGGAGTCGCCTGCTGCGTTGCGGGCCTGTTTACCAGGGCGATCGGCATAGAGTCCGACCGCCTCCTTACCTCGGGCGCCGGGCGCGCCGTTCGCGATTTAAAGCTCCAGGGACGCGTAGGCTTTATTTGCGCGGATTTTCTTACCCAGTCCATTCAAAAAGCCGATTGTCTCTACATCTATCCCGACAAGCCCCTCGACGCCCTGGAAAAGGCCCTCGAGGGCTGGGGCGGGACGCTTCTTGTCTATGGGCCGCACTTTCCGCCCAAGCGATTTTCTCTGCAAACAAAGCTCAGGCAAGGCATGGAGACGATGTCAATCTATTGCGGCCTCGCTTGAGAACAGGTCGGCCAGATTTCGCCTCGGCCTGTTCTTCCAATTGCCCCGATGATATGCATAACTTGCGAGAATAGGCACGGCAATGGTGCCTTCGCAGAAGACCATCTGGTCATTGCCCGATTCGACCTTGCCCCAGGACCTGGCTTCTTTGAGCGTGGAACTGGAACAGGCCCCGT
The DNA here is from genome assembly GCA_021793275.1 of Deltaproteobacteria bacterium. Lineage (GTDB taxonomy): Bacteria > Desulfobacterota > Syntrophobacteria > Syntrophobacterales > Syntrophobacteraceae > SbD1. Next base: position 13,088 of record JAJYTC010000061.1, on the reverse strand, counting down.
CTCTTACATCCGCCACCGTGATCTGGATTGCGTACTTGTGCATCGGAACATCTTTGCCCAGCACTTCCGCGCAAATAACGACGTCCTGGATGAAATTTTTCGGAACTCCGCCGCCTATGATCAGCAGTCCGCTGTCGGAGGAGTTGATCTTTATATTGGTCAACTCCCGGAAGTCCTTTACGGAGTCAATCGAGACATGGCCCGAAGGCCTTTCCGCCTGGTGCTGCACCAGGCCGAAGCCCGCGCTCGAATCGGAAAAGGCTGGACAGAAGATGGGGACCTTATTTTCGTAGGCGCACTGGATCAGGGAATTTTTCTTTTTGGAGTTCGAAACCAGGTATTTGCCCATCTCTTTTATGAATTCGCGGGAGGAATAGGCGCCGGGCGGGAGCTGGTCGGCAATCTTTTTGACCGTGGCGTCGCATTCCTGCAGTTGGTTTTCATCTATGAATGTATCGTATATCCTGTCTACGTACGCATCTCTCAGAACGGAATCGTCGATATGCGTGCCGCCCCTGTAGTGTTTGAAGCCGATCGCCTCGAAAAAATCCATGTCGACTATGCTCGCCCCGGTCGCTACCACGGCGTCGATCATGTTAAAGCGGATCATGTCGCTGTAGACGTTCATACAGCCACCGGCGCTGGTGCTGCCGGCCAGAGCCAGCACAATGGTGCATGCCTCGTCGCTCACCATGCGGTCGAAAATCATCGAGGCGGTGGCAAGCTCCCTGGCGCTGAAAGACATCTTGCTCATCGATTCGATCAACCCGATCGCGTTGAAACCGGTTATATTTATATGTTCAATAGGTTCGGCCAAAAGGTCTTTTTTGAGCATCGATCTGAAACGCTCCTTTCGTCTTTTCAAATGCTGGCATCGCCCTTCGATGCAAACCGAGCATGATACAATATATCGCTTTTAGAATCCATATATTAGACACGATAAGAGCCTCCGCCTCTTCAGATTTTTACGACAATGGACAACGCCGCTCCCGAATCTTGCGATTTTTCCTTCACAGGTTTGTTTATACCGGGCCGATGCGTAACCATTTCCCCGACTTGAGCCGGCTTTACCGCGCAGCCGGCAGCAGGCTCGGCGAGTCGGGATCGTGGCGGGCGTAGTTGGCCTTGGCGCGCTCGAAGCTCGATGTCGCGTAGCAGTAGCTGCACCCGAAAAGGCAGGTGTCATACATGCCTATGTCCCTTCCGGCGGCGCACCCGCATTCCTTTCTCTGGTACGGGTCCTTTGGAGCGGTGATCTCGATGTCGAAAAGCCTCGAAATAAGTTCCGCATCGATGCACCTCGACGGCTTTATGCCGTAAGCGGAAAAATCCTGTTCCATGGCGCACGAGAAGGCCTGCATGCGGTTTTCAGCGGCTGTTTGCGAAATTGCGCCGAGAAGTCCGCAAATCTGCGGACTGCTGAAATCCACCGGATCGGCGGAGCCCGCAGCCGCTGCCTCCATTCGCGCGCGTGCCTTTCGATAAGGCTGGGCGAAGCTTATCACGCAACGGACGGCAGCCCCACGAAGTTCCCCGGCCAACTTGCGGAAGTTGCTCTCATGAAACCCGATCCCGCTAAGATCGCTCAAAACTATAGGGTCGTAGCGCCAGATGGTCCTTTCCGGCCCAACCCGCGCCGAAAGTTCCTGAAAAGTCGCAATCGACCGGCCGAGCGCCGGCGCCCCCGGGTCTATCGACCGGGGGTAGCCGACCAGGGTGAAAAGAAAGTAGTATCGGAAGCCCGCATCGTCGAGTTCATCGAACCGTTTCATAAGCGGACGCGGGTTGCGGCTCCAGAAAACGAAAGCATCGACCTCAGGGGCGCAAAGAGCGACCCTGGAGGCCTGGTTCGGGTTGAACGGGTTGGGCACAAGGCACCACCCTGCACGCACCCGATTAAAAAACCATTTCGAGTAAAAGGCCGGAATGTCGGTCCGCCGGCTTACGCTCACTATCATTTTCGCCGTCCATGCGGGGCTGCCTCGCGCTACGCATTCGCCGCGCGCCTCGTCTGCCCCTGCAGCAAAAGGGTTTGCGTGGTCATCTTTCCTATTATAGCGGGAGGGCATCTAAAAGAGAATTTATCCTCCAATGTTCGTCCCGCTGGATTTTGGCCCATATTGACTTAGTTTTTCCAGAGCTTAAATGCAAATTAAGGGCGGGTTAACCTCGCAGGGCGCCCGGGACGACCGCGAGGACCAGATTATGGACAAGGGGGGCCTTCGAGACCTCAAAGCCGGGGGGAGACTTAAATGAAAACCGATCTTAAAAAAACGGTTCAACTTCGCAAATCCACTACGGCCATTCACGCCGGAGGATTTGAACACAGTTTATATGGAGAAGTGTCCGTTCCCATATTTCAAACCTCGACGTTCGCTTTCCCGAGCGCCGCAGACGGGGCCGCCCGATTTTCCGGGAAACAGCCCGGCTACATATACAGCAGGCTGGATAATCCTACGGTAAATGCTCTCGAGGAAAGCGTCGCAACCCTTGAGGGAGGCTTCGGGGCAGTGGCGACGGCAACGGGCATGGCGGCTGTCAGCTCAGTCTACTTATCCTTTCTGAGCCGGGGAGATCTTGTCGTTGCCGGAAGCTGCATTTACGGTTCTTCGCGCGTGATTCTCGAAAGCGAACTCATCCGCTACGGAGTGGAAACAACCTTCGTGGACAGCTCGGACCTCTCAAATATCGAAAAAGCCATGCGTCCGGAAACGAAAATGGTTTTCGTGGAAACGCCCATGAACCCGAGCATCAAGCTAACGGACCTGGCGGGCGCGGCGGCAATAGCTAAAAAATACGGGGCGCTCCTGGCCGTTGACAATACCTTTGCCAGCCCTTACCTCCAGCGGCCGATCGAGTTCGGCGCCGATATCGTTATCCACAGCCTGACCAAGTTTATCAACGGCCATGCCGATGTCATCGGAGGGATGGTAGTAACACGGGACGAAGAGCGTTACGACCGGGTGAAGAAGGTGGCAAGCCTTTTTGGAAACACGATGGACCCCCACCAGGCATGGCTTATACTGCGCGGGTTGCGCACCCTGGCGCTCAGGGTCGACAGGGCGCAGGAAAACGCTATGAAGCTTGCCCGGTTTCTCGAGTCCCACCCCAAGGTAACCTGGGTCAGCTATCCGGGGCTTTCGAGCCATCCTCAGCATGAGTTGGCCAAACGCCAGATGGACGGTTTCGGCTGCATGATTTCATTCGGGGTCGAAAACGGACTCGAGGGGGGAATAACGCTGATGAACAACGTGCGGCTGATTACCCTGGCGGTGTCGCTCGGCGGGGTCGAATCGCTTATAGAACACCCCGCCTCGATGACCCATGCTTCCATCCCGGCCGATGAAAGGCGTGAGGCGGGAATTTTCGATGAACTGGTGCGGCTTTCGGTCGGATGCGAGGATTTCGAAGACCTGCGAAACGATCTGGACCAGGCATTGAACAGGATAGGCGAGTATGAGATCAGAACTCCGGCCTTACAGGCGGAAATAGATGCCTTCCAGGAACCCGGCTGCTAAGATGCGCATCGGTGTTCGGATTGGCGGGAAGGGCAGCGGAGGGGTGGTCGCCTCATTGGCTGGCGGGGCCGCGTCCCGGTTTCATGAATTTCCTATGGTCCACACCTTCCAACTTATTGTAAAAACCCCGTATTCGTACTATGATTAACAGCTTTAGAATTTTACCTTCAAAGGGTTCGAATTCTTTGGAATTCAAGCGGGAAAACATTTTAGTCTATGCGTGAGTCTTTTAAAAGAACCGAGCTGTTCAGCCGATGCAGGCGCGTGCTGATCAAAGTGGGCAGTGCTATCGTTACGGGCCCTAAAGGGCTCGACCGGGCCATGATTCACCGGCTGAGCGATCAGATTGCCGAGCTTCGCGGGCGCACTCCGCGCATCGATATACTTGTCGTCTCCTCAGGCGCCATCGCCTCCGGCATGTACAGGATGGGGCTTGCCGAGCGCCCGCGCTCGATTCCGCACAAGCAGGCGGTTGCCGCCGTAGGACAGGGCGCTCTTATGGAAGCCTGGGAGGCCGCCTTCGATAAGTATGATCTGCTTGTCGCACAGGTGCTTCTGACCAGTGAGGATCTGGCCAACAGGCACCGTTATCTCAATGCGCGAAATACGCTCGAAACTCTGCTTTCCTGGGGAATCACTCCCATTATCAACGAAAATGACACCGTTGTGGTCGAAGAGATCAAGTTCGGAGATAACGACCATCTCTCCGCCCTTATCGCCGGCCTGGTGGGAGCCGACCTCGTAATAAACCTCACCGACATCGATGGTCTGTACGAGTGCAATCCGAGGCGAAATCCCGCCGCCAGGCTGATTCCCGTCGTCAACCGCGTTGACCGCACGATCCTGGCCTGCGCCGCTCCCGAACCGGGTTCGGTTGGAACGGGTGGAATGCTCAGCAAAGTAAACGCCGCCCGCAAGTGTCTCGCCCTGGGCATCCCGATGACCATCGCCCCCGGAAAGCATAGAGACGTCCTTTTGCGCCTCTTTGCGGGCGAAGAGCTGGGCACGATGTTTGTGCCAAAAGAGCGGAGCTGGTCGGGAAAAAAGGTGTGGCTCGCCAATCTGCCCAAACCCGCCGGAGAGATCACCCTGGATGACGGGGCCGTTACGGCCATGGTCGAGCGGGGCCGCTCGCTTCTGCCCATCGGGATAAGGGAAGTGAGGGGAGTGTTCGGGATCGGCTCTCCGGTGCGGTGCATCGACAGGGACGGAAACGTGATCGGAATCGGACTCTCCAATTACAAGTCTACCGAGATCGAAAACATAAAGGGCCGCCACAGCGATGAAATCGAAGGCCTGATCGGTTATAAGCATTCCGATGAAGTCATTCACAGGGACAATTTCGTTCTCACAGGCGAGGTCGCCCGGGGGCTATGAAATCCAAAGCGGAGGAATTTATGCGGGAGCAAATTTTGGAGATGGGCAAAAGGGCCCGCGAGGCTTCGCATGTCATGGCAACGGCCGGAAGCGGCCTTAAACGCGAAGCTCTCGAGAGGATGGCCTCGGCCCTGGAACTCGAGCGCGACTCCATTGAAGCCGCCAACCGCAAAGACGTCGAAGAGGCGGAGCGTAGAGGCCTGGCAAAGGCCAAGATAGAGCGCCTGATCATCAGCCCTAAAGTTTTACATGAGATGATCGAAGGGCTGAAAGAGGTCTCCTTGCTGCCCGACCCGGTTGGCGAGGTCACAAGGATGTGGACAAGGCCAAACGGGCTCCAGGTCGGAAAGATGCGCATTCCACTGGGTGTGATCGGCATCGTTTATGAATCGCGCCCCAACGTTACGGTGGATTCGGCGGCTCTGTGCATAAAGGCCGGAAACGCGGTGATTTTGCGCGGGGGCTCGGAGGCTTTTCACTCCAACAGCCGCCTTGCAGCCATTTTGAGAAAATCGCTGAGGGAGGCCGGACTTCCCCAAGACTCCGTTCAATTCGTCGATACCGTCGACCGCCAGGCGGTGCTCGATCTGCTGGGCCTGGAGGAATACGTCGACGTCATGATTCCCCGGGGAGGAGAAGAGCTCATTCGCTTTGTGGTCCAAAACGCCAGGATGCCCGTCTTGAAACATTACAAGGGCGTCTGCCATATCTATGTGGATTGCGGCGCCGACATTGAAATGGCCCGCAAAATATGCCTCAACGCCAAGGTCCAGAGACCGGCCACCTGCAACGCGATGGAGACCTTGCTGGTCCACGGGGAGATCGCCGCGAGTTTTCTGCCCCCGATGGCCGAGGATTTCAGGCGCAACGGCGTCGAACTGCGCGGCTGCGAGAGGACCAGAGCGCTTGTGCCCGGCTGCGCCGCTGCAACCGAGGATGACTGGTTTGCCGAATATCTCGATCTGGTCCTGGCGGTGCGCGTTGTGCCCGACATGGACGAAGCTGTTCGCCACATCACAAGGTACGGCTCGCAGCATACCGAAGCCATCGTTACGGAAAGCTTCGAGCGGGCGCACCGCTTCGTTAGGCAGGTTCAGTCTTCCCTTGTGCTGGTCAATGCTTCGACGCGCTTCAATGACGGCTTTCAGCTTGGCCTCGGGGCCGAGATCGGCATCTCCACCTCGAAGCTTCATGCTTTCGGCCCCATGGGGATTGAAGAACTTACGACAACCAAGTTCATTGCCTTCGGTAACGGCCAGTTGCGGGGCTGAGGGCAACAAGGGTAAGGCAAAAGGAAAAAGTTCGGAAAGCTTTTCGACTTTTGATCCCGCGCCTCGCGGGACGGAGTGAAACGGAGCAACCTATGCCGCTACGGCTGGGCATACTTGGAGGGACATTCGATCCGGTCCATCTCGGTCATTTGAGAGCAGCCGAAGAAGCCATTGAGATTCTGGGGCTCGATGAAGTGAGTTTTGTCCCGGCAGCCGTCCCCCCCCACAAATCGGAGAGAAACATTGTCTCCTTTGAAAGCCGCTGGCGCATGCTCCAACTCGCCATTGCCGGCAACCCGCGATTTCGCCTCTCCGATATCGAGTTGCGGATGCCCGGAAAATCATATACCGTTCATTCGCTTAGACGGTTCGGCAAGGAAAACCCGGGGGCCGAGCTTTTCTTTTTGGTAGGCTGTGACGCCTTCTTCGAGATGGACACCTGGCGCGATTTCAGGGAAATCTTCGGGTTGGCCGGGATCGTCGTGCTGTGCAGACCCGAACACAGCTTGGAGGAAATGTTGGCGTTTGCCACCGCGAAGGTGTCCGGCTTATATCAAGCTGTTGCCGAAACCGGCCAAATCCGCCACCCGGAGTTGCGTTCGATATACAAGCTCCTCAATACCAGGATGGATATCTCGTCAACCAGGATAAGGGAGCTTGCCGCCCAGGGACGATCCATAAGATATCTGGTTCCCGATAATGTATGGAGTTATATTGGAGAAAACGCGCTGTACCGAACGGGTGCCGGTGGGCCCCATTTCGAACTTGCAAGGAACTGCGATGCCTGAATCGGGTGTACCGGCCGCAGCCGGGCAAAAAAACGACGATGTTCGCTCGCAAATGAGCAGCAGGGAGAAGGCAATCCTGTGTGCCCGGGAAGCGCTGCGCTATAAGGCCCTCGATCTTGTTCTTCTGGACATCTCACGCTTTTCCTCTCTTGCCGATTATTTTATCATCTGCAGCGGAAAATCGAGCAGGCAAGTCCAGGGAATCGCCGATAATATGGAAAGGGGCCTCAAAGCACGGGGAATCAAGCCCCTGGGCAGCGAGGGAAAACGGGAAGGCCACTGGGTCCTTATGGATTACGGAGATGTGATCATCCACATCTTTTACGAACCCGTGCGCTCTTTTTACGATCTTGAAAGTCTGTGGTCCGAGGCATCGAGGGTCGAATGGGAGCATTATGGGGGCGCCCTCGGAGCGGGGACTGATTGACGGGGACTCTTTATGTCGTCCATCACAGGTTTTGGAAAGAAGATGACAAAAGCCCGGGCCATTGTGACGCTGCTTATTTTCACCTGCGTAACTCTTGTCCCCGAGGGGGCTTTCCCGATGTCCCTGAGCCAGGAAAACGCTTTGGGACAAAAAGTCGTCAAGCTGATCCGCAAGTCCATGCCTTTAATCGAAAACGGCGAAATACTCACCTATGTCAACGAAGTCGGTCAGCGCATCGTACAACAAGTCGGCGTTACGCCCTACAAGTTCAGATTTTACGTTATCAATGAGTCGGTCCCCAACTCTTTCGCCGTACCCGGTGGAAATATCTTCATCTACCGGGGCATCATCGACATGATGTCTCGCGAAGATGAACTGGCCGCCGTATTGGGCCACGAATGCGGGCATATAACAGCGCGACATTTTCAGCGGTCGATGGACGAATCGAAGCTCACGAGCATTGAAATGCTGGCCGGGATTATAGCGGGGGCGCTTCTCCAAGCGCCGGGCCTTGTGGCGGGAGGCATGGCCGCCGGCCAGACGTCTATGTTGAAAGACAGCCGCGAACACGAAATGGAAGCCGATCTGCGCGGGTTTGGATATCTTTGCAAGGCCGGCTACGATCCCGAAGCCATGCCGCAAATGATGCACGCGCTGCTCAACCATACATGGCTGGAAACTTCCAATGTACCGAATTACCTCGAGACCCATCCGGGTACGGAGCAACGCGTGCTGTATCTGGACAATCTGGTCAAAAAGGTCGAGGCGAAGCACAAATATGTCAGAAAGCTGCCGCCGGTCGGCAACTTCAAGGTGATCCAGGCCGCCATGATAGGCGGCTACGGCAGCGAGGCGAAAGCTCTTGAGCGTTTTCGGGCGGGAATAAGGAAAGGCGACAGCACGGCAGTCTACGGACTGGGATGTCTATATCTGAGAGAACAGAAGTGGCGCCGGGCCGTCGCGGAACTTAAGGAAGCCGCGCGCCTGATGCCTTGCGATACTTTTGTTCTGAGCACGCTGGCGCTGGCCTGCCGTAAGACGGGCAAGTTGCAGGAAGCCAAGAGCATCCTGGAATCAGCCCTGGCGATCAACCCTTCCTCGCCGATTGCTCAATACAGGTTGGCCCAAGTGTTGATGGCTATGGGGAAACCAAATGAAGCAATTGAAAACCTCACGCAGATAAAAGAATCCGCTCTAACGTTTCCTAATATATACTATGAGCTTGGTGTGGCGCTGGGGCGGACAGGCAAGCTGGGGCTGGCGCATTTTTACCTCGGATGCTATTACTATAATCAAGATGACACCGCGGCTGCAATCTCGCAGTTTAAGATGGCAAAACCCCTTATCGTCGACTCGCCGTCGAAATTGAGAAAGATAAATGATTATCTCAAGGTGCTTACCCCCAAGAAGCGTGGGTTCTCCTTGCATCTGTGATTTCGGTTCGTCACTGATAGAGAAAGCTTTTTCTATGTTCTCTCGGAATAGTAAAGACTCGCAAAACGGACGGATACAAGCGGAAATTTCTTCACTCGAAGACCGCCCTGAAAAAAGCATCCCATTGCTGATCGTTTCCCTGGCCGGGTTGCTCGTGGCTCTTCTGAGCGGATTTCATGGAAGCATCCCGTTTGCCGGCTCTCTTTGCACCAATGCCTGCTCGGATACGGTCCGAATCCATTTTCTCCATATTCCCTTCTGGATCTGGGGCGCCCTGTTTTATTTGACTGCCGCCGTTCTGGCCTTTTTCAGGCACAGAAGTGTCGCATGGATCGCATTTGCCGCCGCGGGGGTGGAAGCCGTCCTCGTGCTGCTCATGATCCGGATGAAGTGGCCCTGCCTCTTTTGCATTGCAAATGCGGCCGTCGTCGTGGTGCTGCTTGCGGTTGCGTTTAGAAAAGAGCTCCTCTGGCAGCAGGCGGCATTGGCGCTTCTTTTCTTTGTGGCGTTTCTTTTTTGGGTGCCTTTCGAAAACAATCTGCCGCTGTTTGCGTCGGCAAACCCGGCGGCCCAAGGCCGCTATGATTACGGTCCCGCCGCGATTGTGGGCGGCCAGGTCATCACCAACCAGCGGCTCGACGTGCTTCTTGGCTCCAGGCTCCAGCAGATGCGTGCGGACATCTACCGGATGAAAATGCAGAGGCTCGACCAGTTGATAGTCGGTGTTATTCTCGACAAGCAGGCAAAGAAGCAGGGCAAAACGGTCGAGCAGCTTGTAAAGGGGTTGACCGGTTCGGTGACCGTTTCAGATGCCGATGTGGCCAAGTATATGCAGGAGCATCAGCAGCAACTCATGCTTTATGAGAAAACCATTCCGGACCTGAAACAGCGGCTCAAGCAGGGCCTCGAAGAACAGAAAAAAGCGCAGGTGGTCGATGACTACGCCCATGCCCGCGAGTCCCGATACGATGTGAGGGTCTTTGTGCCCATGCCGTATCCGCCAAAGGTCAATATCGATATCGGCCAGGCTCCGACCCTCGGACCTGAAAATGCGCCGGTTACAGTCGTCGAATTCTCCGACTACCAGTGCCCGGCATGCCGCTCCAACTATCCGGTGGTAAAGCAAATGATGGCTTTATACGGCGACAAAATCAGGTGGGTCTACAAGGAGTATCCGCTCCGGATGCACAAATATGCATTCGAGGCGGCCGAGGCAGGGCTGTGCGCCGAAGACCAGGGAAAATTCTGGCAGTATCAAAGCGATCTCTACACCACCCCCGACCTCTCGGTCCCCAACCTTATCGCCATGGCCGTTAAACTCGGAATGTCCGGGAAGCAGTTTTCAAAATGTCTTGAGGATTCGAAATACAAGGCCATGGTGCAAAGGAGCGTATCCGAGGCCGTCCAGGCGGGTATTGACAAGACCCCTACATACGTTATCAACGGGACGGTGTTTATCGGCGGTCCGTCTCTGGATACATTCGAAAGAGTTATTGATGAAGCATTGAGAGAAAAGGGGATTCGCATGCAGATCGGCGGAAAGGCCAAGTGATCTACGGTCCTTCTCTTTCACCTTCGTTTTGCCTCTAAGGCGCGGCTTGTTTGTGACATCACGATTCAGGAGGAGTAGATGAAAATTCTTGTAAGCGACAACCTTTCCGAATCCGGGATCGAAAAACTTGTGAAAGTTCCCGGTTTCGAAGTCCAGGTGAGCACTGCGCTCACTTCGGAAGAATTCAAGCGAGTGATCAGAGACTTCGATGCGCTGATTATCCGCAGCGCCACCAAGGTCACCGCGGAAGTGCTCGAAAATGCCGAAAAGCTCAAGGTGATAGGCCGCGCCGGCATAGGGCTCGACAACGTCGATATCGAAGCCGCCAGCAAACGCGGCATAGTGGTGATGAACACCCCGGAGGGCAACGTCATAACCACCGCCGAACATACCATCGCAATGATGCTTTCCCTGACCCGCAACATCCCGCAGGCCACGTGTTCTTTAAAAAACAACGCCTGGGAAAAGAAGCGCTTCAAGGGAAAGGAAGTCTACAATAAAATGCTTGGAATCATCGGGGTGGGCAGAATCGGACGCGTGGTGGCCGAACGCGCCAGGGGGTTGAAGATGCAGGTTATGGCCTACGACCCCTTCATCAATCCCGAAGTTATCGAGACCCTGGGCATCCGGGGCGCCACACTCGACGAACTGCTTTCCCGGGCCGATTACATAACGGTCCATACCCCCTTGACCCCGGATACCCGCAGCCTGCTCAACAAAAAGGCGTTCGAAAAAGTGAAAAAGGGCGTATTCATCATAAATTGCGCGCGCGGAGGAATCGTGGAAGAAAACGACCTCTACGAGGCAATCAAACAGGGGATAGTGGCGGGGGCCGCCCTTGACGTCTTCGTCAAAGAGCCGCCAACAGATCATCCGCTGCTCAGCCTCGACCAGGTGATAGCTACCCCGCACCTGGGCGCCTCGACCGCCGAGGCGCAGGAAAACGTCGCATTGGCCGTTGCCGACCAGATTACCGATTTCCTTACTCGAGGAACTATCCGAAATGCGGTGAACGCTCCCAATATCGACGGTACCGTGCTGGCAAAGCTCCGACCCTACCTGACCCTGGCCGAGCAACTCGGGCGCGTGCTGACCCAGATTACAAAAGGCGCCATCCAGAGAGTATCGGTAGACTTCGTTGGCGATGCGGCTGCACAGGAAACTCAGACCCTTACCACCGCCATCCTCAAGGGTATGCTTACCCCCATCCTCGGAGACATGGTCAATTTTGTCAACGTTCCCATCCACGCCAAGGAGCGCGACATCAAGGTCACTACCTCGGTTCGCAGTGAGGCCGAAGACTTCACCAACCTTATCAGCATTCATGTCAATACTTCCGAGGGTGAAAACCTGGTAGCCGGCACCATCGTTGGAAAGAAGCAACCGCGCATGGTGCGGATCAACGACTTCCGCCTGGAAGCCCCGCTTGAAGGCCACCTTCTTCTGATCTTTAATATCGACACCCCCGGCACCATCGGCGCCATCGGTACCTGCCTCGGACAAAACCACATAAATATTTCGCTTATGAACGTCGGACAGGTGCTCGAACGCGGGCAAAATATTATATTCTTACGCACGGATACGCCGGTTCCCGCCAATGTGATCGAGCAACTGCTCGCACTCGACAATGTGGACCTCGTCCAGGCTATTGAACTCGGTTGATCGAAAGGGAAGGAAAAGGGCTTATGGCAGAAAATGAAGAAGAAAAGGGATTTGTAATAAAGGATCGCCGCCGGTTCGCCGAGGGTGCCGCGCCCGAAGAAGATAAGCAGGAGCAGCAGACGGGCGGTGAACGCGGTGCAGGCGAGCCGCAAGGCGCAGGTCCGGAAGGCGTCTTCGGTGAAGAGGACCGTGCGCATGGTCCTTTGCCGGAAGTTACGATGTCCGCCTTTATTTTCTCCCTGAGTTCATCGGCGCTCGTGCACCTGGGGGAGATTCCCGAGCCGGAAACCAACCAGCCAAAGCTGGATTTGGCGATCGCCAAGCAGATCATCGACACCCTTGGAATGCTCCAGGAAAAAACGAAGGGCAACCTCGACCACGGCGAGGAAACCCTCCTTAAGTCGGTGCTCTACGATCTGCGGATGCGCTACGTTCAGAAGTCGGGTAAATAACACGTGAGCACCCGGGAACGCACCATATCCGCAAACGGGCGCGAAGCACCCGATTTTATCCTCCGGGTCCCGGCCAAGATAAACCTGTGGCTCGAGGTGATCGGAAAAAGAGAAGACGGCTTCCACGATATATCCAGCCTGATGCTGCCCATTTCGGTTTTCGACCGCATATCGCTCGGCGTGCGCCCCGGCAGCGGGACGATATCGGTCGCGTGCGATGCGTCGGAGATACCCTCCGATCATCGAAACCTGGCCTGGCGGGCGGCCGAGCTTTATTTGAAGGCCAGCGGCAAAAGGGCCGGGGTGGATATAGGAATAGAAAAGCTCATCCCTTGGGGAGCAGGTCTTGGCGGGGGCAGTTCGGACGCAGCCGGGGTCCTCGCCGCCCTGAACTCTTTCTTCGAAAACACGGTCTCGCCCGGCGAACTCGAAACACTGGCCCTTGCGCTCGGCGCCGATGTGCCTTTTTTCCTCAACCCTCGTCCCGCCCTGGCCACGGGGATAGGCGAGAAGCTCGAATTTACTCGATTCGCGCCTGACTATCCGCTGCTTCTGATAAAACCCCCTGTGAACGTGCCCACGGGTTGGGTGTATCAAAGTTTAAAAT
>JAJYTC010000060.1 GCA_021793275.1 Deltaproteobacteria bacterium | reverse complement strand
GATTTATCAGCGGCTAAGATCGAATTTTTTACAATCATAGTTGAGGTGTGCGCGAGTTGGAACGATCTATTCAAAAAAAACATTACAAGGTCACTTTTGTCCTGCCATATGTCTTCATACAAATTGCTTAGTGATGACGCTATTGGGGATTGTTTTCCAAAAGTATCAATAAGCAGATATGGCGGATTCCCAATTATTGCTGAGAATCCCCCTGATTCTTTTCTTTTGCCAAGTTGATCAAACCATACTTCCGGGAACTCCAGCTCCCAGTGAAAAAATCTATATGCGTTACTTTCACGACATATTATATCATCCCATTTATTGAGATTTAGTAATAACATGCCAGCATAATCTATATTACAATTTCCAAAATGATAGGACGACCAAAGATCTGCGATGTTCTTGAATGGTTTCTTAATATTTTCAATTGTTCTCGCGAGCGCTTTCTTCGTCTTGCTATCTTCTAATGTAATAGTCTCGTTGTTTACAATTTTAAGCAAACCGTAAAGAATATTTGGAAGCTCCGACTCAAAATGCTGAAGATAAACATTCCGTTGCTTACCGAAAACTTTTACATTCCTTTTCGGTTTGGCATGATCGTGTTTTGGGAGCTCTACCAAGTCGTTTAACCATGCTCCTACCAATGAATTGCCACATCGAAGATGGTGGTCTAAGAAAGATAGTGACCTTGTTGGGTCCATTGTAGTAAGCCACAGAGAGAGCTTCGCAAGCTCTACAGCCATGGGGTTGATATCGACTCCATAAATACAGCGTTCAGCGATGATACGTTTATAACGAGTGAACTTATCATCTGTGACAACAGCCTGTTCACCTTTTCTCTCACGTGCTAGGGCTTCTCCATAAGCTCTGGCTAGATATTCCGTGGCGGCCACCAGGAAATGGCCAGACCCCATCGCAGGATCAAGTATTTTGAGTTTAAGAATTTTTTCTGAAGACAGCGGCTTATTCAAAGGCTTTTCATTAGGTTTTGAACTATGCTCACCTCTAACCAGGGGGCCAAGGGTGTTGTCCACTATATATTGCACGATATAATCCGGAGTGTAGTAGGAACCTGATGATTTGCGCTTTGATTCTCGACCTCCATAAACCAGAAAGTAGCTCCCCTTTTTTTTGAGCCATGTCACCTTAGTGCTGCGAGGTAGCTTGGGAGAATCGGGGTCGTCTTCGACAGCCCGCAGGTAGACGGCAAGATCTTCCTTCTCCCTTCCCACGAGTTCACTGACAGGCAAATATTCTTCCTGCAGCTTGTTCCCCGTTCCGCGCTTCACCACCGCCAAGTCGGCATTGGCAATTCGAGCATTGTATTCAAGAATACCCTCATATATGCTTCCGAGGTGCCGGACATCCAGGTCTCGGTACGTGACCTTTTTACGCCCTTCACCGCGGCCCTGGCCGAAACTTGGTTGAGTGCGACTCAGAAAATCGATGGCTCGCGCCAGGAAATAGTCGGGAACCATGAAACGCTCCAGGAAAGGGTGGACATCGGTGTCAAATAGTCCGCCGTTGTACGCGGGAACGATCTTTTCCCAACCGCCATTGACGAGTTTGAAAAGCTCCTGGAGCCTGGCCCAAAGGGAGCTAACGCCTTGGCTGAAGAAGTGCCTTGGGTCCGGATCGTCATGGACAGAGATAATTTCATCGCGTATCGATTCCAGGCTGTAGTTCTCCTGGTATATCTCGTTGTGCAGGGGGAGGAGATTGCGGCTCTCGGCATAAAACAGGAACAGCAGGCGGTACATCAAACTCAACGATTCATTGTATATGTCGTCCAATAGGGTTTCTGAGGCGAGACATTCGTCCAAGCATCCAGTCAATCCCTTCGTTTCGCACCAGGCGACCAGCTCCTCCGGTTGCGATCTCAGGTAATGCAGGAAACCGCTCCCCAGCTCTTCAAGGGCCTTGAAGACGTTTTGTTTGAGTTCATCGCCGATCTCTTTGCCATGCCGTTCGCTTCCAATTCGGACGCGCTCCAGGCGTGTGGCGCCTTGATCATCTTCATCGGTGAAACCATCCGCAAAGAAAAAACCCTGGAAATAGCGAAAGGCTTTAAGGCATTCATCCTGGTCCCTGGTAATATCACAAGCGGCTTCCAGATCTATTTCCAGGAAGCAACGGGGTTTGTGCGCCATTTGCCTGGAGAGGAGCCGAAACTGTCTCCCGTTGGTGAGTACGGCCCACGGCACATCGGACATTGCGAGGGCTTTGTTCGCAATCTCCATGGCCGGCAGCAAGGTACCGGTGGCATCTTCGAGTATCGCGTCAAGACTCGCGGCCCACGGCAGGACCCAAATAAGACATGCGATATGCCCGGCGGCTTCCTTCCCGTAATATTCATTCTTCATGCTCCCGACCGAACCGGGCTTCGGGATTGCCAGCACGGTTTGAACGATTCCGTCGCCGACCAAGGCAATATCTCCAACCGGCCTGGCTCCCAGCAAAGGGAATATTATCGGCACACACCAGAGCTTTATGGTATTTTGGACGTCGGCCTCATTGAGCCCTTCTCGCTTATTCCTCAATGCTTTTCTCAGCTCCTTGAGCTGCTGCCTTGCGTTCTCCTCGGGGAATGTCGATAATTCCTCATCCGGAAAGAGGCGCTCAAGGTAGTAATCCGAGAAAAATCCATCGGCATTATTGAGGAAGGGCCACAAGAAAAAATTCTTAATGGGGACCCGACCGGTTGTGCCGGGAACGGGTTTTTCGATCATGACCTCGATAGCTGCGTTCACTATGGCGGTGAGTAATTCAGCAAGCGCGGTCAGGGCCTTTTGAACCTTCGCGTTCGAGGGATTGAAATCGGGATGCGCCCTTCGATTGCGGACGTCTTGCAGGATATTGAAAAAGTAACGGCACGCCTTTGCCGAGGGGGTGACGCCGGGCTTCCAAGCTGCCAGAGACTGCTCTCCCTGGGCTCTCAGAAGGTGATTTCTGGCTGCCCTTATTTTTTCAAGCATCCCGGCAATGTCGATCGGATCGCCCTGCAGGTCGAATAGGTTCCGGATGGCGGGTATTTCCTGTATATCGGAAACCCAGCCGTTTAGCATTTTGAACTCTTCATCCCCTGGTTTTCCGTATTGCGTAAATAGATTGTAAACCGAAGACCATGCATTCCAGAAGCGGTCGAAAGGGTCGGGGTCGGCTTCGGCGCGTTTGAGGAAAGTTATGGCCTTGCTAAGCCCGTCATGCCATTTGCTGGTATTTGAGTACCCGTGTTTATCACGCGCGTCATGGAACAACTGGGTCAATCTTTGCACCTGAGATGACATGAAACTTGCCTCCGTTGACTATGAAAAGACCCTGAACGCCCACGGAGGGCGCAATACCCTGCTGAGGTTCATGGCCATAAGTTCAAGCCGGGCTAACCCGCCGACACGATCACCATGTTGAGAAGCTCGGGCGCGGGGAAAGCGCCGAGGCGCATGTTTTCCACCTCCACGCGACGCTCCCGCATGCGGTGCTGGTGCATCCTGATCTGGTTTTCAAGACGGGTCCGCCGGCCTTTTTGGGAAGGGTCTTCGCTTCGCTTCGCCCCGATAAGCATCTGCCTCTCAGTGGCCCCTCGAGAGAGTTGCACAGAGGTAAATTCAAGCAAGCGAGCGTTGAGGTTCTCCTTTATGCCCTTATCGAACCGATCGAGGTCGTCAAGAAGGACAGCCACCTCTTCATTCCTCTTTTGCTCCACACGCTGGTAATAGTCCTGATACTGCGCGCGGGTGTAATTCTCGGCGCACGTCCGGAGATCGGCAATCTTTTCCCTGACGATGTTTAGCGTTTCCTTGCCGGGCTCCCCTTTCGGAACGCTCGGCGCGAGAAAAAGCTTACGCCCCAGGTCGGGCTGAACCTGTCCCTCGATATCCACGAACACCGGTTCCAGCTCCTCCCTGATGACTCTTCCAACGCGGTCTTCGAAGCGAAGCAGGTAGTTCAATATAACCCCGGGAAGACCGGCATAATCGGCAACCAGGCAGGTGAGCTTGCTTCCGAGCTCCGCTGCCTTAGTTTGACGACAGTAGTGAACCATCCGGTCGAGCAATGGGTGCCCGAAGGCAAGAAAGTCGGGCTCCTGCCCGCGGGGCCAGTCTTTGGTGGCTATTGAGCGTTGAAATGTGATTCGCTGGTAAATCCGGGGGATCTTGTCGTCCTGGATGGCCGAAGGGACGAGCAGCCGGAATACCTCTTTGTGCTTGGTAGGGTGCAGCCTGGTCCCGTCATGGTCGCCGGAACCGTGGTCTCCGTACACGCGAAAAAAGGTCTCCACAAAAGCCTGCACGTCCGAAAACTGGGGGATGGCAAGCTGGGAGTCCTTTATGGACCCTTCCGCCGCCAGGATATCATCCTTTGTGAACTGGCGGCAGCCCGAAAGAAACTGCGTCTCACGGAGCCGGGCCGCCATATCCTCCATCTTCTTGAGTTCACTTTCGGCTATGGAGCTTACATCTTCCTGGCCCAGAGATTTATCCAGGACACGGAGAATAAGATCGTCGAGGGAGACCTTTTCCAGCACACCCAGGACTTCAGCCATGTTGCCGAGCTGCTTTCGAATGACTTCGATCTTTTCCTGCAGGCGATTGAAAATCTCGGCCTCTTTAGAACCCTTGATCAGGAGATTGTAGATGCTTGCTATACGTTTCTGCCCGTACCGATGGATACGGCCTATCCTCTGTTCGAGCCGATTGGGATTCCAGGGGAGTTCATAGTTGACCAGGATGTGACAGTAGCGCTGGAGGTTGAGACCTTCAGACGCAGCGTCCGTCGCCAGGAGAATCCGCGTGTCGGGGTCGTTGAAGCGACTTTCGGCGTGCAGCTTAGAGCCGACCTCCTGCTCGTTCTCCCCCAGGGGCATACCGCCATGAATCACCACGATGCTGTCCTTCGGGAGAATCCATAGCTTTTCGAGCCGGGATTGGAGATACTCGAGCGTATCCCGGTACTCGGTGAAAATGATGACTTTTTCCTGGGGATCTCGGGCGAAAAGTTCCTTCAGATATCCTTTGAGCCATTGGAGCTTGCTGTCCTGGTCGCTATCAATAAGTGTTTCCGCCTGCTCCAGAAGACTTCGCAGCGTTTTGACCTCGTTTGTGCGCTCCGCATACATCCCCTCGATGCGGCGGGTCTCGAGGTATCTTTCCACGAGTTCCTGATCTTCGTCTTCGAGGGAAGAGCCCTTTTCGTAATCTTTCACAAGACTATTGAGCCGACGAATTCCGGCGCCATTGATTTTTGTCACCGCCCTGTTTTCGACAATGCTGTCGATCCGGCGTTTAAGCGTCTCTCTGAGAGCATACAGGCTCGAAACCATTCGCTTCTGCACCAAAGCCAGCAGGAACTTGCCAATATTGCGCTCGCTGGTGGAGATCTTGCGTTTTCGGGTCAGCTGGGCCCAACCTGAAGCCGTATACTCCGACACGGAATCGTAGATATCCCTCTCCTCGGCGCTGAACTCGATCTCTATGGAATGAAGCTCCCGATCCCTGAACTTTTTTACAAGCTGCCCATTGCCGTCAATCTCGTAGACGGTCTCTTTGCCTCTGCGAATCATCACCTTGTCCACTCTCTCCAGGGCATCGCTTCGATCGAGGTCCTCGGGAGAAGCGAACATGAACGGATCGAGCAAATGAAGAAGATTGAAAAAATGCTCCGTATTGCCCGAGTGAGGGGTGGCGGTGAGTAGAAGTAGGCTGTCTGACCTTTCCTGGATGGCGGCGCCGAATTCGGCCCGATTGGAGTCGGTGGAAACATAATGTGCCTCGTCGATGATCACCAAGTCCCATTGCTTTTCGACCTTCATCAGTTGATCAAAAATCTGATTGGTATTTCGCCGGGACGTTCCACCCCCGTCATACTGCGGCTTCACCCAGTCTATGGAAGTGATAATGGAATTCTTGGCAAGCCATGGGTTTAGGCTCTCATCGACGAGTTCCTGAATGCCCTCCATTTTGCGGCTGTTGTATATATAAAACGTTCTCAGAAAATGGAGCCGCATTTCTTTTTTCCATTGGTCTTGAAGGGAAGCCGGCACAACTATCAGAATCCTGTTGCCGCGTTGGCGGGCGGTCAGTTCCTGCATGATGAGGCCCGCTTCAATGGTCTTTCCCAGGCCGACGTCGTCTGCGATGAGATGGCGCTGGCGAAGGGACTCCATGACTTTTTTGACTGCAAGAAGCTGATAGGGCTCCGGGATCATCTTGGAATTACTGATGCTCAGCAGCTTGTCGTATTCATATACGAGAGAGAGCCGGGTAGCGTTCGTGTAAAGGCGGTAGTGATCGATATGGTCAATTCGGCCTTCCGCAAGATAATCGAATGCGGAACCCACCGGCTCGACCGGCGTCAGAGGATAAAGGAATGAGCTAGGTTTTCCTTCATTTTCCGGATAGAGCCGTAGTGTCCAGGTGCCATCGTTGTTCTCATCGATCTTTCCGACTTCCCATATTTGGTTGCGGCATCGGACCTTTGCGCCGACGTTGAAGGGACTCGCCATGATTGATGCTATCTCCTCTTAAGACTCCGGGCAATCCACGCCGAGAGGCGCGAATCCAGGCGAAAGCCACAGTCGGGAGCGGGGCACGCTACGCGTGTGAACGGCTCTCGACGGAGTTCCATTGGTGTTGAGCAATTGGGGCAAGGAAGGGCTAACTCAAGCCACCGCTTGACATCGGAAAGGAGAGCGCCATTGTGATTTTCGGGATTTCCCGGCCGGCTGACCATCACGGTGCCCGAGCATTGCGGCGCTCGAGTGCATATCCACAATCCCGCAGCCTCGAACCAACTCATGGAATTTCCGCACAAAGGGCAGGTACACTCCTCTCCCGAATTCGGTGCGTTATTTTGCAGGAGAGATCCACCTGATGAGCCGTTCGATTCGTCTTTCTTTATTCCAAGGGAATCGATTGAGAGAGAGCTAACGACCTCCGCAACAAGATCCCTTGATTCCAAACGGAGCATGGATTCCCTGGTATCGTTATGTGAGAGAATGTTGAGACTCCCATGCCAAAGAATCTCCTCGTCGATAATCGCCAGTTTCTCATGCATGCCCTCACGGGTATGAAACACTACGCCCAATTTGTTTAATTGAGAAACTATTTCATCATATGGCCCCTGCAACCATTCGGGCTGTTCGCCTTGAGGCCTGGCAAAGACAAGGAGGCCGACATTTTTCATCCTCAGCGAAGTGAAAACAGGTGCGTAATAGCGGGCCCTATTCTTCGAAAGAAAGGGAGATAGCACAACGACAGACTTGCTTGCATCTGAAAGATCATTCCGAAAGGCCTGGGCGAAATGTTCATCGGAAAAGTGTTTAATTGACCCAATAAGCATGGTAATCCTCTATGGGGAACCCTTTCCGGGCTATTGTGTGCGTCTCAAAAATCCGTGATCGAGACTCGGCAATGAGATCAGAAGAGTGAGCAAATTACGTACCATCATTCCTTCACAGCATATTTGTTGAGCCAGTTTGTGAGAGTTTGATAGCTAGATAATCCAAGTAATTCCGCAGCCTTGGTCTTGTTCCCATGAGCCTCCTTGAGAGCACGGATCAGGTAATGTCGGGCAACATCGGCAATGATCTGTTGCAGGTCCAGTCCGTTTCCCAAGGGCTTGTCCAAAATGTCCGAACCGCACTCGAAAGCAACCGGGAGCAGGGCATCCCGTATATCGTCTCCGTCAATGACCTCGTCTTTGGCCCAAATGGCCGCCCGCCGAAGAGTGTTTAGAAGCTCCCGCACGTTTCCCGGCCAGGGGTGGGAGAGCAGAAGATTTCTTGCCGCAACGGAAATTGTTTTATGTTTGTAGCCGGGCTCGGTGGCGCTCTCCAGGTTGACCTGATCGAGAAGCGAGTCAATCAGCAATCCCAAGTCACCCGGCCGCTCTCTCAGCGGCGGGATCTGTAGAATCGCCACCGCCAGCCGGTAGAACAAATCCGTCCTGAACCTGCCTGAGGCTGCCTCCTGGATCAGATTGCGATTCGTTGCCGCGATGATCCTTGCCTCCGTCTTTATCGGCTTTGTAGAACCAACTCTTACTATCTCGCGTTCCTGCAGGGCGCGAAGCAGCTTGACCTGCGCGGAAAGCGGCAGTTCCCCGATTTCGTCCAGGAAAAGAGTCCCTTTCCCTGCTGCTTCGAAATAGCCGGCCCGCGCCTTTTCCGCTCCGGTATAGGCTCCCTTCGCATGGCCGAAAAGCTCCGATTCCACCAGCTCGGCCGAGATCGCCCCGCAATTTACAGCAACAAAGGGCTCGTCCCTCCGAGTGCTCGACCTGTGGATCGCCCTGGCGAGCAACTCCTTACCGGTCCCCGATTCCCCTTCTATGAGCACCGGGACCGAGCGGGGCGCCACCCTGCGGGCCTTTTCGAGAAGCCGGATCATCACGTCGCTGCGGCAGATAATATCCGAAAACTCCGGGGCTTCCGGCGGACCAGCCATGCTGTACCTGGCCAGTTCGCGGTCGGGCTTCGCCAGAAGGTCGGGGATGAACTCGGCGGAAATATCGAACGGAACGGACGCGACTCTTACCCCGTACTGGAGAGAAGACTCGATCAGCGTCGCCGGAAATCGCGTCTTGGCGAGAATGATCCAAATAGCGGCCATCGCCGGGGTGCCGGGGCTGAGATGGAAAGTGAGTTCGGTTGCGTCGCCGTTTCGCTTTTGGATGTCGAGAACAGCCTTTACGGCTGCCGGATAGATCTCGCCGAACCGGGTCGGCCCGGAGAGCTTTTCATGATAGAGGAAGATTTCCGCCCCGGTCCTTGATCGCAGCCAGGCCGGATAATCTCCGGTCACCTCTTCCGGGTAGTTGGTCAGAAGAGCGATCTCGTCGTATTCAGTATGAACTGCAGCCTGCCCGATCGGCCCAAGCCCAACCTTCTCTTCTTCGGTCGGGGCCCTGAGATCCGTGTTGCCGATCCAGCAGACGAGCACCTTTTTCAATGCACTTGTCCCCCAACAAAAATTTTCTGTTTTAGGAAAGGATTTTATGGTGACAAGTGTACTCCAAGTGGTCCTTTACCCGCAACAGTTTTAATGAAATTGAAAATATCTCTGCAATAACAAGTGGATATCTGTACGATGCAGTCTTGGCACAAAATTTGTTTTGAGCGCCTCCATACGACAGATCGGCCAAAAGCGGTGAATTAAAACAGGTATCTTTACCCTTTGGATTAAGGAGCGAAAAATGAAGATCAGAGATCTTCTGCCGGAAGCAATGACCATTGGTGATCCGGCGACCGTTCACGGACTGGGTATTGTCCCGTTGCTATCTCAGGATCTGATGGAACTGCCGCCGATGAGCATGCTCGACGAGGCGATAGACAAGGGGGACGTCAGGGTCGGCGAGGTTGCCGTAGGAGGCCAGGTCCCATTCCTTACGGTTCAGAATGCAGGCGGAAATCCGGTCCTCATACTCGAGGGCGAAGAACTTGTAGGCGGCAAACAGAACCGGATAGTCAATGCAACCATTCTTGTCCTTGCCGGCAGTGTCATCAAGATACCCGTATCCTGCGTGGAATCGGGAAGGTGGGACAACCGCCGGTATGATTTCGACTCAGGTAAGGCGATCTTCCGCGCCCGATCGAGGGCTGTTCAAAAAGAGAGTGTCACTTTGAGCCTCCGGGAGCGCGGGACCTTTCAGAGTGACCAGGGTGCGGTATGGAACGAAGTGGGTGAATCGCTCAGTGACCTCGGCATCAGCTCTGCGACCTCCGATTTCAGGGCCGGCCGGGAAAGGGTCGCACACAGGATCGAGGAATTCGTTACCGCCATCCAGCCTTCGGAGAAGCAGGTTGGAGCGATCTTTCTTTCGCGAGACGGTATCCTTGGGTGCGAGCTTCTTGCTACCCCCGAACTTTTCAGACGATGCATCGAAAAAATCGTCCGGAGTTTTGCATTCGAGGTGCTTTCAATGCCCGATTACATTCAACCTGCTGCAAATGGGGCAGCAAAATGGTGGGAAGCTGTCCTTGATTCCGAAGTCACCATCCACCGGTCTCCGGGCGCCGGCCAGGATGTTCGCCTCCAAAGCTCCGAGCTTCTCGGCTCCGGATTGCAATTGGACGACACTTTGATCCACCTGTCCTGCTTTCCGGCCATGGGGGTCAAGAGAAATGGACGCCGCTCTTCCAGTCGCCGGGCAGCAGTCAGTGAGCGCCGCAGGAGGATGAGCACCAATAAGGAGTAACCCGCTCGGACAATCCTGGTTGCCCGACCGGGCGGGCGTTTAAGATGCCGTCTCCGTCGCTGGCGACCATGGATTGCCCGTAGCAGATAGAACGTAACTCTTTCTAAATTACCCTGGAGGTCCCGTATGCCACGAAAAATTATCTTGTCCTCGGAAGAACTCATTGTCTGCCCGAACTGCCGGCACAAATTCGCACTGGAAGACGGGATTACCCGCCAGACTATCGAACGCTATGAACAGGAATTCGAAACGGCTCTGAAAGAGCGGTCGGATACGCTTCGCCAGGAACTGGAGAAGGATGCGGAGCGGAAATTGACAAAAACTTTCACGACGCAAATCGATACCCTCAAAGAACAACTGACAGGCAGCCAGAAATCTTTGACCGCCATGAAGTCCCGTCTGGAAACCGTCCAGCAGGAGGCAAAAGCCAGGGCGCTTGCTGATTTTGAACTTGAAAAGAAGCTGTTGAATCAGGAATTATCCGAGAAGGACGCCAAGCTCAAAGACTTCCGCGAGCAGGAACTGCTTCTCCGCCAGGAGAAAGCAAAACTCGAGGAAATTCGCAGCGAAATGGAATTGGAATTGCGTCGTAAAGTTGACGATGCCAGAAAGAATATCGAAGAGCAAATCCGCACCAGCGAAGGCGAAAGGTTCAAGCTCAAAGAGGCGGAGTATCAGAAAAAAATTGAAGACGCCCAAAAGGCAAATGAAGATTTACGGCGCAAACTGGAACAGGGGTCTCAGCAACTCCAGGGCGAGGTGCTGGAACTGGAACTCGAAAGCAGTCTGAAAGCGTCTTTTCCTTTCGACACCGTAGAGGCGGTTCGCAAGGGGGCCCGGGGCGCCGATGTTTTGCAGACGGTTATCACGCGGACCGGGCAGGTCTGCGGCAAGATTGTCTGGGAAGCAAAAAGGGCGGAGAACTGGTCGAACGCATGGGTGCAAAAACTCAAGGACGATCAACAGGAAGCCGGCGCGGAACTGGCCGTCCTGGTTACGACAGTCATGCCGAGGCAGACGACCGAACCCTTCTGCATGATCGATGACATTTGGGTCATCAACGCTTGCGCTGTCCGGCCCATGGCTGAAACGCTGCGCATCATGCTCATCGAGGCCAACAAAAATAAATTGGTAAGCCTCAACCAAAACGAAAAAATGGAGGCCCTCTACCACTACCTGTGCAGCCCGCAATTTGCTCAGAAGGTGCGGGTCGTTGTCGATGCGTTTACATCGATGAAGCGTGGTCTCGATTCCGAAAAGGCAGCCATGGCGCGTCTGTGGAAAAAACGAGAGCAGCAGATCCGGCGAGTCAGCCTCAACATGGTGGGAATGTGCGGCGAACTGCAGGCGATAGCGGAAGAATCCTTGCCCGAGCTCGATTCCATAGCAGCTCTCCCTGGACCGGATGCTGAGATGGAAGCTTAGGCCGATTTGGGACTTTCATAACATAAGAGTGGAGTAGAGTTGAGATTTCTGTGATCGGAAAAGAACTTGCCAATATTTTTCATACATAATACCGTGAAAAGACAATAAGAACCGAGTTCATCCAATCACACGTTATGTCTCCCTGAGCGGAGGATGGAAAATGCAATTCGTGGCCAACGGACCTGATATTCCTGATGCACTTCTGCAAGCCCATGAGGAAGGCCGCGTGGTTTTCTTCTGCGGCGCCGGTATTTCCTATCCGGCTGGTCTACCGGGGTTCAAGGGACTAATAGACGAAATTTACCGCCTTGTGGGGACAGACCGCAATTCCATTGAGCAGGACGCATATAACCGCGATCAGTTTGACGCCACACTGGATTTGCTTGAGCGACGCTTGCCAGGCCAGGGCCGCTTGACTGTGCGCAAGGCACTGACGAAGATCCTGCAGCCCCATTTCCGCCGAAAGGGGGCGACCGATACCCACGCCTCATTGTTACAATTAGCACGCAATCGCGAAGGTGCCTTGAGGCTGGTGACAACCAATTTTGATCGTATTTTCGAGCGAGTGGCTAAGCACACAAGAGAGCCAGTAAACACCTTTGCAGCGCCGTTGCTGCCGATTCCCAAAAATCACCGATGGAACGGACTGGTGTACTTGCACGGCCTTTTGCCAAAACTCGCTGATGATAGCGCTCTTAACCGGCTGGTGCTCTCCAGTGGGGATTTCGGTCTGGCCTATTTGACCGAGCGCTGGGCGGCACGCTTTGTCAGTGAGCTATTCCGCGGCTATCTTGTTTGCTTCGTTGGGTACAGCATCAATGATCCCGTGCTGCGCTACATGATGGATGCCTTGGCCGCTGACCGGATGCTGGGAGAGACTACGCCACAAGCTTATGCGCTGGGCGATTGTGATCCTGGCCAGGAGAGCTCCAAAACCAACGAGTGGAAAGCTAAAGGTGTTGTGCCAATCCTTTACGAGATTTCTGCTCGGACACACGATCATTCTGCCTTGCATCTCACTTTGAAGACTTGGGCGGAGACCTACCGTGACGGCGTTCTAGGTAGGGAGCGCATCGTGGTAGACTATGCGATGGCGCGTCCGTCAGCGAGCACCAGGCAAGACGATTTTGTGGGCCGAATGCTTTGGGCTCTCTCACACGAATCCGGCTTGCCTGCCAAACACTTCGCAGATTTTAACCCCGTTCCGCCGCTGGAGTGGTTAGAGGCTTTTTCAGAAGATCGATACAGGAATGGAGATCTGGAGCGTTTTGGCATTCCTCCTCTCGCGGCAGTCGACGACAAGCTTAGTTTCAGCCTAAGTCGCCGTCCCACGCCTTATACCCACGCGCCATGGATGTCATTGCTATTTGGAGGTGCAACGGACAGCCGATGGGATGACGTGATGTTCCAATTGGCCCGTTGGCTGGTGCGGCATCTGGACGATCCGGCATTGATCCTTCAGCTGACAAAGCGTGGCGTCCGACTTCATGACCGATGGGTTTGGTTGATCGAAAATGAGCTGGATAGATTCCTCCAACTGGAAAGAGAGGAGAATATAGCCGAGATCGAGAAAATCCGAATCAATTCCCCGAATGCCATCCCGCAACCGCTGATGCGGATACTATGGCGCCTGCTGTTGACCGGCCGCGTGAAATCACCCGGGCGTGATGTGGATCTATACCGTTGGAAGGGTCGGCTCAAACGTGACGGTATGACCACCACGCTTCGCTTGCAGTTACGCGAATTCCTTTCACCGAAAATCGAACTAAGGAAACCCTTCAATTGGGGCGAGCGGTCTGAAAAAAACGGTGCCCCGAAACGTCTGAAACAGCTTATCGATTGGGAATTGGTGCTGGCGACCGACAACGCCCATTACTGGATCAAGGATTTAGCGAATTCCGACGACTGGCGTGAAGCTTTGCCATTCCTGCTGAATGACTTTCATCAATTGCTGCGTGATGCCCTCGATTTGCTTTGCGAACTCGGCGAAGCGGACGATCGGGATGATCGTTCGCATTGGGATTTGCCATCCATCAGCCCGCACTGGCAGAACCGGGGCTTTCGCGATTGGACCGTCCTGATTGAGCTGCTGCGTGATGCGTGGCAGGCCGTCCGCGTAATCGACTCCGCGCGGGCAGCTCGGATTGCACTGGAATGGTTCACCTTACCATACTTCACCTTCAAGCGTCTGGCGTTTTTCGCAGCCAGCCAGGATTCCTGCATTCCGGCAGATGCTTGGGTGGACTGGCTCTTGGCAGATGACTCATGGTGGCTGTGGTCGCCCGATATTAAACGGGAAACGATGCGCCTACTGGTACTACAAGGGGCCAGGCTTCCTCAAGGTCCCAGAGAAAGGCTGGAAACCGCAATTCTCGCTGGCCCTCCTCGTGTAATGTACCGGGGCGACATAGACCCTGAGCGCTGGAGGTCCCTTGTGGAGCGGGAGATTTGGCTGCATCTCGCAAAGCTTCAGGCGAGTGGTGGAAATCTTGGTCATGCCGCCTTGCAGAAGCTGAATAATCTGTCCGTTGCAAACCCAGGATGGAAATTGGCAATCAATGAGCGCGACGAATTTGCCCATTGGATGAGCGGCACTGGGGACCCTGGTTACGATGATACCCGCGATATTTTCATAGCGCCGCGCAAGCGACGTGAATTGGTCAACTGGCTGAAGCAGACACCACCTTCCCGACTACCTTTTTCTGAAGACACTTGGCTTGAGACGTGCCGCACACGGTTCTTTCATTGTGCCTATGCCCTGTGCGATCTTGCCCGGGACGATCTTTGGCAGCCACAGCGCTGGCGAGAAGCCTTGCAGGCTTGGAGTGAGGAAGCACGAGTACAGCGTTCGTGGCGATTCATTGCCCCTCTCATCCAAACAATGCCCGACGACGTTTTGCAGGAAATTGCACACAGCGTCTCGTGGTGGCTGGAGACCATTTCTAAATCCATGGACAGGTATGAAACCATCTTTCTTGATATGTGTCGGCGCGTACTTGCCCTGCCGTATCAGAATGGAGTTGACACGCACGATCCGGTAGGGAGAGCCATCAACCATCCTGTGGGCCATATCACTGAGGCGTTGCTGAATTTTTGGTTTAAACGCACGCCGAACGACAATGACAAATTGCCCGGCGATTTAGAGCCGTTCTTTACCCGACTTTGCGACTCTCAAGTAGAACAATTCCGCCACGGTCGGGTTTTGCTTGCATCTCGACTGATTGCATTGTTCCGCGTGGATCGACTCTGGACAGAGAAATACTTGCTGCCACTGTTTGACTGGAGCGCCAATCAGACGGAGGCGAAAGCGGTCTGGGAGGGTTTTCTCTGGTCTCCGCGTCTCTACAGGCCACTACTGATAGCATTCAAAGATTACTTCCTCGATACCGCTTATCACTATGCTCAACTGGGTGATCACGGTGGGCAATTTGCCGCGTTCCTGACCTATGCCTCCTTAGACCAGGTAGAGGGTTATACGAGGCAGGAGTTTGAGGTTGCCATTAGCAATTTGCCGCTGGAAGGGTTGCAGGAATCAGCTCAGGCGCTGGTTCGAACCCTGGAAGGTGCAGGAGAGCAGCGAGAGGATTATTGGAAAAATCGCATCCAACCGTTCCTGCAATATATCTGGCCAAAATCCCGAGAGCTTGCTACGGATAGCATTGCGGAATCGTTTGCTCGCCTGAGTATAGCTGCGCGCGGCGAATTCCCTTCAGTCCTGACGGCAGTTCTGGACTGGCTGCAGCCTATAGAGCACCCTCACTATGTCATTAATCTCCTGCATCAATCCAACTTGGCGGGACGCTTCCCAGAGCACACTTTGCGCCTTCTGAACGTAATCCTCAATGATCAACCGTGGGCTCCGAAGGAACTGGGGCCTTGCCTGATTGCAATTTCTCAGGCCTCACCCGATTTACTTCAGGATCACCGCTATCAGCGATTGGCAGAGTATTTACGCCGGCGCAGCATCTGATTGCGTGCATTTGTGAAGTCGAGGCGTTCACGTGTGGTCGGACCGAGCGCGATCGCTTCCTCATCCGCCATGCGCTGCAGGGGCAACAAATGAACTCCTCGCAAACCTACGTAGGCCTGAGCGGCCAGACGGTGATCGGATACTACACAATTGTCGCTGGTGAAGTTCGCCACGCTGATGCGCCCGATTGCGTTGTTAAGGGAGTGCCGCGCTATCCGATACCGCTTCACGCACTGGCGCGGCCGGCCGTGCATAGAGACTGGCAGCGTCGCGGGATAGGGGCCGGGCTGCTTCTGGATGCCCTGGGGCGTACCCTGCAGGTTGCCAATATGGTCGGCATGCGCGCCTTGGCTGTTCATGCGAAAGACGCCGCGGCGGCGGCTTTCTACCGGGAGTTTGGGTTCATTTCATCGCCTAGCGACAGCCGGCACCTCTTCATGTTAATCAAGGACATCCGCGCCGCAGGCGGAAATTAATTAACAGCCTAAACAGTGAAGCAGAAAGAGGTGTGGCGCGGGGTGACATCCAACAAGTCTTTGTTGGAAGAAAGGTTCGAGCAGCCGGAAGGCGTGAAGTCGATCCGCGTGCTTCCCCTGTGCTTCCCGAGGGGAATTGACCGACTGCCAGGATGAGCATAACTAATTGATTTTATTGAAGCTGGCGAAGGGAGTCGAACCCCCAACCTGCTGATTACAAATCAGCTGCTCTACCATTGAGCTACGCCAGCCCATTTTTTGTGAATCCTTATATCATAAGGGTTTACCGGAAACAAGAATTCTTCCCGCCGATCCATGCCCGAGCGGCTTTTTAAGTTTAGCCGTACGGACCGATTTCTCCGCCTCCGGTCGCTTTTTCGCTTGTGCCTTTTTTTAGCTTGGAATGCTCACCTCGACCGTCAGCCGGACGTTATTTCGTTCGATGAGAATTCTGCAGGCCGCGCCGCATCCGCGGGGGCATCGGGGAGGACCGCCGCAATACGGCCCCCGGGCTCTGAGGCTGACGGCTCGATAATAGCGCCGAGTCAAGGGTGGTGAATCGGTTCGGATTGGCCGGCTATTACGACGTAGTCCGCGAGGTTCGGGCCGATCGCGCTCGCTGGATAATCTATCGGGACCGTGACTACTGTGCTGCAGGTGGTGTTTGGCCTTCGAATCAAGGTTAGATGCGGGACTGCGTAACGCTTGTTTATATGTCCTTTTCCCAGGACGACCAGAATTATGCTCTCCTTTTGGCCGAGACGTCGAGCGAGGGTTTGAGCCATCGTTTCCTCCCAGGCGAGTTGCGCCTCGAAGAAGGATTCGAAGTCCTTGATCTGATATCTTCCGTGCGCCATGAACGCTTTTTCGATCCGTTGCCGGTTGGCGACATCGTCGAGATGAAATACGCGGGCCACCTGGGAGCGTTCGTCGGGAGTTAGAGATCCAAGGCCGTGGCGGGCTATCTTTCTTACAAGAGGGTGGGGCGCGTTCAGTCCGATGACCGGCATGCGTCTTTGTTTCTGCCAGTCGATGAGGTCTTTGTAAAGGGAATAGGGAAATCCCCAAACCTCATTCCATTTCACCTCCCGGAGGAAATCCCGCTCGGATATTCCCCCTTCAATATAGCGGTCGAGGACCCGTTGAGCGTTTGCCGGAAACATTTCCATGGCCAGTTGGACGCATCTGCCGCCATGGGAGAGTTTTCTCAGAATTTCGAGTTGAACCTTATGGTCTTCACCTCTTGTGTGCGTCTCCCCCACATATACGACGGAAACCTCCGAGAGTTTTGCTGCAAGCTGGTCCATGCCGATAACGCGGCCCGTCGCCGTCTCGATGACTTCTCCCGTATGCAGTGCCGAGGGTGTATCGGGCCGCTGGGACGAGGGGGACACGCCCGCGGCGGGACACCCCGCCAAAACAAATTTCTTGTGCCGGCTTCCATAGAACTGATAATTCATGCGCATGAACTCTCCTTAAGGCATAAAGTTCGTTTGTCCTTCGCGGCTCCGGAGGCTGTTGGTCTTCCCGTCGGCACTCCCCACGATAAGGCTTTCGAATTTATCGCGCCACCACTGCGCCGGAAAAATATTTCTTTTTGAAATCCTCATGTTAGGTGTGCTATAAAATATTATAGCGCTGAAGCGGTATACAAGCGAAATTGTCGTTGGGAATTTAATATGATCGTTTACAAAAAAATCCCCTTTCAACTTGGCTCGGAGCTTTTGCTCCGTTCGTCGTCGAACCGTTCTCACAGGGCAAAAAGCAAAATTATAGGGGTTCTCGAGAAAGAATTTATAATGATCGAAAACCCGGTTTTTTCAATTAGCGAAAATATAACGGCGATCGTTGAAGATGATTTGGTGATTGCCTATTTACATGATGGATATATGTTTACATTCAGGAGCCGGTTCAGCAGGGAGCTTATTAAGAATATTATTTGCATCGATTATCCGCAGACCTTCGAAGTAGAGCAGTTGAGAGACTCGCCAAGAATCAAGGTGAATCTTGAAGCACTGGCGGATATAAGCGATATCAAACTGCCTGGGACTGTTAAAGATATCAGCGAAACAGGCTGTTCCGTGGAAATACCAAAGATTATTTCCTTGTTTAAAGGCCTCGGATTTATACTTACGTTCACGCTGCCTAACGATCAGTTGGTAAAAGATGTGCAATGCAGGGTAACGAGTGTGAAATATAACCAGATTCATAAGAAGACAGACGTTGGCGCCGCATTTTCAGGGCCGTCTGAAGAGATTGCCAAGATACGGGAACTGGTTAATTTCTGTATGCGATTCAAAGTTTAAGCCTACGTCACTGGGCCGAAAAAGTCGGTTGCCGAAGACGCATGGAAATATAGGGGGGACGAGTTCAACCCTCGTAAAAGATAAAAGACCGGCCCCGCCACTCACGAGGCCGGTCATGAGATGATGGACAGCTTTTCGAAGATGTATCTTTAAGCGGTGCTGCGAACCGAGCTACTTCGGTTGTTTTCTACGTTCCGCAGGGCGCTCCGCGCCACAGGTGTCAGACATTCAGGTGTGTACGCCCAGTTTGGGCAATATCCATTTGTTCAGAACAAAGTAGAAGACAAGAATGCCGACAATGATAAGTCCGGTATGCATCTTAAGCAGCCTTTCCAATGGTTGTCGTCGGGCGGTACGCCGGAGGAATCGTCCGGTTCCCGCTGTTACAAGTTTTTAATTATTACTCTCAATTTTCTATTGTGCAAGAGTGGAATTTTTTTGCCGGGTCCTGCAAGCCGGCAAAGATTGCTGAAAGCTTGCGGTCCTGGACGGTCCCCTCGGCCGGGGAGAGAGGCACAGGGCAGGAGAGATGATAATTAAAAGAGTGCTTATCGTTTGCTTGTTTCTGCTGCTGGGAGCCCTTTGCAGCCCGCTTTTTGCCGCCACTCCGATCATGGTTGAAAAGGATCTGTTCTCGCAGGATCGTAAGCCGCCGTTGCCTCAGAGCGAATCGATGTCCTCGGAACGAGCGGGGCCGGGGATGGCGATTGGAAACATCCAACTCGACGGAGTAGTTTTCCGGAACAATTCGAGGGTAGCGCTGCTGCGGCTGAAGAACATCCCGATGAGTGCCCCAGGCCAGGAGGCTTATCCAGTCTCGCCTTTTGTCACGGTTCGCGTTGGAGATAGGGTTAACGAATACCGCGTGACAAAAATCGAGCTTCAAAGCGTCACACTCGAAAGAAGCGGTCGCACCTATACGCTGGGTCTTTTTTCCGCGAACAGGATAGCTGCGCCCGCGTCGCCTCCGCCTTCCGTCGCCGCTCCTTCTCCTTACAACGGAAAGCCCGGGATGAACCAGGGGCTTCATAACGGCGCCATGTTCCAGAAGGGTTTTCGTCCGAGAAACCCGCAACAGGCGCTTCGTGCCCCCATGCCTGTCCCGCCGGGCCGCCCCCCGGCCAATTTACCGCCTAATGCAAACTTCCGCCAGGGCGCCCCCGCGAACCAGCGGTGAAATCAAGCGGCTGAAAGCCAATGCACCGCAGCCTTTCATGCTCCAGGCAGGATACCCTGAACCATGAAAAGGTTCGGGACGTGATCTTTCTTGCTCCCTGCTCCCTGCTTCCCGCTTCCTTCTTGTTTTATGGCTACATTCCTAATAGAATTAATTATTATTGCGGCGCGAGGATTGGACGTGAAACAAAAGGCGGGAGCAAGAAAGAAAACCTGCTACTATAAGACGCTGGGCATATCGGTTCGGGCTTCCCAGGAGGAGATACGCAGCGCTTTTCGCTATTTGGCAATGAAGCTGCATCCCGACCGTAATCCCGGTAATCCAACGGCGGCCGAGCGTTTCAGAGAAGTCCGCAAGGCTTATGAAACGCTAAAAGATCCTGCTGCACGGGGCAAATACGACAGGCTTAACGGCTACCGGAAGCTAAAGGACAGGTTTTCCGATTCATCCTGGACAGACATTCACAGCGAGGGAGGTGAGGCAGCCTCTTTCGATGAGATATTTCAAGACCTGTTCGGTATAGGCAAGCGGCAGATAAGGACCACACATGGCAGCGACCTCAGGTTTGACCTGCAGATTTCGAGGAGTTCACTTAAAAACGGTGGCTTCCACGAGGAAATCAGCTATGTGAGGAATGTTTTCTGTCAATGTTATAATCGATTGATGCGCTCAGGATGCCGCCTATGCGGCGGGATTGGCGAAATTGAGGAAACATGTTCGCTGCGGGTGTGGATCCCGGCGGGGATCACCAACGGAACGAGGATTCGGGTCTCAGGGGCAGGTGACGCCGATGTTCGGACAGCGACACCGGGCGATCTGGTATTGTTCGTGCACATCATAGAGGGGTGTTGAGGCTAGCGGGACGATGTCAGCAGGTGAACTTACCCATATAGATTCCGCGGGGCGTCTTCGGATGGTGGACGTAAGCGAGAAGGCGCCGAGTTGGAGGGAAGCCCGGGCCGAGGCCTTTGTCAGCCTTGCCGAAGAGACGCTCAGGCGAATCTGCGCCGGGGATATCCGCAAAGGCAATGTTTTCGAGGCTGCCAGACTCGCTGGGATAATGGCTGCAAAAAGGACCTGGGAGCTTATTCCGCTTTGCCACCAGATTCAATTGACGGCAATCGAGGTGGATTTTTTCCCCGACCCGGTTAAGAGTGAAATCAGGATCAGTTCGCGGGTAAAAACCAACGACAGGACCGGCGTAGAAATGGAAGCGCTGGTCGCGGTAACCAATGCTGCCCTCACAATCTACGACATGTGCAAGGCTATCGACCGTGGCATGACGATCCGGGAAGCCCGTCTGACCTTTAAAACGGGTGGCAAGAGCGGGGTGTTCGAGCGCGATTAGCCATTGAGAGGCTGTTTTTTTTGTGAAGCCGGGTCTTTGGGAAGGTTTTTCTTTACTGTTTCTAACGATTGTGGTAGTCGGAAATTTTCGAGATTCATAGCGGAGTCTGAATATGGATAAAGAAACTCAGGCGTATTTTAAGGAAGTCCTTCTTAAAAGGTTGGATGAGCTTTATTCGGAAGCCGAAAAGACCGTGGCCGGGATGACCGATAACGAGGAGAACTTCCCGGATCCCACCGACCGGGCGACGCTTGAATCCGACAGGAACTTCGTGCTCCGGATCCGCGACCGGGAACGAAAGTTGATCGCAAAAATACGCGAAGCGCTCCAGAGGATAGAGGATGGAAATTTCGGTCAATGCGAAGAATGCGGCGACGACATCGGTTTCGAGCGTCTGATCGCAAGGCCGGTGACTACCTTGTGCATAGAGTGCAAGCGCAAGCAGGAAGCCGTGGAGCGCGCCAGAGGGACGTAAGTTCAAGGGGCGCGGCGGCCAACCCCGCTTAGATGCCGCCCTCGATGCGCACTATATCACCCGCCCAGACAGGCTCCTGAGTTCCATCGTCCCGCAGAAGCAGGAGCGCTCCCTCGGCAGAGATACCGCAGGCCTTTCCGACCATCTCGCGGTTTCCGTACACCACAGTGATGGTTTTACCCATCATCTCCGAATATTGCTCGATCTCAGGCAGCAGGGCCGAGAGTCCTTTTTCGAGAAAACGTTCGTATTCACGCTCGAAGCGGCCGATAAACTCCAGGAGCACTTTCTGTCTCTTGACGGCAAATCCCGTTTCGATGGCGATCGAAGTGGCCGGGTATCGAAAAGGTCCGGCCATCTCCTGCCTGCTGTGATTGACATTGATGCCTATTCCCACCACGGTGAATCGCGTGAAATCCTGGTCCGACTGCGTTTCGGTCAAAATTCCGGCGACCTTGCGCCCGTTTATCAATACATCGTTAGGCCACTTGATGGAGGCGGCGATCCCGAACTCTTCCCGCAGCGTTTTTACCAGAGCGAGAGAACCGATGTATGAGGTCTGCGGCGCGATCCGGATCGGCAGAAGGTCTCTTAGAAGTATGGAAAGATAAATCCCCCGGTTGGCACACGACATCCATTCCCGCTTGAGGCGCCCTCGCCCTTTTGTCTGTTCCTCTGCGATCACCACGGTGCCATGGGGGGCGCCCTCGGCAGCCAAAATCAAAGCGTAATCGTTTGTCGATCCAAGCGTAGTGAGGTAATGATACGTATGGGCAAGCCACCTGGTATTCAGATTAGGAACGATTTCCCCATGGGCCAGCGAGTCGGGAACGGCCACAAGCATATAACCCCGCCTCGAGCGGCTTTGAATCTCATAGCCCATCTGTTTGAGCCTGTTGATATGTTTCCAGACCCCGGGCCGGCTGATTCCGACTTTTTCAGCGAGGGTAACCCCCGATACAAAGCTGCCCTCACTGTCCCTCAGCATCCTCAGAATTTCCAAATGCGTAGACTTTGCCGAACCCATCGGCCTTGTCTCCTTATCCCTTAAGACGCATCGGCAGGCCGGCCACGAGCAGAAAAACCGAAGCACAGACCGCGGCAAGTTTCTGGTTCGTAAACCCCGAAAGGTCGCGGAACGCGCGAGCCAGATGGTTGTCCGGAACAATCCCGGCCCCTGTTTCGTTTGAGACGATCACAAGGGGATAATCGACGGAGCGTACTGTCTCGCATAACCGGTCAACGGCGGCTTCGGTTTCGCTCGACTCGGAACAAAGCATGTTGCTGAGCCAAAGCGTTATGCAATCCACCAGCACCGGTCTGCCCAGGCCAGTCAAGTTCTCAAGGACCGATGAGAGTTCTACCGGCGATTCAATCGTCTCCCACAGATCCTTGCGGCGTTGCCTGTGCAGTTGTATTCGCAGCTTCATCTCATCATCGAGCGCCTGGGCGGTTGCAACATAGACATAAGGAGGAGGAAAACGGTTGACAATGGATTCCGCCCAGGAGCTTTTCCCGCTCCTGGCGCCTCCCAGGACCAGCATAGGCGTTCTGATATCGGGTTCCTGCGCCGCCATCAATTTCCCTCCTTCGAACCCACATATTGCGACAGGTGTTCGGATATGAGCCTGTCGACCATGTGCGGGAGTGGTTCCCGGATGGTTCCCACAACGGAGATGGGTTCCTGGGTGAGAGGCAGGATCAACTTGGCGGCCCTCGATTCGCCGATGGCGCACACCATGGAAGCAGTCATCTCTCCCATCATGGCATTTGAAAGCAAGATGGCGATAGTTCCGATTATTACGTCAACCTGCGCGGCACTGTGCCGAATTGCGTTTTCGCCCGAGGCGCCGCGGTTCGCTCCGGCTTTCATCATCTGGGCCGTTGCGATTGCGTTTGTTCCGAGCGCCCACACCTCGGCGCGTTCGCCGAAAACTTCCTTTATCCTCTTGATTATGGTGGTCCCGATTCCACCACCCTGACCGTCTATTACAGCAATTCGGACCACTGAACCTCCCGCCTGTTCACAACGCGATACTCCACGCCTGGAAAAACTCATGATACCTGATCAGGAAAATTTCACCCGTAACGGTTTTCACGCGAAAATAGAGCATAGGCATTCGGGTGGAATCAATTCCGCCTTCGTACCACCTGTCGACAATCTGTGCTATACGGTGCTCCTCGCCGCGCCACACAAAAGATAGAGGTTCCTGTGCCCCCTTGTACTCGTCCCGGGTGCAAACCTCGATTCTTTCAAATTCCATGGGCACACTCCGCATGCCCCTCAAAGAGGCTGTCCGAAAACATCTTTGATGGGCCTGGCGACTCTGTAGGAGCGGCTTCCAGCCGCGACAGGCCTATCG
>JAJYTC010000059.1 GCA_021793275.1 Deltaproteobacteria bacterium | reverse complement strand
TAAGCAGCGGACCAGTCGGCAAACTGCTGTCCGCTGGCGCATAGCATCCCGCTTACAGTCTTACGCCCCAACCCGACCAAGGAACTTATCGCCAGAGTGCGAGCACGCTCAAAGGTGCGTTCTTGAGCAAAAGCACAACGGGTGCGCTCGAAGAGTCGGTCGAACTCCCCCGCTATTCCAGGAGTTTTTTTTTCAAAGCCGATGGTGGTGTCTTCGCCCTGCGCAGGACAAGGCTCGATTTATCCTCAATGATCCATTCAACCGTCTCGCCGCGCTCAAACTCCATTGCCTGTGCCACAGCGGCTGGAAAGTTGATATACCACTGCTCGCTTTGCTGTCGTTTGATCAGCTGCACCTTGGTAGGATACCCCATTGGACGCCTCCTTTGTGAGAGCCGGGCCTAAGGTTGCTGGTGTCTAGTTAAATACCTAGATCATACTGAAATAAAAAATCGAGAGTTGCAAGCTCTCGATTCGATTTATCAATCAATTATCTAGTAAAGGGCCAAAGGCGAGCCACCGGCTCTGCCGGTGTTATCTGACTCCGAATGTCTTTTCCGGCGGCCTCCTCTCGGGAACGTATACGGCCGGGACCTTTCCGTCGTTCCACTCCTTTGAAACATAGAGCCCGCAGTAACAGCTGCCATACTCTGCGACATCGGGCTCTCTGTAGACGCACGGGCAGATTATGTCCCGGTCCCAGACCCGGTCATTGGCCGCCAGCCTGCACGGGCAGCACATGTAACCGTAGCGTTCCATGTTCTGCTGAAGCCCTCGCAGCAGATCGAACACCCTGGGGGTATCGCGGTTGAAAAAATAACCTTTGGCTTCCTGTTTTTCTCTCAGGAACTCATAGAGCTGCTCGACGTTCATTCCAGGTTCAGCGCCTCCTTGATCTCTTCTTTTTTGAACCCGATAATTACCTTCGGGCCTAT
Source organism: Deltaproteobacteria bacterium (assembly GCA_021793275.1). Lineage (GTDB taxonomy): Bacteria > Desulfobacterota > Syntrophobacteria > Syntrophobacterales > Syntrophobacteraceae > SbD1. Next base: position 22,881 of record JAJYTC010000059.1, on the reverse strand, counting down.
CATAAGCATCGGGAAGGCGCACGCCGGATTGGTCTGCTTGATTTCCTCGATCAGCTGGCGCCGCTCCTCGCCCTGCAGCTTATCGACGTCTACGCAATCATAATCCACACCGCACTTATTCAGAAACTCTTTGGTGTCTCTACAATGGATGCACGTGGATAGAGCATAAAGCTTTACTTGATTTTTCATCCTTCCACTCCGTTTTTAATCAGCGAAAAAAAATGGTGCATTTGCAGCGTCTCCGGCTTAATTCCGAACCTGGTAAGGGCGAAGTCATAGCGAACGGGATCGTCAGGCCGGATCGACGCGAAAGCGTCGGTAATCTCGATTGCGCAACGGATATCCGCCTGTTTTCGGCGTGTCAGTCCCATTTTTGCCGCAATCCTGTGCATGTGAGTATCGAGCGGCACTATCAGGTGAGAAGCCGGAACAGTTTGCCAGGTTCCCGGATCGACATTGTCGCTTCTCACCATCCATCTCAGGAAGAGGTTGAGCCTCTTGCAGGCACTGCCTCCATCGGGGGAAGGTAAAAACGTCGGCAGAACTCGTCCAGAGGCGTGCTCGACTTTCTTAACAAATGCCGCGAGGGCCGGAAGTACGTTCCGGTCCCCTTGACTGAATCCGGCGAGAAAGCATGACTCCAAAGACCCATATTCGACGATCAGTTTTCCAATGCCTGCAAGAAGGCTGGACAGCATCTCCCCGGTAGTGAAGCGGTGTTTGAATGACCGGAATGCGTTCCTTATATCGGCGGGGCCGTTTTCAAGAAGGTAAGACGATGGACTCGGAGCCATGATGTCGAGGACCGTACTCACGCTGCGCAGGATCTGGCGCACCCTGCCGTAGGCGAGCGCCGAGGCGATCAAAGCGCTTATCTCCCTGTCGGATTTGCTGTCGTAGAGATAGACGAATTCCAGGGGGTCCGGGTGTATATGCTCGAAACTGTTGTAATGGCAGTAGAGCTTTTCAAGGGCTGGAGCGAGGACCGGGCTGCCGATGGTGCCGGTAGCCGCATCGGGGGGCAAGCTCGGGATTGATCCGCCGTTGGTGGGTTTCAAGCTGGGAAGACCTCCGTAAATGAAGTTACCCTTGCGATGGTATCACAATAAGGACATCACGAACAGATATTGAATGGTCTATAGTGAGTGGTGAGCAGGGAACAATGGATAGCGCGGCGCACGGAAACAAATTTCGCGGGACAGATTGCCGGAATTGGTATAGATGATTTAGTCATGAAGGTCGTTTCCGATTTCAGAGCAGAGCTTTACAAAAGAGCGAGCCGGAGAATCCGGCAGGCCTGGCGTCCTGCTGAGGGGGGCGCAATTCCGGCTGGGCAGAGCCGGTCAGGTCCGGCGGCAATCCTTAAGGCCGCATCCGTGCTCTATGAAAAAGGGCTGCGCAAAGATCAGGCAAGTCTATTGAAAAGGCGGGTAAAACTGCCGGCGCCGGTAATAAGCATCGGGAACCTGTCGGTCGGAGGGACGGGGAAAACACCTCTTACGATCTGGATGTGCGAATTCCTGCTTGAAATCGGCTTTCATCCCGCCGTTCTGAGCAGGGGATACGGCGCAAAAGGAAAAAATCCCGGACGGATTCCGCCTTCGCTCGATGAGCGGTTGCCGGAACTGTTTGGAGATGAGCCCGTCATGATGTCCGAATACCTGCCCTCGACGCCCGTCTGGGTCGGTAGAGACCGGGCCGCTTCCGGCGGGGCTGCGCTGGCGGGCGGAAGCGTGGACGTTATCGTTCTCGATGACGGCTTCCAGCACCTTGCACTCGACCGCGACCTGGATATCGTTCTGCTCGACTGCCGCAATCCTTTTGGAAACGGGTTCGTCCTGCCGGCGGGGCCGCTGCGCGAACCTGCATCGAATCTCAAAAGGGCCGATGTCTTCGTGATTACGCATGCGGACGGAAATGTCGATTCAGCTCCGCTCAAAAACAGGCTCGGAAGCCTTTTCCCCACCATTCCGAGCTTTGCATGCAGGCACATCTTGAGGGGGATCAGGCTGGAAAGGGGAGGTCCCCTTTTTCATCCCGGCGACCTTTCGGGACGAAGGGCCGTCGCGTTTGCTGGAATCGCCGCCCCCGAGTCTTTTTTTGACGATATTCGAAAGGCGGGGATCGAGGTCTGTCAGTCCTTTGACTTTCCCGATCATCACAGGTACGCCTCGGAGGATATTTTACAGATTTTAAGCTCGGCATCGAGACACGGCGCCGGGTTGATCATAACTACCGCCAAGGATTTCACGCGCCTGCCGCCTTTTTTGAGGAACATTTTTGCCGTGGCTGAAATCGGGATCGATTTCGGGAAGGATGGTGAAGATTTCCGCAGCTTCCTGCAGGACAGGCTCAAACGGATTTCGGACTCGACATGGACGGGACGCTGAGCACGGGCCTTTTCAGGCGGCGGACTTGCCGGCCAACGAGCGCCATCTTGCAGCACTGGAGGCCTCTCCATGCATTTCAGCTGCGTCAGCGCATAAGAGAAGACACTCTGTATCCACTCCATTAGACTTCATCCATTTTGCGCCCTCATCAAGCGCCACCCATGGCATTTTCACTGCGAGGGCGCTTCGAATCAGCGCATGAATCAGCCGTCGGGAGTCGGGAAATTCCGCAACCGCCTTCCTCAAAGTGTTGACTGCCCAGGAATGCTCCCCCCTTTTCCGTAGTAAGCGTGAAATCAGAAGGTAAATATCCTCCCTGAGCCGGTTAGGGTTGCAAACGAAGCTGCCGGGCGGCCATCCCATAGCCAACGCCTCATTTGCGCTGCTCAAGGACTTGTCGAAATTCTGCGTCAAATAGTATGAAAGCGCTTTTACAAAGGAGAGGACAGGGTGGTTGCTAAATAATGATTCGGCAACGGCGCAGATTTGAAGGGCCTTTTTCGGTTCTTTTCCCCCGACTAAACTGAGAGCGACATTTCCCATTAATTCATGTGCAAAGGCCCGCTCCTGAATCTCCTGATGGGAAAGATGAAGAAGTGCCTCCAAGGCAATGGATAGATGGTGAAAGCCGATATCTGTTTGGGCCCCAAGCGCCAGGGCAAGTCTATACCTTCTGTAGATATCGGAAGGGTCGTCCTCCAATGCCTTTGTAAGCAATGAAATATTTCTGGATCTTTTGTCTTCTTTTATTCGTTGCTGCATATATCCGTCATGCTCAATAATTATATTTTTGAGAATGTCACAACGCCACGTAGGATCAGACTTCACGATTTCCAGCAGAGAGGGAGTAACCTGTTCGTGGACTCTTCCGGTATACATTACGGATGGCATGCGCCTGAAAAGCCGGGTATTAAGGTATAGATCACAGTAGATGCCATCATAGTGATCGCGTATCATCAATTGATAAGCGAGCATATTCGGCTTTGTAATTAACTGCAACAAGTACGAACAAAATTCATTTTTTATATAATTGTCTGCATCCAATATGAGAATCCAATCACCGGTTGCCATATCGATCGATATATTACGGGCATAGGAAAAATCATCGATCCAGGCAATATGCGCCATTTTGGATGCATACCTTTTCGCCAGGTCCAGAGTACCATCTGTTGAACCGGTATCTACGATAACGATTTCGTCAACAATATCTTTAACTGAATCAATGCAGCGTTGGAGGCAATTGACTTCGTCTTTTACAATCATGCAAAGAGAAAGTCGTGGCCTCGCAGATATCTCATCCATATTGTCAATTTCCTTCTGTCAACATTCCGACCTTCGACCTTTTTCAAAAAATTGACATCCCCATCAAAACCGTCCAATCCTGTAAAAGTGCCAGGTACGGCTAATTCGAGAGGGGATGCGGTACCGGGCTTTGTTTTTCGGCTCTGCTGGCAGGTAATGGAGCAAGGTGTGTGCCGACTGAAAAAGAAAAAGTAAAAAGGCAAAAGTAAAAAAATAACCCGGAGACGGTAAATACAAGCGGCGGGTTGGCTCAAAACGGTAAGGCCTCGAAACTATGGAAAGCCGGGATCCCGCTCACTGCTCACTCTTAACGTCTTTCCATTGGCTCGAAGATGCCTTATCTAAGAGAAAGGAAAGGAACTCCGGTGATAGAGATCGACGGGGCGGAAAAGTCGGGAAGCGGTGCGTTGGTAAGGGTTGCGGTTGCGCTTTGTTCACTGCTGGACCGTCCGATGCGCATGTTTCGGATCAGAGAAAAGCGTGAAAAAAAGGGGCTGCGCCCCCAGCACGTTCTTGCCGTAAAAGCTTGCGCGAGCCTCACGTCCGGCCGTGTGGAAGGAGCGCAGGCGGGATCCGGGGAAATTGTTTACTATCCGGGCGGAGACATAAATACCGGGGTTTTCGAATGGGACATCGGGACGGCGGGCTCGGCCACCATGCTCGCCTTCACCCTGATTCCGGCAGCGCTTTTCGCCAGGAGTAACAGCCGCTTTAAAATCCGGGGCGGTCTTTTCCAGGACAATGCCCCTACGGCGTTTCACATGCAAAGAGTGTTGCTGCCCCTTCTGGGACGGATGGGCGCCGGGGTGAGTCTGCGGATGATCCGGCCGGGGTATGTGCCGAAGGGAAACGGCGAGCTGGAAGTGCTGGTAGAGCCGACACAGAGGCCTCTTGATCCTTTTGAAAAGATGCGAAGAGGAGATATCGCGAGGATTCAGGGAATCTCGATGGCATCTCATCTGGTAAAACAAGCCGTTGCGCGGCGCATGGCTGAGAGGAGCCGGGAACTTCTCGTTAAAAAAGGCTTCGATCCGAAAATCGAAATCATCGAGGACAGTTCGGCGGTTCAAAGCGGCGCGGCGCTGCTGCTTAGCGCGGAGAGCACGCAGGGTTGTCTGCTCGGCTTCGACGGGGTGGGAAAGCGCGGTCGCAGTTCGGAATCGATTGCCGAGAGCGTGGTGGAGGGTCTGCTTGCGGATTTGGAAACCGGGGCCGTCGTGGACAGGTTTGCGGCCGATCAGTTGATACCGTTCGCGGGTCTGGCCCGAGGGCGAAGCCGGTTTTTCGTTCCACGCCGCACGGACCACATTGAATCGAGCCTCTGGCTGATCGAAAAGATCCTGGGAAGCAGAACGGAATTTAAGGGAAACCTGATTTGCATTGACGGGATAGGATTTTTCAGGGGATAATCCCAAGGCGGTGTTGAGGCCTCAATCGAAGGGAGATCGGCGATGTCGCCCAGCATCAAGATCCGGGGAATTTACGGTACGGCGCTCACGAAGCTGGCCCTCGATTGCGGGTTCCAGGTGGTCCAGCCTTCGGAGAGAATAAAAGAGCGATTTCGCCCGGAACTGCCGGATCATCTGCCCTATGACATCCTGGTTCGAGACAGGGATGACCGGCAGGGAATCGAGGCGAGGGGAGAAGCCGACCATGTCTGCGAGTTGCTGATCCGCCTCCAGGAGTTGCTCCTGGATGCCATCATCGTCAGTATACTGCCTACCGATGACAGTGAACCTGTGGTGGTCGCAAACATGGAGTTGCCCGGAGGCGCCAAGGAAAAACTTGACGCCATCAGGTCAACCGTTGTCCCCACCCTCAGAAACCATCACAGGCTGAAGATCATAGACACGGATCTGCTCGATTCGGCGGAAGCCGAATTTTCCAGGCGCCCCGAAGATCGGTCTTCCCTGGAGGATATGCTTTTTAGAAAGGCGATCTTAGGTCCTTTGATCGAAGGAGGCGTGGTCAGGCTCGAACATATAAGGCCCTCGGGCAGGCCTATGCGTCCGAGGCTGGGGGTCCTTCAGTCCGCGGGTCCCAAAATGGTGGTATTCAGGCGTGAATTCTCGAAGGGCCGCTATGACGGCCTGGACCTGCCGATTCGCAAAGGCGACTACTGCCTCACGGAAATAAGGGATGGCGAGTGGTATGTAAAGCACAGCTATTTTTCGAAGCAGCATCTCGGCATAGGCGACTACTACAATATAAATACCCCGACCGAACTCTATCCTTACGGGGCCAGGTACGTCGACCTGGAAGTGGACGTGATTCAAAGAGCGGCTGAAAACGCTTTTGAAATCGATCGGGAAAAATTCGAGGTGCTCGTTCGAAAAGGTTGTATAGGAAAGGACCTGGAGAACAAAGTGTTTGAGATTTCGCAGCAGTTGCTGCACCGTCTCAACCACGGAAAAGCAAAGGATTCGGCGGGGCGGCAATGAAAATCAAAACAGTCTGGGCCATCCAGTCCCTGGCCCTGTGTTTACTCTTCAACCTGGTTTTTACGGCTGTCATATTCTATATGGCGAGCAGGGTCATCGATGCGTCGCACCAATGGGTTTCCGCCCTGAGCGCATCCTGTACGCCTGCCATGCCCGCAAACGTGCATAAGGCCCTTGGCGGCCTCACCGACCTTATCGCGCAGACGCGCGGACACCTCACGGCAGTGCTTTCCATCCTGGCGCCGGCATTCACTGTGCTTATGTGGTTTTTCATTTTTCTGTCCGGCTCCAGGCAGATGCGGAGAAGCAAAGTCGAAAGTCAAAAGTTCGAAGTCGAAAGTCAAAGGTCGGATGTTGGAGCGGCGGAGGGCGGAGGCGTAACCGAAAATGGCTGATGGTGGTGCGTTGTCCGGGAGGGGGGGCGGAAGAGGCGCATCGAAATTAAAGCACCAAACGGCGGAAGGCATGGAACGCTTGAAAATTCTGCGCCTCTTCCTGCAAAGCAGTCTTTATTGGGAGATTAAAACCTCCTTTTGTTTCATGAGCATGTCGAACGGGTTACCTTTTCGTGAAAACTCCTCTTCTTTTAGAATTTCGCCCACCGATTTCCGTCTTTTGTCTTCCGAACTCCGACCTCCGATTTCCGCCCTCCGGTAGATTTGCCAGGTTTGATCGAAAGCGCGTTCGCAGGAGCGATTTTCCACGTAGTTTCGGGCGGCTTTTCCCATTTCTTTTAGCCTCACGCGGTCTGCGAGGAGGAATTCGAATGCCTGAAACAGCGCTTCGGAATCTCCGGCCCGCACGATCCGGCCTGTCTTTTCCGGGAGCACATTTTCCTGCGGCCCTCCCGAATCGGTTACGATGATGGGTAGTCCGGACGCCTGCGCCTCGAGCACCACGTTGCCGAACGTGTCGGTCGCGCTCGGGAAAGCGAAAATATCGCAACTCGCATAGATTGTCGCCAGTTCTTCTCCTTCCCGGTAGCCTGTGAATATGGAGGGTGTCCCCGCCAGCAGTGCCTTGAGTTCTTCCAGGAAAGGCCCGTCGCCGACAAGAACCAGTTCGACGTCCCTGCGGGTTTGTATGAGGCGCCTGAACGCCTCGGCGAGAAGATGGAGATTCTTTTCTTTGGATATTCTGCCGACATAGAGGATTTTAGGACCGTCGGAAGTTTTGAACCGGTCCTTCATGAACTCGACATCGCGACTGGAAGGATGGAACCTGACGGTATCCACTCCTCTTGGAAACAAACAGATTTTTTCCGGTTCTATTCCTCTTGCAGTCAATTCGCGCCTGGTGCTTCCGGATGGAACCAGGATCAGGTCCAGCTGGTCATAGAACCAGGTTGTGTATTTCCAGACAAGTTCTTCTATCGTGTTGTCCCCGGTCAGGATCTGAGCGTACTGAGGAATGGCGGTGTGATAGGCGCCGCTAACCGGTATTTTCATGATCCTGGCGAGGGCCAGCCCGGCCAGGCCAATGGGACCGGGAGTGGTGACGTGAATTTGAGTGAACTGTTGTTTATAACAATAATCCAGCATTTCCAGGAACGGGGGAAGAAAGATTTTTTGTTCGGGATATTCGGGGAGTTCATAGACGCCGATAGGGCTGAAATTTGTAAGACCTTCCATGGGGGGCTGCGTCTGCGAGGTGCAGGTAATTACGGTGAGGTTCTTGCCGGATTTTCGCGCCAGTTCGAGCTGGTTTTTCAGGCTCAGGGCGACTCCATTGATTTCATTGAAAGTGTCGGTGAAGTGAGCGATTTTTGTCTGTTGGTCATCTTCCGGGCCGTCGGCTTCTCTTACTCCGAAGTGTTCCATGGCGGCGGCGCTGAAACGCCGATCTCTCGAAAAGACGGTAAACGTTACGAAGTAGGGCGCGAGCACCGTGTAAGCCGCCCCCGCGGAGCCGAGCGAGTGGAACACGTTGAAGAAGTGCGCCCCCGAGAGGCTGCTCAGTAAAGAATCCCAGAAATGGATAAGGACCTTGTTCGACACCCTGTTCACGAAGCCGAACCACTTCTCCGCCCTGTTTTCCGTTATGGAGTCGCCGGCGCCGTTCATGAGGTCGGGGTCGCCCTCAATGAGCTTGCGGGCTTCGAAGCGCAAAAGCTCCTCTATGCCGGGTCCTTTGCGCTGCTTGGGAGATTTGTGCTTCCTCCACGAGTAAATCAGCCTTGCCATCAATGTTTCATCCGGTTCGGAGTCGGCCTGCAGGCAGCGGTCGAGGAAACGCAAAACCGGGTCCTTGTGGACATCCCCCTGGAGGTTGAGCTTTCTTTTATAAAAATTGTAAGCGATTCCGTAGATGTTGTGGGACATCACGCATGGAGTCGATCCCTCACCGACAGGAGTGCTGCGCTTTTTTCCTATCCCGTCGAGGAACTCATCGAGGTCGCGCGCGCCCAATACCATCGTATACCGGCGGGCTATGTTGAGAGAGCTGTGGTCGTCGGAGCCGCCGGTCTGGCTTTTTCGCCATGGGTCTTTAAAAAGGGGCTCGATACCATGCTTTTCGGCCAGCATATCGATAATTCGGGGTGTGAGATTTTCAAGAATCAGCCTTATCGCCCGGTTCTGGAAATCATCCCTGGCGCCGTTAAGTTCAAAATTTTCGAAGAGCAGGAGAAATTTTTCGAAATGCTCTATGTTCAGTTTATCGTTTACCGAATATAGCGGGTGGGCCAGCACATGGACGATGCCGGTTAGCCTCAGATACCGGACAAGATCGAAGATATTCTCCCTGAGCTTTTGAATCTCGCGGTGAATTGCATCGTTTACGTCATAAACCAGGACATGGGCCTTGCAGCCGTCGTCGGGAAAGTAGGTCGTTACTTCCTCGCTGATGAAGGCGCCGGGCAGATGGGCGATCTCGGCGCTGCCCGAAATGGTATTGTGGTCCGTTATGGTTACCATGTCCATTCCCTTCTGCCTGGCGATCCTGTAGAGTTCTGCCGGTTCGGTGAAGCACTCCGGGCAGCCCAGCTTCTGGAGGACCCATTGTGAAGGGCGGACTGAATATTTGGAATGTACGTGCAGATCAATCTTCATTTTTGCTCCTCGTGTCCTTTCAGCTTTTATTCGATAAGAACGGTCTGCCCGGCCTTGACCTTTTCGCCCGGGGATACCTTGACGTTCATTCCTTCGAGGGGAGTAACCACCAGGTCCACCTGAGACCCTATGCGGATCATCCCGAAGATTTCTCCGGCGCTTGCCTTAGTCTCTTCGCTCATGAATACATCTATGCCGTTAACGCTTTTCGCCGCGATCTGGACAACGTAGCAGGAGAGCTGCCTGCCGCGGTATTGACCATCGATTTTGGTGACCGTTCTTTCGTTTATGACGATATGCGCGCTGTTTTTGTAGAAAGGCGCGCATCTTAAAAGCGTGCGAAGGTGCATAGACAACATGCACAGGTTTTCAGTCAATGGTGGATAGTGGTGAATGAAGCTTATTTTTCCGGAAACCGGCATGCGGTTATAGTGTACGTTGAAAGGGCTCATGAATATCCCGATGAGGATTTTCGGACGGTTTATGTCCTCCCTTGTGATGTCGTTCAGAGTGGCTTTCATTCCGCGTTTTATGTTGATTACGCTTTCCTGCGGCATCATTCGCCTCACATAGACGACGGTGCCGTCGGCAGGGCTGAGGATGCCGGTTCCTTCAGGAGGAATAATGCGGCGGGGATTGCGAAAAAACCAGACATGACGCCAAAACAGGTAAATGGAGGCGAAAATTACTGCGCAGACAAGTACGATAATTATTGGAATCACTGCTGTATTGCACACCTCTGGACATTATCCTGCAGAATGTGAACGAGCGCCATTCCGGAGGAAAAAGGAAAATCTATTATTTCGAAATACTCCTTTTCCTTCCTGACGACTTTCAGCCATTTTTTTACGCCCGCGTGTCCGATGAATTCCCGCACGTAGATGTTGGAATCGTGGAGAAGGATGTAGGAATTCTTGCGCACGTGTTCGAGAGTGTTAATGAAGTCTTCTTTCACATTTTCATAGGAGTGGTTGCCGTCGATAAAGGCTATATCGATCTTTGGCAGCCCGAGGGCCTTGAAGGTCGTAAAGAACTGGTCCGACCTCAATTTGTAATGAGTGACTATGTCTTCTACGCCGAATTGCTTAAAATGCTCTTGCACCCTCAGAGGTTCGCTCCATTTGTCTTTCCCGCCGATCGTCCTGAACGGCCCGTTTTTGATCAGTGAATAAGACGGATCGACGAATGTGAGCATTCCGCCCCCGTTGTCCTTCATACCCAGGGCGAAGCACACCACGCTGAAACCGAATCCGGAGCCTATGACGAGCAGGTGTTGGGGCCTTAGCGCCCTTACAAGGCCGTAGTAGAGAAAGCCAAACCCAAGATTGAGATTGTCGGGCTTTTCGTTGTGGCCCAGGGGCTTTGCGTTTTGGAAAATGTCTTTCAAAAGGGCGGAGTTAAGGCTGAAGCTTTCCACTTTGTTCCTCTCCTCAAAACAGGTTTTCAATTTTGCTCCCTCCAGGCAATTTTCGGTGACATTAACTGAACATGCTTGCCAATTTCATGTCGAGGATATGATTTTTTCGTTACGGAGAAGCACCGGACGAGGTTGTTGTTACGGAAAGCTTTTTTCCTCACGCAGGGTTGCCGAGAGGCCGAGAAGATTAAAGGTCGTTTCTGCCCCTCTAATGAAGAGCGTCCCTGATCGAGGGGTTTGTACTCGTCACTTTTCGACTCGACGGCGGATTTTTTTTCGATCCTGACTTAAAAATCCTAAAGTTCCCCGGCCATAAATTCGATTTCTAGGTCAAGACAATTTTGAACTGCAGATTGAAACTGAAGAAAACCCCAACACGGAAGTTAAAAAACAAATCAAGGAGGATTTACCATGCCACTCGTAGTAAACACCAACATGAATGCCCTGACAATTGAGAACTTGTTGAGCAATACGAACAATTCGGTATCGACCGATCTCACCGAACTCTCGTCAGGTCTCAGGATCAATTCGGCCGAGAACGACCCGGCCGGCTACGCGATCGCCAACTCATTTAAAGCAAGCATAGCCGCGATGAACGTGGCCTCTCAGAACGCGAGCCAGGCTCAGTCGATGCTCCAGACCGCCGACGGCGCCTACAGCCAGATCAACAACATCCTGGTGCAGATGAAGTCTCTTGCAACCGAGGCTGCCTCCGGTCAGGAATCGAGTACGAACCTTGGTTCCCTCCAGGGCGAATATTCGGACCTTCAGTCTGAAATTGACCAGATAGCGCAGTCGACCAATTATAGCGGCACGACCCTGATCGCCGGCGGCGGCTCCGGCACGAACGGCGCCGTCGTGGTCACGTTCCAGGTCGGCTCGACAAATAACACGAATGACCAATTCGCTGTGTCTCTTACGTGCGCGACCACAGCCGGGCTTGGAGTCTCATCGAGCAATACCTCGATCGGCACTCAGGCCGCGGCTCAATCGGCCATGAACGCTATCGATACCGCTCTCACCTCGATCAATTCATACATGGGTAATGTCGGCGCGCTCCAGAACCAACTCCAGTACACGATAAGCAACCTGACCACGAGTATTCAGAACTACACTTCTTCTCAGTCAACCATCGAAGACGTGGACATGGCTTCGGCAGTCAGCAGCTTGACCAAGAACGAGATCCTGCAGCAATCGGCAATGGCGATGCTCGCGCAGGCCAACCAACAGCCGCAGCAGATACTCAAACTGCTCGGTTAATTCCGCAAATCCATTCCCGATTCCGAGGGCGGCCCGCAAGGGCCGCCTTTTATTTTTTCTGATATATCCTCGTCGAGGGCTTTGTACTCGTCACTTTTCGGTCCGGCGGCGGATTTTTCTTTGCTCCCGACTTAAAAATCTTAAAGTTCCCCGGCCGGGAATTCGATTTATTGATCAAAAGTATTTTTAACTGAGGATTGGAACCGGATAAACCCCCAACACGGAAGTTAGAAGAACAAATCAAGGAGGATTTGTCATGCCCTTAGTAGTAAACACCAACATGAATGCCCTGACGATTGAGAACTTGTTGAACAATACGAACAATTCGGTATCGAACGACCTTACCGAACTTTCGTCAGGTCTCAGGATCAATTCGGCAGCTAACGACCCGGCCGGTTACGCGATCGCCAACGCTTTCAAGGCGAGCATAGCCGCGATGAACGTTGCTTCTCAGAACGCGAGCCAGGCTCAGTCGATGCTCCAGACCGCTGACGGCGCATACAGCCAGATCAACAACATCCTGGTGCAGATGAAGTCTCTTGCGACCGAGGCTGCCTCCGGTCAGGAATCGACTACGAACCTTGGTTCCCTCCAGGGCGAATATTCGGACCTTCAATCCGAAATTGACCAGATAGCGCAGTCGACCAATTATAGCGGGACGACCCTGATCGCCGGCGGCGGCACAGGCACTGGCGGCTCAGTCGTGGTCACGTTCCAGGTCGGCGCGACAAATAACGTGAACGACCAGTTTGCCGTCTCTTTGACGTGCGCGACCACAGCCGGGCTTGGAGTCTCATCGAGCAATACCTCGATCGGTACCCAGGCCGCAGCTCAATCGGCCATGAACGCTATCGATACCGCTCTTACCTCGATCAATTCATACATGGGTAATGTCGGCGCGCTCCAGAACCAACTCCAGTACACGATGAGCAACCTGACCACGAGTATCCAGAACTACACGTCTTCGCAGTCAACCATCGAAGACGTGGACATGGCTTCGGCGGTCAGCAGCTTGACCAAAAACGAGATTCTGCAGCAGTCGGCAATGGCGATGCTCGCGCAGGCCAACCAACAGCCGCAGCAGATACTCAAACTGCTCGGCTAATTCCGCAAATCCATATCCGGTTCCGAGGGCGGCCCGCAAGGGCCGCCTTTTATTTTCGTGCGCCCGGCAGGGCGCACGCACTTGGAGGTGCAAGTCCTCTACAGGCCCGACAGGGGGAACTGTTAGCAGGACGGCAAGGGTGTCCACCGCGAGGTGGAATCTGAAGGGGGCCGCAGTCTCGCCGCGGCGTGATGGCCTGACGAACAGAAATCGTATACGAGGCGGCCATGCCGGGTGAGGAGGCGAATATCTTCAAAGCCCAGTACCTGTACGGAAGGTGGAAACAGCCAAACCGGGCGGAAAGGGAATGCGACAATGGGGCATTCCGACCGTTTCTGGCCGTGTAGCCCAGATGGTGGTCAAATTGGTCTTTGAGCCGTGTATTGAGCCGGTCTTTCTGCCGGACTCGTATGGTTACAGGCCCGGAAAATCGGCCCTGGACGCCATAGCGGTAACACGCAAGCGATGCTGGCAATATGGCTGGATCTTAGAATTCGACATGAAAGTCATGTTTGACAACATCGAGCACGAATTGCTGCTGCGCGCTGTCAGGAAGCACACGGAGTGCAAGTGGGTGATCTTCTACATCAAGCGATGGCTGAAAGCACCCCTGCAATTGCCGGACGGAACCTTGGTGGAACGTACCAAGGGAGCCCCTTAGGGCGGAGTGGTCAGTCCAGTTTTATGTAATCTTTTCATGCACTATGTGTTCGATCTGTGGATGAAACGCACATTTGCGCATGCCCCATGGTGTCGATATGCCGATGACGGATTGGTCCACTGCAAGACGGAGCAGGAAGCGCAGGACGTCAAGGCGGCGCTGGCGAACAGGCTGTCGCAATGTGGCCTTCAAATGCAACCGGACAAAACCCCGATTGTCTACTGTAAAGACTCGAATCGCAGAGGCAAGTATCCGAACACGAAGTTCGATTTTCCCGGATATGCCTTCAGGCCGCGAAGCGCAAAGAATCTCAGACAGGAGAAATCGTTCGTGAGCTTTACGCCGGCGGTGAGTTCGAAGCCTCCAACAGCCATGTGGCAAACAACACGCCAGTGGAATATTCGCAATCGAGCGGATCTTGGGCTGACGCAAATCGCCCGGATGTTCAATCTCGTGCTTAGGGGTTGGTTGAATTATTATCGGCGCTTCCATGCGTCGGCCATGCAGCCGGTCTTGAGGCATTTCGACCTTACGTTGATTGCCTGGGCAATGAGGAAGTACAAGAAGCTCAAGAGGCCAAAAACCCGAGCCGGAAAATTCCTGATAGCCGTTGCGAAGAGGGAGCCGCATGTGTTTGTTCACTGGAAGAGGACGATGGACGCGTTTGCTTGATGGCGGCGGTGTGAGTCGGGAGGCTCCAGCACCGTTCTGAGGGAGGCTGGGGGTGAGATTCCCCCGGTCTACTCACCGCGGACCCTTCTCGCAGTGCACTGGCTACTTGAAGGGAAGCCTGCCCTTTCATTCACTTACCTTGCCCAGACACGGTTATTTCCCTGTCCTCCTTTTTGCAGTAAACGGTACATTCCTTGCTTGGCTGTTGGGTCGGCACCCGAAACGTCAATTTGAGCCCATACGGACGTGACGGAAAGGTTTGCGGAAGCGTCCTTCCATTCACGTCATAAAAGCAAGGAGACACAGAGAATGATAATCGACGAGATGATCGAATGCTATAGAGTGAGGCACAACTACACGCAGGCAGAGGTGGATAGGCTACTTGAAGTTTGCCCCTTGGCCATGGCTCAGCTCTGGAACAAAATGAACCCCACTACCCCTGATCAAGTGAGCAATTTTTACTCGTCTGTCGACTATACTGCCGAGCTGCTGCGCTACCACGACATTGAGAGCAGAAGAGACAAGGACATGGATATCGTCATCGAGGTGAGGGCCAAAAACCGGGAAGCCCGCGTCTTGGATTTTGGCTGCGGGATGGGGGTGATAGGGTTCATGTTGAAAGACGTCATGCCGAAATTGACTGTGGAACTCTACGACTTGGGCTCGCCTGCTTTTGATTTCGGTCGCGACTTCAACGTCAGCAGAAAAAGGCCGGTGGAGTTCGTCAATACATTCGATATCCAGCATCGGACCTACGATTTCATAATATGCAACGATGTGCTGGAACATCTGATTGACCAGTCTCTCGCAGAAACCATTGATTTACTCCAGAGTAGATTAGCCAGCCCATATGGAAAGATTTTCGCTCAGATCGGGTTTTATCATGAACCGCATATAATACCGATGCATTTCGAGTGGACCGAAAAACGTTGCGATATTCTCCGCAAGGTGATGCGCTGGGAATTCTGGGATGTCAATCATGATTTTCTGAATTTGGTAATGCAAGGAAGACTCGGCTTGAAGCAAAACCGCACCGTGACTGCCAATCTCGGGCAACCTTTGTCATAGGTTGTGAGCCAGAATCGATGCTGACGACCGGAGGAAAAGCATGCAGCAGCAGGGCGAGACTCATTTCTGTCGGTCAATGGCGTAACCAGGGGGCGAGAGCGCTTTGTGTAGGACAAAAAAGCCGTTTGGACAGGTATCGAAATACTGTCCCAATGGGACCATGCGCATTGAGAACGGCCCCTTACACGCCAAGCATCGTGGCGAGTCGGTTTGCCCCGGACGCAAACGCCCCGTAACGTGTTTTGCCTTTTCAAGGCATTATTTGCAAATTTCTTAATTTTCTCTCATGGCTCTTTCATGACAGACACCCCCGGGGGCGGCTGTTGATCGCGAAACAGTCTCTCCCGACGGATTGAGGGGGCTGAGTCGATACTGAAGGGATGCCTGTCAAAATTCCATACCCCGGGGTGGGTCTTGCCGGATTTTCCATCTCGGGGTGCCACGGCACGGCAGCAAACCGCCGTATTTGCCTGGTTCCCGCAGCTTCGGTATTCAGACGATTCCAATGCGCCGCGGCAGTCATCGCAGCGCGTATCAGTCGGAATGCGGCATTCAGAAATACATTTAAATTTAGAGTACTATTGTCAATTTCCCGGCATAATAACCCTTGATAAAAGATCAGAGGGGTAAAAATATTCACCATTGATCGAATTTGGGGCCGGCGTCAAAATTCAATTTCTCAAAAACTTCTTTCCAACCGGTCTCGAAGATATCTTCAAGCGTAGAGCAGCCTTAGAGGCTGCGGCCTCCGCTTTGTGCGGCAGGTTTATCGCCGGCTTTCGCTCGGGATTTTCCTGTGGCATGATCGTTGCTAAAAAACTGTCGGGATTAAAACGCATCAGTGTTAAAAAGTCCTCTGTGCGTGCAGGGAATCAATTATAAGGAGGCCTTCGGCAAGTCAAGGTGCCTGCTCATAGCCGGATCCGGAGGAAGGAAAAAGATGGCGTGTAAGCAGCTTTTAGATCAAAAAGGTTTCGTCGAGCGCCCAAGCAAACGGGGTCGAGTCAACGGCGCTCTATAGCAAAACCGGGGAAGCGCCGCTTTCTCATCGAAAGTGAGCCTATTTTTACAAGTGGGAGACATGCATTGAAAAACATGGATCAATCATTCTTTGATTTTCAGCACGGCAAGATGACTATAATCTTGACAAGAAATTGCAATCTTAAATGTATAATGTGCATGACAAGGGGTAATACGTCAACTCTTGAAAAGGATCAAGCGATTCGCCTTGCAGAGTTCGGGTTAAAACAGGGTTTTTCCTGTATCGAGCTCTCTGGAGGGGAACCTTTCATCCTGGGCTACACCAAAGATATCATCAAAGTGCTAAAAAACTCGCCGACGCAGGTTCTCATAACGACTAACGGAACATTGGTCACAGATGAACAAATTGACCTTATGGCCTCCTGCAATAATATTCACGTTCAGATTTCTCTGGATGGACTTGCGGAAACCCATGATCAGATCAGGGGGGTGCCGTTGTCGTTTACCAGGTCGGACCAGACCCTTAGAAGATTGGTGGCTAGAGGCGTTTCTGTATCGATCAACACGGTTGTCCAGGCGATCAACTACCGCGATATGTATAACTGTTATAGGTACTTTTCGGACGTACCCTATCGATGGCATGGGTTTGTCCTGTACGAACCGGGTTCCACCAACCTGGATAAAGTTAAAATCCATCCGCAAGACGCAGATGCTGTTGAAAGCGAACTATTGAGGATCTACCAAGCGGCCCGGAACGAAAACAAACCGGTTGGTACCCTGACGCCGGATTCGATACGATCGATCAAGAACCGTATCCTTGCAAAAGATGATAAGAATGAGTTTGTACATCCCGGGCTGCTGTGCACTGTCCCGCATCGATCTATAATCGTGTATCCGGACGGAAAAATAGTCCCCTGCCATCATCACGATTGGGCTCGGTACGGCTTCCCGAGGGACGTAAGTAAAACCGACATAGCAGATATCATTTTTAGCGAAGATTTCAAAAGTGCCGTAAGGAAAGCTACCGGCCCTTCCGGTTGCAAGGGTTGCAGCACTTTATGCTACTCTTTTGATCCCGATTTCCAACGAAAGACCTGCTCTCCCTCCTTTGCCGACCACATGCTGTTCGGTGTGGCCGAAAGCCTTAGCGGCTTCGGCATCATGGAGAACTGCGGCAGAGGCGACGCCCGGCATCAGGTCGCGACTGTCTCCATTTCATCGTCGGCACCATCTGTACTGCAAAAAAACGCCTCTCCCGTATGGGGCCGACCTCCGAGCGGGAACATCCCCATAACGGAAAAGGGCGTTCTCTACGTCGGGTTTCCTTGTAACATCCGATGTAAATTTTGCTACTACACCTATAACCAGACTAAAGAGTGGCATCCGCTGGAAGAATGCAAGCGGGACGCGAGCCTCTTCAGGGAAAAATATGGCAATCGCTTCGTGGACATAACGGGCGGCGAGCCGACCATCTATCCGCACATCTATGAACTCCTCGATTTCTGCAACAGGATCGATCTCAAGCCGACCTTGATCACCAATGTGCAGGCACTGGCAAATGAAGACAGAGTGAAACAGTTCAGAGACCATGGGGTCTTCGACTTCTTATGTTCAGTGCACGCCCTTGGAAACACATACAACGAGATCGTTCAGTCACGCCATGGATGGAATAATCTTACCGAAGGCATCGAGAATCTCAACAAGCACGGGATACCTTGGAGGGCCAACTGCACCTTGACCCGGCTCAACATGGATCAACTGAAAGACATTGTCCAATGGGTAAAAGACCGCAACTGCCGGATTATCAACTTCATCAATTTCAACCCGTTCGAGGAATGGAAGGCCAAAATGGACATAGATTTCCAGGCGAGACATTGCGAAATCGGCCCCCGTTTGGTCCAAGCCCTCGAACACTGCGATCGGATCGGGCTGGAGGCTAATGTAAGGTATTTTCCATTCTGCCATATGAAGGGGCACGAAGAAAAGTGCATCAATTTTCAGCAGTTGAGCTACGACCGAAACGAATGGGACTTTTGCAGCTGGTATGCACCGGAAACACGCGCGCCTTCCGACAAGCTGCCCGATAGCGTCAGAGTAGCAGCAAGCAGTGAGGAGGAACTTCATCATTTCATTGCCCAGTGTCTGAAAAAGGGAATGTACGTCCAAAATGGTCCGTGTTTGCAATGTTCGCATTTTCTTATCTGCGATGGCTTCACGCGTCAATACCATTCGAGGTATGGGATGGAAGAAGCAGCTCCATTTAGAGGGCCAATATTAATGCAGCCGGCAATTTTTATTGTAAGGCGGACAGGGTCTGCATCAATACCTATGAGGACAGATGTTCCAGTATTTCAAAAGGCGGCTCTGCAGTAGAGGCCGAACCCGTAATAATTAGAATTTCCAGGCGCGTGTGATTGAACCGATCGACTTTGTCGATCGTCTAAACATCCGATCTCGGAAGAAAAAAGTGTGAAAATAAGGAAAAGAATGTGGCAACTACACTGAATGACATCAGAATAGCTATACTGACGCCGATGGGGAGCAACATTTATCCGAAAAACGTGACCTGCTTTTTGAATCTGGCTTCCGCTCTGCATCAGGTTTTTCACCCTGCAAGCCGTTTCTTCTGGCTCGAAGGCGGGCCTTACCTTGTGCAGAATAGGACCTACCTCCTGCGGGCAGCCATGATGCATGATTTTAGTCAAAAATTCGACTACCTTCTGTGGATTGATGCGGATCAGGTTTTCGGCATCGAGCACATATGCATGCTTGCTGCCTGCTGTGTTGCGGGAAACCTGGACGCTGTCTCCGGCCTCTATTACAACAGGCACGGTGACAGACACAGCATGGCGGGACGGATAGTTAATGAAGATAATGACATCTATTGGCTCCAGGACAGGGATTTCGCGGTTCACAGGGTACAGCAGACAGTCATTCCAATAGACATCTGCGGCTTTGGCTTTTTCATGATGAAAATGGAAGGACTTAGACAATATTGCCAGCAATATCCGAGGGAAAAATGGTTCACAGAATCCTGGCACGGGCTCAGTAAGATGCATTATTCCGGTGAAGACGTGTCATTCTGCCACCAGTTCAAGGCTCTCGGCAGGCGGATATGGTTCGCTCCGCACGTTGCCGTGGGACATTACGGAGGAATCGTCCCGTCAGACTTCAAACAGTCCAACGCAACTAATCGGTTCGAGGAAGTAAACATCATCTGAGCAAACGATCAAAAGCTCAACACGCGTTGAAGTCTTCCTGCAGGACTGAATTCAGCCAAAAAACAGGGCTAAGCCTATATGGTCAAAGCATCTGAGCGTTTTTCGAGGCCGCCGGTGCAGGTGATGATACCGACCTGCAACCGCGCCAAAATACGATAGGAATGTCTATGAAACAGCAGTTGGGCTGAATCCAATAGAACCTTTCAAGCCGCTTCCAGAAGGGTTCTGCACATCCATCAGATATTGTCTTGCATGATGGGGCGCACAGCAGAACTGCGATTGAGATATTCGATTTCCTCAGGGCCCAACCACTTCCTGACGATTTCTCTGGCTTCCGGATCATTGAGATAGCGCTGCAAGGTGACATAGGAGAAGTATTGGGGATAAATCTTCCGCATTGCAATTACGAAATCGGTGATGCCGTCTATCCTCACTCCATTGCACTCGCAGCCTTGCAACTCCCACACGGGTAGATTTTCATATTTCCTCAAGATTGATTCCACTGCCAGCAAGGGCTGACCTGTTTTTTCAATAAAGTCAAGCATTTCGGATTCCGGTTGAAGAAGGATTCTGGTGGACTCCGGCCTCCACAAGGTCCTGTGCTTATTAAACAGGATCAGACTGTTGAAGGCTTCCCGGACTATCATGCTTCTAAGCCCGTCGACCGTAAGGTCGTGCAGGTGGAACGCTCGAAGTCGCGGGACGAAGAGGATGCTGCCTCCCATGTTCTGCCAGCGGGTGCCGAATTCGCTGTCTTCCCCTATCGCAGTTCGGAAATCTTCATCAAAACCGCCGGTGGCGACAAAATCCTTTTTTCGCAGACTGATGTTGAAGGTAACAAAATAAGGGGCCGGCAGGAATCCTTCCTGCAGCCCGTATACCCGCATACTGAAAGGTACTTCATCATATAGAAAGTTGAGTAGTCGCAATTTGTCCTCATTGCGATATTCCCGGGTGCCAAGGACAGCTAATCGATCAGATTTTTTTTCCGAATGGACGAGATAATGGCCGGCCACGACATCTCTGCTCACAATGGCGTCATCATTAAGAATCAGGATAAGCTCACCCCGTGCACATTTGATTCCGGCATTTCTTGCGACGGCCGGGCCTCTATTCTCTTGCCTGATGTATCGGATCTCGAAAGGAGTGCGAACCTTCTGAACTACTTCCGATGTATTATCTGAAGACCCGTCATCGACAACAATGGTTTCGAAAGAGCCGAAGGGAAAATTCTGGCAGGCAAGTGCGGCGAGGCATTCCTTGAGGACCTCTGCGCGGTTGTAAGTTGGAATTATAACGGAAACTACAGGGGGTGATTTTTGTGCCCCTGGCATTTTATGACGCGTCGGACTTGGCGGTGGTTCGGTGTGTCCGTCCCCTGTCCCGCATAGTGAACCGGATTTGTAAGGACCACTCCGCATAGATTCAAAAGAGTCGATGCCGAGCGTCTCAAGCCCCTTGAGTAAACCAAGATCCCAGTAATATTTTTGCAGCCATTGGAGGAGCGGCCTGAGGGAAGAGATTACAGGTGCCTGCCGGTCTCGGGAATTGTGTTCTCCAAAATCTTGTGCAGCCAGAAATTCAGCTTTCTTTAGAACTTCCGCCTGAGCGTTTTTCAATGCAACAACCGATTGGCTGAGCTTCAATCGATCCGATTTCAGCAGCGAGGGCCACAGCGCATCCGGGTGAGTGTTGAAGAACCTGACCAAATCGGAAGCAACCTGCAGTTGCCTGCGGCAGAATTCAGCGACGGATGAAACTTCATTTTCGTGGACTACCCCAGCCCGGGGCGCGTTGCGCACCCGGTACCCATTCTTTTCGAGGCGATAACCCCATTCGACATCTTCCACTCCACTGTCTCCGAAGGAATTATCGAAATCGCCCGCCGCCTCCCAAGCTTGCCTGGGGACGCTCAGATTCCTGGTCCGGAAATTAATGTACCAGCTCTGGCCGGGAAGCATTTCCGGACAGGCTGAGATGAAGCTTGTTTCCGAAAAGACCCGGAGAACAGGCCTACGTTCCAGCAATTCGGCTCTGATGTCGAGGCTGCCCGGAACCACCAATTTTGAACCGGAATCGAGAGTTTGAGTCTTGAGATGCTGTTCCAAAAGATCAGGGGCTGCAACTGTATCTTCACGGATGAATAAAAGGAAGTCGCCTCCCGCCCTCCTCATGGCCGTATTTCTTGAGACTGCCAAGCCCTTTGGGGCCGCATGCTCCCAATATGTTCCGGGCATGGAATTCAAGGCATCTTTCATGACCCTGCCGGTTTCCCCATCGGAGGAACCATCATTTACACAGACCAGCTCGAATTGTTCAGCAGGCAGACTTTGCTGTTTAAGGGACCTGAGGCATGCTCTCAGCTTATCCGCACGGTTATGGCTGCACAGCAGAACCGAAATTCTCGGCCTTTGCAGTCTGAGTTCAGGGCTTTCACCGTTCACAACGTACACCTTTCACTATCTGTCACAAAGGCCGGTTAGAAGATCGACCGGTTTCACACCAAAAACTCCCGCTTGAATCTGCCGCGTGATTCGCGCACAGGTCGGGAAACGGGATGTAGACCGGGGCAGTCTTGACTTTTTGCTCGCAAAATTCATAGGCGCCTGAGGGAGAATCCGGCGGAAGGCCCCACTTTTCCGCAAAGATCTTCCAATTTTGTCGCATTGCTATTTCATCGTAGAGGCCTTCCTGCTTCAAGGTAATGCTCCCCGTATGGTGTATGAAAACATCCCTGGCGATGCGGGGCCGAAAACCGCTTAGCCATGCCCTGAGACAAAAGTCGTCGTCTTCGAAATTGCCCAAACCGAAGCGCTCGTCGAGTCCTCCGATCCTGTCCAGGACTTTCCTCTCAATTACCAGGCAGAACGCCACGAGCCTCGGGCACGGCTCGGCCTGGCCGGCGTGCATCTCGGCATGCCGGGCGGCGTAAAGTTCAAGCTCGTCAAGATCGCCGTAGTGGGCCTCTTGCACCAACTGCGGACCGGAAACGTTGTTGGAAACCGGACCTGCCATGCCTGTTCCGGGAAATCTTTCGAGCACATCTATCATGCGTTCGAGCCAGCCTGCAGTGACCACCGTGTCGTTATTGAGCAAAACGATGTATTTCCCGGAGGCCAGGGAGAGCCCCTGGTTGTTGCCGGCCGCAAATCCCCGGTTCGTATTATTCACGATAACTTTGAGGTTTGCATTGTCCCTTGACCAGTGGCTGAGGAAAGTGAGCGTATCGTCGGTTGAGTTGTTGTCAACCACGATAATTTCGTGTGGAAGATTTGTATGTCTTTTGATGCTTTGTAGGCAAAGGGCCGAGATC
>JAJYTC010000058.1 GCA_021793275.1 Deltaproteobacteria bacterium | reverse complement strand
GGAATACTCCCCCCCGGTATCATGCCTCAACCGGAATCGGCAGCGATCCGTCAGGATTTCTCTTAGCAAAATCGTTTTTATTCTCGGTACTCGAGTTCGCCGGAAAGAGGGCCTGGGTCTATCTCAGTTTCATGATCCTTGTGGGGCTTACCGAGGGCGTAGGCCTGCTTATGTTGATTCCCCTCCTGCATCTCATAGGTATTGGTGAGGGAGGAGCTTCCGACAGCATATCTTTTTTTGTGAGGGATTTTTTTCTTAAGATCGACATCCCGGTTACCTTGGGATCCACTCTGTGTGCCTACGTGATCATTGTTGGAACATATGCTTTAGTCAACAGGTACCTGGAAGTGCTTATCGCGAGGCTTAGCCTCGGATATATCGAATTTATGCAGGGCCGGATATACCGTGCCTTTGCCGGAGTCGAATGGTTGTGTTCGATACAGATGAGCGGGGCCAGGATAATCCAGGTTTTAACAAATGATTTGGTTCGGGTTGGAACCGCTGCCAGACATTTGCTCGATGGCATTGCCGTAGTTGCGCTTACCCTGATATATATCGCAGTAATTCTTCAGATATCGTCTGTAATGGCGCTTTTCATTTTAGCAAGTATCGCGGTGATCCTGATTTTTCTGCAACCTTATAACAGGCAGGCGCACAGCTTGGGCGAAGTATTTCATGCGGCGACAGGCAACATGTACTTTGTGGCTAATGAACACGTTAGCGGCATGAAGGTAGCCAAGAGCTACGGGCTGGAAGCGGAGCATACCACGAGGTTCTCTGCGATAACCAAACAGATTGCCGGCAAAGGAGTTCGTTTTCTCCAGGTGGACGCGACCACGCAAATGTACCATCAGATAGGGGCGACAGTAGCCCTGGCCGCATTCTTCTATATCGGAGCCAGACTTCTCGCCATACCGTCGTCCAGCCTGATCCTCCTGGTACTTGTTTTTGCACGCCTTTCGCCAAAGGTATCCATTATCCAGCATCACACTCAATATGTAATGAACTGCCTCCCGGCCTACCGCGCGGCTACTCTCATGCTGCGTCGTTTTGAGGAGTCAAACGAATCTCCGCCTCCTTCCCCTGTTCATCCTCTGCGACTCCGGAGCGCTATTCGTTTCAACGAGGTATCGTTTTCTTATAACGGCCATGAGGGGCCTCATTCTCTGTGTGGAATCGATCTGGTCATCCCGGTGCGGAGCACGGTTGCGGTGGTTGGGCCTTCGGGCAGCGGAAAGACAACCCTGGCGGACCTCATTATGGGCCTCCTGGCGCCCACCGCCGGTACGATCTACATTGACGGAAGGCCGCTCACAGGGGAGCTTGTCTATAACTGGAGATGCTCGATCGGGTATGTGCCCCAGGAGAATTTCCTTTTTAACGAAACGATCCGTAACAATCTCCTGCTGGTCCGACCCGACGCTTCTGAAAAGGAGCTTTTGGAGGCGCTCAGGAACGCCGCCGCCGACGGCTTTGTGCAGGCTTGTCCTGACGGTCTCGACACCGTCGTGGGAGAAAGAGGCGTTCGGCTCTCGGGCGGGGAGCGGCAGCGGATTGCTTTAGCCAGAGCTCTTTTGCGCAAACCCGCCGTGCTGATTCTCGATGAGGCGACAAGTTCCCTTGACGGGGAAAATGAAAGACAAGTCCTCGGCGCCATAGAAAGGCTTCACGGAGAGCTGACGATGGTTGTCATCGCCCATCGGCTTTCCACGATCCGAAGGGCGGACAGCGTTGTCGTATTGGAACAGGGTCGGATTGTGGAAACCGGGACATGGCAATCTCTTTTGGAAAAGGAGGGTGGGCAATTCTGGAAGCAGATGGCGCAGCAGAACTGAGCCAAGGAGGAGGCGCCCATGCATGTGCACAAATCCAATGGAGAAAGGCGCCGCCGCGGCGCAATAACATCGGCCTGCGCAAAGCTGATCGGCTTTTTGTCTATCTTTGGTCTCTTGATCGCCGGTTCGCTGTCCGCCGTTGCGGCCGCCCCGCCGAAGACCCTGAAAATAATTCTCATTACGCCTTCGGGTAACGATGTTCCGCCGGGCAGACAGATCGTATTGGAATTCGACCGCCCGGTCGTGCCCCTCGGCAGAATGGAACGAAAGGCCTCGGAAATACCGATTTCAATTGAGCCTGCGCTTTCGTGCCGGTGGCGATGGCTGAATTCTTCCAATCTGGCGTGCCAGTTGGACGAGCGGGATGCGATGAGGCCGGCGACCCGCTACACTGTAACAGTCAGAGCCGGGATAGGATCGGAGGACGGGGCGCTGCTCACTGAACCCGTCACGCATTCTTTTATAACGCAACGGCCCAGGACCATCTACGCAGCATTCGACAGTTGGCTTTCGCCGGTAGAGCCCGGAATCAGGATACAGTTCGATCAGCCCGTCCGCCGGGATTCCATCGAAGCGCACGCATTCTTCAGGGAAGAAACCGGGTTGCGAGTCGGCGTGAGAGTCCAGGCGGATAACCAATCCGGATGGCAAAATAAACCCGGACTTAACTGGCTGCTGAGCCCGGCCGGAGAGCTTCCCGAGGGCAAAAAGGTAAGCCTCGTTATCGAACCGGGCGTTTTGTCAGTCGCTGGGACGGAACCCGGTGTGGAAAATCGTCCGATCTTCAGTTTACGCACCCTGGGGCAGTTCCGGTTCGCGGGCATCCGATGCGCCGACCTGAGCGGCGTCACCTCCATCATTGGCCCCCAAAACGGCCGTTCGAACCATTTGCCGCTTGTAAGATGCAATCCTTCCGGCGCTGTCGCGCTGCTCTTCACTTCCCCGGTAGCTCGGTCCGAACTCAAAAAGAAACTGTCGGTCACCCTCGAGCAAGAAAGCCCCCCGGCTCGAACCGGCGCCGGGAGCGCTCCTTTTATAAACGCGACACCTGAGGTCTGGCCGGAAAATGAGGGATACTCGATGCTGAAAGAGCTGCCGGAAAAAGGCGGCTATTTCCCCTACGAACTAAAATACGGCGCCCTCAGACCGTTCAGCAAATATCGAATCCATGCCGAGGCGAACAGCCTCGAAGATGAATTCGGACGGCCTGTAACAAGAGCCATTGACATGAGTTTCGAAACAGACCATTTGCCGCCCGAATTAAGCGTCTACAAAAATATGTCTATTCTGGAGAAGGGGCTCGATACCGATTTGCCCGTCTTTGCCACTAACATTGACGGGATCGATTTCCGGTATCAGGCATTTACGACGGCCGGGAAGTCCCCGGAGGAGTTAACAGAAATTGCCGGGCCCGGGGTTCGAGATGTTACGACCCCGATACCGCTGGGAATCCGAAAACTTATTCCGGCAAAATCGGGTGCGCTGACAGGTACGGTTTCGCCCCGCCCTCCAATTCATCGAAAAGGACAAGAGCAGGAGTCAAACTTCATATTTGCCGAAATAACCCCATTTCATGTTCACGTCAAAATGGGATATTCGAACACATTGGTATGGGTTACCGACCTTAAGACAGGCTTAGCCGTTTCCGGGGTCAGCGTGGAGATCCGGAAAGATTCGTACAGGGCCTTGGGAACTGATGTCGAATCCCTTTCCAGGGCGGTTACCGATTCTAACGGCCTCGCCGAGCTTCCCGGGACTTCGCAAATCGATCCAAAGCTCAAATTCGCCGAGGGCTACACGCACGACAGCGCTCAAAGGCTCCTCGTACTGTGCCAAAAGGGAGATGATTTGGCGCTGCTGCCGCTAATGTATCATTTCCGGGTCGACTCGGAGGGAGCGAACTACGAGTACATCCCCTCCTGGATGCGGTTAAAGCATGGCCACATCCGCGCATGGGGCGCCACTGCCCAGGGCGTCTATAAATTAGGGGATACGGTCCAGTACAAAATCTATGTGAGAGATCAGCAGGACAGGAAATTTATCCGGCCTCCCGAGGCTTTTTACAGCCTTAAGGTGATTGACCCCGCATCGAGGGTCGTCTTCCAGCGCGATAACATCAAACTTTCACAATTCGGCGCCACCGATGGCGAGTTTCTCATCCCCAAAAACAGCGCGGTCGGCTACTACAGGTTCCGGCTTGAACCCTCTTTCGCCAAGCTGGACTTGGAGCCGATCCAGTTTCTTGTCAGCGACTTCACGCCCTCGCCTTTTCATGTCACTACCGATCTAAACGGAAAGAATTTTTCTGCCGGCGAATCGGTTACCGTCTCGACTCAGGCAAAACTCCATGCCGGAGGTCCTTATGGCGGAGCGCCTCTGAACGTGACGGCGTCTGTAGAAGTCGAGCCTTTTCACCCGGAGAGTCCTCTCGCGCGTGGTTTTCAGTTTGATGTGGCCGAACAGACCGGGGAAGCAGAACACGCACAAACGTGGCCAAAGGCCCAGACCGTTTTTAAGACCAAGGGGAACCTGGACAATAAAGGCACTTTCGATACGCGGTTTACTCTGCCCCAGTTACCTGTCTATCGCGGACGGCTCACTGTCGAGAGTTCGGTAAGAGATGAGCGGGGCAAGTCCGTCGCAAGCCGTGCGACAGCAGCCTACTTTGGACGCGACCGTTTCGTAGGGCTGAATCTCGACGCCTGGGTCCTGGAGGAAGGAAAACCTGCCAGGGCCGCCTTCATAGTAACCGATCGGATGGGAAAAGCGGTCCCCGGCGAAAAGGTCCATATAGATATCGAAAGACTCCAGATCAAAGCCGCTCGGGTAAAAGACGCGGGAGCGGCCTATCCAACCCGTTACGTCGAACTCTGGATCCCTGTTGAGACCCGGGACCTGTCATCGGGCGCCGAGCCGCAGCGCTTCGAATTTACTCCGAAGCAGTCCGGAACGATCAGGATAGTTGCCTCCGTTTCAGACTCCAGGGGCCGAATCCAAAAGACCGCAATGAGGAGCTGGGTTTCGGGCAAAAGCTACGTACTGTGGAAAACTGAAGAAGGAAATCTGCTCAACATATATCCGGATAAGGAACAATACCATGTGGGCGATACGGCGCGAATTTTTGTGCAAAACCCCTTTCCCGGCGCCAGGGCGCTTGTTACCGTGGAGCGTTACGGCGTATTGGAGCATTGGGTAAAAACCCTCAAGCGCAGCGCCGAGATGATCGAGATCCCGGTACTTCCGGATTATTTACCGGGATTTTACGTTTCCGTAGTCGTCATGTCCCCGAGGGTTGAAAAACCGCCCGGCCCGGCGGGCGAAGACCTCGGCAAGCCCGCCTTTCGCATAGGCTACGCCAGGCTGGAGGTCAAGGACCGGTACAAAGAGATCGAGGTAAGATGCAGGAGCGACAAAAAAGTCTATAAACCGCGGGAGACGGTGAAACTCCATTTCCAGGCACGCCTCAGAAACATTTCCCCTGGCGAGACTGCGCCGCCCATAGAGCTTGCGGTTGCCGTGCTCGATGAGTCCGTTTTCGATCTTCTGCGTGAGAAAAGAAACGCTTTCGATCCCTACGCAGGTTTTTACAAACTGGATGAACTGGACCTTGTCAATTACAACCTGTTGATGCAGCTCGTCGGAAGGGAGAAACTGGAGCTAAAGGGAGGGCTTCCCTCGGCTTCCGCCGGATTCGATCTGGGAATGCGCTCGGTCTTTAAATTCGTAAGCTACTGGAACCCCTCCATCAGGGTCGATCGCGAAGGGAAGGCAAGCGTCGAATTCAAGGCCCCGGATAACCTGACGGGATGGCGCGTGCTGGCAATGGCCGTATCACCAGGCGACCGCATGGGTTTGGGAGAATACTCCTTTAAAGTCAATCAACTGACGGAAATAAGGCCTGTGCTCCCAAACCAGGTCCTGGATGGAGACAGTTTTCAAGCAGGCTTTTCGGTGATGAACCGCACAGCGCAAACCCGAAATATTAAAGTGAGCGTCACCGCCGAAGGTCAGGTCGCGCCGGCCGGCCCGTCAAAAACATCGAGTACGCAAACAATCGCCTGCGATCCCTATAAGCGCTATACGGTCCGGCTGCCGGTTAAGGCCTCCGGAAAGGGCGAGATAATCTTCACCGTTCGGGCCGGCGACAAGCTGGACAGGGATGGCCTGAGACAGAAGCTAAAAGTTTTGCCCCGCCTTGACCGGAACGTCTCGGCCGCCTATGGGACTATCCTTGCGGGAACGGCTTCCCGGGCAATTGAATTCCCCAAGGAGACACGCCCGGGTTCAGGTCTTTTGACCACAGGGTTCTCGCCATCCATTTTAGGAGGGCTGGAGGGACCTTTTGACTTCATGAAAGTCTACCCCTTGGAATGCTGGGAGCAGAAGATCAGCAGGGCAGTCATGGCCGGTGCGGCAGAGGGGCTGGCGCCTTATTTTTCGAATTCCTTTTCGTGGGAAAACGGTCCGGCGGAAGCGGACCGCATACTGGCGGAGGCCTCCGAGTTTCAGGCCGGCAACGGCGGAATGGTCTTCTACGAGCCCCGAAACGAGTATGTCAGCCCTTTTCTCAGCGCTTTTACGGCCAAGGCTTTCAACTGGCTGAGAGAATCCGGCCATGCGCCGCCCGTCCCGGTCGAGCAAAGACTAACCACCTATCTTGTAAATCTTCTAAAACGCGACCAATCGCAAGACTTCATCTCCCGGAGCGTCGTTTCCGACGTGAGAGCGCTTGCCTTGTCCGCACTGGCCGATAATGGAAAGATCTCCCGGGCCGACCTCGAACGGAGTTACATGCACTTGAATGAGATGAGTCTTTTCGGTAAGGCCATGTTTCTCGAAGCTCTTACCAAGGTGCAGGGAACTCAGGAAATGAGGGCAAAAGTACTGAAAAGCATTCTCTCCCATTCCGACCAGAGCAGTGGAACAAGCAGGTTCACCGAACAGCCGGATTCAGCGCGGCTCTCCATCCTCTCGTCGCCAACAAGGGATAATGCCGCAATTCTCATGGCGCTCTTGTCTTACCGCGCCCGAAGCAGTATGGACAGTCTCGGAGACATCCCCTTAAAACTGATGGCGACAATTGCATCGAGCAGAAAAGGCGGGGACCATTGGAACTCAACCCAGGAGAACCTCTTTGCGGCAATGGCTGCCGTGCGCTTCAGCAAAATGTTCGAGACGCAAAAACCGCATTTGAACTTCCAGGCCCTGCTCGACCAAAAGCCGATCTGTCAGGGCCGCTTCGAGAATTTTGCCGACAAGCCTGTGCAATGCGATTACCGGCCGCAGGAGTCGGAGAGGGGCAAAAGAAGCGTTGTGACTATTCGAAAGCATGGTGAAGGCAGGCTTTACTACCATACGGTTCTTTCCTATGAGCCGGTGCGAGTGAGCGGCAAATCGATCAATGCCGGGATAGAAATTCACAGACAATACAGCATTGAGCGCGACGGGAAATGGGTCCTGGCCGAAAATCCCATCCGGGTCGGGACCGGCGATTTGGTGAGGGTGGACCTTTTTGTGTCCCTTCCTTCCGAACGCTATTTCGTAGTCGTGGAAGACCCTGTGCCCGGAGGGTTGGAGCCAATAAACAGGCAGCTTGCGACTGCCTCGGAACTCGATGCGCAAAAAGCGGGAGCGCAATTCGCCCCCGAGTCATTGCGCAGCCGATACGCCGATTGGAGAAGCTTCGGGGATTCCCGCTGGAGCTTCTACCACGCGGAGTTGCGCCACAGCGCGGTGCGCTTCTATTCGGAGCGGCTTGCCCCCGGACATTATTACCTCTCATACGTAGCCCAGGCGATAGCCGGAGGCGAATTCACCGTTCTGCCCGCCCGCGCCGAGCAGATGTATGAACCCGACGTCTACGGCAAGAGTTCCCCTGCAAAATTGAAAGTAGAACTTGCGGAATGAAAAGCCGGCGCTCTATGCGCAAACGCAACATTGTACTTTGTGCCGTGTGTTTCATCGGCGCCGCCACGGTGCTGCTTGCTTTGAAAACGGCGCAAGAGCTCCAACCGATTCCTGCCTCTCTTTCGTTTGGCGATTCGCAGGTGATCAAGCCCGAGCTTTTGGACCGAACGGGTTTTAACGCGCTTTCGATCAGCTATCAGCACAGATGGAGCGTTCAAACCGTCCCCTTATATGAAATCCCGCCGCTTCTGCGAAATGCCTTTATAGAATCCGAAGACAAACGTTTCCTCAACCACTCAGGAGTGGACTGGCCGGCGCGCGCCCATGCCCTGGCCCAGGACCTTCGGGCCATGAGAATCGTGCGGGGCGCAAGCACCATTACCGAACAGGTTGTCCGCATGCTTCACCCTCGGCCTCGAACCGTTTGGTCCAAGTGGCTCGAAGGAATCGAAGCGGGGCGTCTCGAGAAGCGTTTTTCAAAAAACCGGATACTGGAATTTTACTTAAACCAGGTCCCCTACGGGCATCAGAGGCGTGGGGTCGTGGAAGCGGCCCGTTTCTATTTCGACCGCGACCCTGCAACCCTGAACATCAAGGAATGCCTCGCACTGGCTGTCCTTGTGCGAGCGCCGTCGGGTCTCGATCTAAGAAAAAGGCCTGGTTTGACCCAAAGGCGAATCCTCAGGCTGGCAAAACATATGCGCGCTCGTGGTTTACTCAACGCAGCGGAGTATAAGACCTTGCTTTCGGAACGCTTTGAATTCGCTCATTCCCGCACCGTTATCGAAGCGGTTCAATTCGTTCAGTATGTCCTTAGCACGGTTGGAACCGGTTTATTGAACGCGCACGGCAGCATTACAACCAGCCTCGACGGACACATTCAGCAAAAAGTCGGGCAAATTCTCTGGAACCGCATCGAGGCCCTCAGATCGAGCGACGTGGGCGATGGGGCGGCCCTGGTCGTAGATAACAGCACCGGAGAGGTGCTGGCATGGGTGAGCCAAAGCATTTCAGCCGGACAATCGAAGGGATGGGTTGATGGCGTCACGGTGCGCAGACAGCCGGGTTCCACATTGAAACCTTTTCTCTACTCGCTGGCCCTGGAAATGGGCTGGACCGCCGCAACCCTGATAGATGATTCTCCTCTATCCGAACCTGTAAACTCGGGCCTTCACGTCTTTCGCAATTACAGCAGGACCTATTACGGTCCGGTCCGCCTGCGGGTTGCCCTCGGAAACTCTCTAAACACCCCTGCGGTCAGAACCATCAGCTTCACCGGAACAGAGCGGTTTCTCGATAGACTCCACTGCCTCGGCATATCGGGTTTAAACAAATCCGCCGACTATTACGGTCACGGCCTTGCCCTCGGAGACGGAGAAGTGAGTCTGTTTGAGCTGGTGCAGGCTTATTCGGCCCTTGCGCGCCACGGCGCCTTCCTGCCGCTTCGCACTCTTTCCGGATCTTATCTGCCGCCGGGTAAACCGCGTCAAGTGATCGATCCAGGCGCTGCGGCCATTATTGCCGACATACTGTCCGACCCGCAGGCCAGGCTGCTCGAATTTGGAGAAGGAAACCTCCTGCGTTTTCCGACCTTGACCGCCGTGAAGACAGGAACGTCCACGGACCATAGGGACTGCTGGGCGGTGGGTTTTTCAGACAGATACACCGCCGGCGTGTGGATGGGAAATCTGGACGACCGGCCGACCCGGGGGATAAGCGGCGCCGTTGGACCGGCGCTCGTTCTGCGTGCAATTTTCGCTGAACTCGACCGAGACGGAGAAACGGGCTCCTTTGCAACCTGGCCCGGCCTTAAGACCGTGAGCATATGTACGGTGAGCGGGCTGCTTGCCGGCCCCGGCTGCCCGCATGTCGATGAAAGATTCGAGCCGGGTACAGCCCCCGTTCAGGTATGTAGGCTGCATTCCGCGGCTCCCGGCCGCCCATGCCCGGTTGTTCAGCGCTCCGGCATTCGCCTCCTCCAGCCGTCTCCCGGCCTCCAGATCGCGATCGACCCCAGAATTCCTGTCCAGCTTCAAGCGTTCGCCTTCAAAATCTCCAATGATATCAAGTTATCGAGAATCGAATGGGTGCTTAACGGCGAAAATGTTGCGAAGACGGGAAGGGATGAGCACCAGTTTTTATGGCCGCTCCGTCGCGGTCGATACACGTTGCTTGCCAGGGTGTGGCGGGCTGGTCGGAGCAATCCGGTCCAAACCGCGGAAGTGGAGTTTGTTGTAAAATGAAATACCATACGGCGGAAGAATGGTGACATTGGCAAGTATGGGGCATCACCGGACGCGGTAAGCCTGCCAGCGGTTGCCCGTTACGCGATCTTCGCAAATCATCCGATCGGGGCCGGTCATATGAAAGAATACCGTCTCACTGGTGACCCAGTGCATGCGTACGCCCTTATATATCTTAGGCTCATGATCATGGATATAAAAATGAATGTATCCCTGACCGACCGAGTACATTCCGGCATCCCAGGTCATCATTCCACCCGCCCTGACTGTTTTCGTGAAGCTGCCGTCGGGCATAAGAATGGTCTGTGAGACCGCGGGACCCAGAGGCGTAGAAAAATGGGCCTGCCATACTCCGACGAGATTCAGCGGAGCCGGGCCCTGTCCCCGGGCGACCCGGGAAGCTGCTATCACTAAAAGGAACTCCAGCAGGACAATCCAACAGGCTCTTCTCATAGATTTCCTCCTGAAATTACCGGGCCCGGTTTGCCCCTTCAGGCAAAAACATTTCAGAATGCAACAATGTTTCGAGCCGGGAGGTCCTTCAGCAAAGTTCTAAAAACCGGGCGCTAACGCTTGGCCTTTCCTGGATCGGCCGAGCGCCGGAAATGCGATATTGGCTAAATTGGAAAATAGTATTGATCCTATACCTGTCAAGTTCAAGTCAACCCCTTCCAAAACCAAAACCCTCACAACCACCTCTCTGCCAGCGACTGGATCATTTCGACCCATGCATCGAAGGTAGCCGGTTTGGTGATGAACGAATCCGCCCCGGCCTGGATCGTGAATGTGATATCTTTTGGCTCTCCGGAGGTTGTGAGGACTACGATGGGTATATGGTTGAGGGCAGGTTGGGATTTCATTTCGGTCAAGGCAGTGCGCCCATTTTTTCGTGGCATGTTGAGGTCGAGCAGAATAAGGGCCGGCAGTGTTTTTGTCTCTGAACCGGAATGAAGAGAAAGGTATTCCATAAGTTCCATTCCGTCCCTGACACAGGATAAACTTGCCTTCGCCCCGCTTTCTCTGAAAGCCTCTATCGCCAGCACGCAGTCGTCTTCGTCGTCATCCGCCATCAAGACCGTTTTATGATTATTATCAGACATCTATACTCCCCCTTTGGCTTGCTTTAAGGGCAGTCGCACGATGAATGTCGAGCCTTTCCCCGGTTCACTCTCAACCCTGATAGTTCCACCATGGCGTTCGGCAATTTTGCGGCAAATGGCAAGCCCCATTCCGGTTCCGTCATATACGTCGCGTCCATGCAATTTTTGAAAAGGTTTAAAGACTTGTTCGGAAAACTGCTGGTCGAATCCTATGCCGTTGTCTTCGACGAAAATTTCACACATCCCATTCCTGGCGGTCCTGCTATAAACCTTGATATGAGGAGCCTTACCGCCATGGAATTTCAAAGCGTTTCCAATCAAATTCTGGAAGAGTTGTAACATTTGGCTTTCATCAGCCTCAATATCAGGCAAATCCTCTACCTCAACCCGACGATCTGAATCTAAGACCAATGATTGGCAAGAATCGAGGGCTTCATGCGCCAAAGAATTGAGGTCTATTCTCTTGAGCGGTTCGGGGCTGGAGGCGACCCTTGAAAATTGCAACAGGGCATGTAAAAGGTCTCGCATGCGGCTTGCAGAATTGACGACCCTGGCCAAATATTCCTGAGAGGCGCTGTCCAGAACGGATGCGCATCGTTTCATAGCCATATCGCAAAAGGTTTGTATTTTACGCAGAGGTTCTTGCAGGTCGTGGGATGCAGCAAAAGCAAAATCCTGCAATTCCTTGTTAATCACTTCAAGCCGCGATGCATAATCTCTTAGTTCTTCTTCCGTTCGCGCTCGCTGCTCAGCAACACGTATCGAAGCAATCCCGTAGGAGAGATTTTCGGCAAGTTTGCTCAGAAGAGCCGATTCCCCCTCATCGAAAGCATCCGGCTCGGGCGCATAGAGTGTAAGCGCTCCAATGACATTTCTTTCTACAATGAGGGGTAGCGCTATGGATGAAGCATAGCCCCTCCTGGTTCCCTCCGAACGCCAAGGTTGATAAACAGGATTTGAAAGAGCATTTTGCGAGGCGATTATTTTACCGGTACGGATGGCAGTCCCTGTCGGTCCTCTGCCCCTCTCGGTATCAGCCCATACAATTTTTGCCTGTTCCAGATAACCATCATCGTATCCGGCGGATGCAACCGGAACGACAGTTTTTTTTTCGTCACTTTGAGCAAACCCCACCCAAGCCATGCGGTACCCGCCAACATCAACAGCAATCTGACAGACTCGCTGAAGCAGTTCCTCTTCTTCTCTGAGACGCAGCATCGCTTGATTACATTCACTCAGGCAACGGTACGCCCTGTTTGCCTCGACCAACCTCTTCGTGCGTTCTTGAACACAGGACTCCAGATCGTTACGAGATTTGCGATGTTCTTCTTCCAATCGCTTGCGCTCGGTGATGTCCATCATCAGTCCGTCCCACAGCATCGAACCATCATCTAACTTGCGCGGCATCGACCGGCAATTGACCCACTTAAGTTCGCCTCTCACCGTGCGCATACGAAACTCGCAGTTATAGGGCCTCATCTCGCGGACCGACTGCTCTTCAGCTACGACGATGTCCTTAAGGTCTTCCTCAACGATGAGTCGCCAAAATGACTCTGGA
This sequence comes from Deltaproteobacteria bacterium, assembly GCA_021793275.1. Classification (GTDB taxonomy): domain Bacteria; phylum Desulfobacterota; class Syntrophobacteria; order Syntrophobacterales; family Syntrophobacteraceae; genus SbD1. The sequence continues at coordinate 11,349 of JAJYTC010000058.1, read as the reverse complement.
TCGCACAGCACACTCTCGGCGGAGATGCCGAGAATCTTTTCAATGCCGGCGCTCATGTGGGCATAAGAGAGCCTTCCGTCGGGAAACCGGACGTGCTGGTATAGCGCGCCGCCGGGAATTTGGTCGCCGAGGAGGCGCAAACGCTGCTCACTCTCGCGCAGCGCCTCCTCCATTTGCTTTCGCTCAGTGATATCACGGGCGACATTGACGGCGTCCGTCACTACGCCTTGTTCGTAGAAAAGATGTGTAGCACTGGCAAAAAAAGAGACAACGATACCGGTAGCAATAAATAGGACAAGCACTGACAAATCGAGGGGGTAGGGAACCCGATTCCACGAAATCAAGATGTAGATGACGCTGATTGTAGTTGCCAGCAGGCCGGGAAGGATGCCCCCACATATGGCGGCGATACACACTGCGGGGAAAAAAGTCACAAAGGGTCCGTACGCTCCCGGTCCTCTAAAAAATGCACGATGTGCTATTGCTGCGATCACGACGACCAGGATGCCAACCGAATAGCCGAGCCAAACCGGGCGATTTATCCTGCTCCACAGCATGATATCTCCAGTCATAGTTGCGCAAACGAATTTTATTGATTTTTTTTATGTCCTCGGCAACTGGATGATGAATTTTGCCCCGCTGCCGGGAGTGCTCTCCGCCGTTATGCTCCAACCATGCCTTTCGACAATTTTTTTGCAAATGGCAAGGCCCATGCCTGTTCCTTCACGTTGGCCGCTTCTGCCATGGAGTCTTTGGAACGGGACGAAAATTTTGTCGATATACTGCTCCTCGAAACCGATACCGTTATCTTCGACCACAATCTGGAGTTTCCCGTCGGCCAGGGCGCTATGCACCACGATGACCGGTTTCTCTCCTTCTTTGTTGAACTTCAAAGCGTTGCTAATAAGATTCTGGAAAACCTGCCTCATCTGCGTGGGGTCGGCTGTAACAACAGGAAGTTCCAAAATATGCACTTCCGCACCCGTACTTTGGATTCGGACTTCCAGATCGGAGAGGACCTCAGAAACTATACTCCCGAGATCGATCTTTACGAAAGGATTGGCTTGCGTTGCAACTCGTGAGTATTCCAGAAGGCCCTTGAGCAGGGATTGCATGCGCTGAGTGGCGTCGAGCATACGGCTTATATAGTCACTGCCGGTCTGTCCAAGTGAATCAATGTATCTCTGTTTGACCATGTTGCCAAAGGTAATGACCTTGCGGAGCGGCTCCTGCAAATCGTGCGCGGCAATTGAAGCGAAATCCTGAAGGGCTTGATTGCTCTGCTCCAGCCGCGCCATAAAACTTTTCAGTTCCGCTGTCCGCTCCTCGACGCGCATCTCAAGCTCACCACGGGATTTACTAAGCCCCTCAATCAGCCTGACGCGCTCCATGGCGACTGCAACCTGGTCGGCTATAGTTTTCATCAGGGCCAAATCATCGGATGAGAAGTGTTTCCTTGTCCTGGTTCCAAAAGAGAGGGTGCCGATGAGTTTTCCTTGAACCATTAAGGGATGGCTGGCATAAGCCTGCATACCATATGACTCTACTAACTCGGTTCGGATATCGGGAGTATTGAAAATGTCCTCGGCTATTATCCGTTCCCTGTCTCTGGCTACGCATCCGCAAACGGCCACTCCATATTCGAGCCATTCAATTTTTTTGGCCTCCTCCGCCGCAATACCGGCATAGGCGTTGAGATGGAGTTTGCCGACAATTTCATCCACCAAAAAATTGAAAAAACAATGGCAATCCAAATAAACCATAACATTTCGACAAAGTTCATTGACTATGAACTGTGGATTGTCGGAGGCTAACAAATTGCCTGCGGTTTCGGACAGCAATTTAAACTGTAATTGGCCTCGACGAAGCTCTTCTTCCATGTGCTTACGTTCGGTGATATCGGTATTGGTTCCACACCATTGGATCACATTTCCGCCGGCATCTTTCACCGGTTCCACGCGTGTCAGGAATTGCCGGAAGTTTCCGTCGGCGCCCCGGAGCGGGAAGACCATGTCGAAAACTTTGCCGGTGGCGATAGATTCTTTCCAGCGTTCAAGAACATCGGGCAAAACAGCAGGATCATGAACACTCTGCCAACCCCACCCTTCCATCTGCTCCGGCCTTGTTCCCGTATATTCGTACCAGCGATCATTGTACCAATAGACGTGTCCGTCAGCCTTTGCAATCCAGGAAAGCTGTGGAATGGAGTTCGCCATTACGCGGAAGCGTTCCTCACTCTCGCGCAGAGCTTCCCTGGCACGCCGCCTTTCCGTTACATCATGAAAAACCAGCACCACACCGGAGATATTGCCTTCGCTGTCCTTGATGGGCGCAGCACTGTCTTCAATCGGAATTGCGCGTCCATATCGAGTGACAAGAGCGGTGTGATTTGCCAGAGCGACGGTGCATCCTTGCCGCAAAACTTTACTGATGACATCTTCAGCGGCTTTGCCGGTCTGTTCGTCTATAGTCCGAAAAACTTCCTGAGCGGGCTTATTCAAGGCCTCATTATTAGACCAACCTGTGAGGGCTTCAGCTACCGGGTTGAGGAAAGCGATTTTAGCTTCGGAGTCAGTTGCTAACACGGCATCGCCAACACTTGTCAGCGTAACCTTGAGCCACTCGCGTTGTTCGCGTAATTGCTCCTCTGCCCGCTTGCGCTCCGTTATATCCCTGGCGATGGTAGAAGCCCCTATTATCTTTCCTGAGGCATCCTTGATGGGAGAGACGGAAAGCGAAACGTGGATGACCTTGCCATCCTTTCTTCTACGGCGGGTTTCAAAGTGATCGACCACTTCAGAGCGGCCAATCTTCTGAAGAATCGAAGGAAATTCATTGCGGACATCCCAGGGGGCCAAAATAGAGATGGACTGGCCGATAGCCTCTTCGGCAGTATACCCGTAGATTTTTTCTGCGGCCTTGTTCCATGAAAGAATCTCTCCGTCCAAAGTCTTGCTGATTATGGCATCATCGGACGACTCTACGATTGCTGCAAGGCGAGCCGCATCTTCCGTGTTGTTGCAAACGGTATTATCCGGGCTGGAACTCAACATCGCCTCCTATCAGGCAGCAGGTCGCTGTAAACTCCGACAAATCACGGTACGGTTTTAGACGGTGGTTTGTATCACAGACGAAGTAGATAGCCAATGAATCCAACACCTATTTTAGTTCAAGACGGCCGCATGGACGCTTCCCGCCAGAGCGGAGACCTTATATTAATGCCAACGGATTTCACTGTAAATATGGAACCCTTAGTGGATTAGCGACCACGCAATTGATGTTCGATACGCTACCACGATATTGAGAAGTGTAGCAGGGCCCTGCCTATGGCACGCCTTTTAGCGGCAGGGATTTGAGCGGGATTTTCAGTTCTCGGGTTCGGTCCGAATCCGGACCTCCGGTACGGAGCGGGTATCTCCCCAAACCACTCCACACTGGGCTCTTTTTAACTAGTGTCCATCCGGAAACCCCGGTCCAGGGGAATGGTGGGCACGGCAATCCAGTGCCTACCCTACACCAGGTGCGGATCCAGGTAGGGTGGGCAAAAGCTTTATATTGCCCACCAAGAAGTTTCCGGATGGATACTAACTATTGCCAACGGAAATAAATGCTCCTCAAAGAGAAAAAAGAATGCATCCGGAACGGAAGTGTTTATAAAGACAGGAGCGAGCGGGAAAACAACTCCGCCGCCACCCCGTCTGCATTTCGACACCGGAGGACGCTATGAGTTCAGGACATACAGACTTTTATTCATGCGAAGACCTTCTTTCCGAAGAGGAAAAGCAAATCCGGGACGAAGTGCGAAACTGGGTCGACAGGCGATATCTTCCCCACGCGGCCGATTATTTCGAGCAGGCATCTTTCCCCGTCGAACTGATTCCCGAGATTGCGGACGTGGGCCTGTTAGGGATCAAACTGAACGAATACGGCGGGCAGGCAAAGAACAACGTTTCTTTCGGACTGGTTTGCCAGGAGTTGGAACGCGGGGATTCCGCCCTTCGCTCTTTCGTTTCGGTCATGAACTCCCTGGTGATCCACCCCATCTATTCCTTCGGGAGCAGGGAACAGAAGGAGCGGTGGCTGCCCGAGCTTATAAGCGGCAGGAAAATCGGCTGCTTTGGCCTGAGCGAACCCCAGGCCGGCTCCGACCCGGGCAGCATGCGCTCGATGGCGGTAAAGAATCAAGGGCACTACGTTTTAAACGGCCGCAAAATGTGGATTACAAACGGCTCCATCGCCGACGTGGCAGTGGTGTGGGCAAAGACCGAGACCGGACAGATTCGCGGTTTCCTGGTCGAAAAGGGAATGCCGGGATTTTCCGCCCGCCCGGTCGAGCGCAAGTTTTCAATGCGCGCATCGGTCACCTCGGTTCTCAATTTCGACAATGTGTCGATTCCCGAGGAAAATCTTCTGCCGGGCACAGCAGGCCTCAAATCCGCCCTGTCCTGCCTTAACGAAGGCCGCTTCGGCATTGCCTGGGGCAGCATAGGCGCGGCCGTTGCCTGCTATGAAGCCGCCCTTAACTACGCGAAATCCAGGACCCAGTTTCGAGCGCCGATTGCCTCCTTCCAACTGGTCCAGCAAAAGCTTGCCCTGATGCTCACGGAGATCACCAAGGCACAACTCATGTGCATTCGGCTGGGAAGGCTCAAGGACGAAGGCCGTGCAAACCCGGCACAAATCTCGATGGCGAAAATGAACAACGCCTACGAAGCCCTGAAGATCGCCCGAAGCGCCAGAGAGATCCTGGGAGCAAACGGCATCACCCTCGGACATCCACCTATCCGCCACATGCTGAACCTTGAAACCCTGAACACTTACGAAGGCACGAGAGACATCCACATTTTGTCCATAGGCCGCCACATAACCGGCATGTCCGCCTTCAGCTGCGAACCTGAAGACAAGGGCGCGCAGGGCGGGACTTCGCGCGGCGCCGGGCAGTGACGCCGCGGACCGGCTGGGGTCGAAATTACCCAGGTCATGGAGCAGCCCTCCTGCTTTAGGCTCGGGCAATAGCTGCCCGTGCCACCCGCATTTCAGATCAATGCGCGGCCTTTAAGAATATGCGGTATCGTGGTCAGGGTGAAGGGAAAGGAAACGCATGAATTGACCTTCTCTATAAACAAGCGCCCGGAACCTCTCACTCAGGCGGATAGTGTAAAGACGCGCCCCTTTCGGCCCCGTTTTGGATTGGACAAGTTCCCAATGCAAGCCCTTGTCTTTATATACTTGTGGCCATTGCAGTTTCTTGATCTTGCGAAGAGCGGCCAGGACTCTTGCGGCTTCCTCTTTCGAAAGCCCCAAAAGATCGTCTTGAAAAACAGGGTTATTGAGGTCGAGCAAGACGTCACGAGATTCGCCCACTCAGACTCTCCAGATCGGTTTCCTCGGGTGGATTCTCAGTGGCCCATGAAATTGCTTTATCGATCTGCGTTTTTTGGGGCTCGGCGTGCATCCAAAGCTCATTATCCGGAATGACCTTAGCGAGCTTGAGCAGCCACACCCCTTCCTCAATATTTTCTATGAGGACAGTCTGCCCGGCGTATTTCTTGCCCAGGGAAATCTGACCGCTTGTTCCAACGGTCTTAACTGTTTGACTGCGTTCCACCGCTTCCCTCCAGCATTGCGACTTTATTGCATTATAGCATGAATGCATGAAACGACCAAATGCCGTTTTTGCACATGGAACTACTCTATGCACTGCATAAAGGATACTCCATGGTCCAATGAACCGTCTCCGAGAAGCGGATTTCCGGACCGCTTTAAAGAATTTCCGTTGCTCCCCGTCTCAAGGCTGCTTAAGTTGGAACCGGAACCTGGCGAGGATGAGATTTTGAAGTTAAGCCGTTAGAACCGGGAGACGCCATGAATTATAAGGCATGGGTTGCCAAAGCGGCAAAACAGCCGATGGTGCTCGAAACGGCCGATCTTGAGCCGCTCGGCGCCGAAGAGGTTGAAGTCGCCGTGGAACATTGCGGTTTGTGTCACTCCGATATATCCGTCTTGAACAATGACTGGGGTATTTCGCAGTACCCGGCGGTCCTGGGTCACGAGATCGTAGGCCGGGCCACAGCCGTGGGTTCTGGTGCCAGGGGACTTGCGGTTGGACAGCGAGTCGGAATCGGATGGAACTCCGGCAGCTGTATGCACTGTCCCCAGTGCATGTCGGGAAGCCATCACCTTTGTCAGCAAGCGCAAGCGACCATCATTGGTCATCGCGGCGGGTTCGCGACTCACGTCCGTGCGCATTGGGCCTGGGCTATCCCGTTGCCCGAGAAGCTGAACTCCGCCGAAGCCGGCCCGCTCCTGTGCGGAGGGGTAACCGTATTCTCGCCGCTGGCCATGTTCGCCAAGCCTACCGACCGAGTCGGCATCATCGGCATCGGCGGGTTGGGGCACATGGCCGTGAAGTTCGCTGCCGCGTACGGCTGCGATGTGACAGCGTTTACGTCGAGCGAGAGCAAGTTCGATGAGGCAAAGAAATTCGGAGCAAACCACGTTTTTTCGAGCAAAGACTCCGAGGCAATAAGGAAGCTCGCCGGCAGCTTCGACCTCCTGATCAGCACCGTCAACGTGAGGCTCGATTGGGACGCGATGATCGGCACGCTGGCGCCGAAAGGCCGACTGCATGTCGTCGGTGCAGTGCTGGAACCCATCCCGGTCGCAGCGTTCTCGCTTATCATGCAGCAGCGCAGCATCTCGGGTTCACCGACCGGTTCGCCGACGGATATCAAGACGATGCTCGACTTTGCTTCACGGCACAATGTCACGCCGCAGACCGAGCACTTCCCGATGAGCAATATCAACGAGGCGTTCGCCCGGCTTGAATCCGGCAAGGCACGGTACCGCATCGTGCTGGACGCTGATTTCTGAGCTGCCCGGCCGTTACATTTCCACTGGTGACAAAAGGTCTTCGAGGCAGGCAACCATGCTCACCACACGGAAAACGCCATCAAAATATTCTCCGTAATATTGTGCCCCGTAAGACTGAGCGCGGATCAGCCTGGAAGTTTAAATTTTTGAGGACTCATACGAAGTTGCGTTCAAGCGACGCCGCCACGTCCTTTGACGCGGTTTGAACGAAAAGGAAACTTAAGTTCGTCGCCCCGGCAATCCCGCTCTTAGCGGGACTAAGCCGGGGTCCAGGGCTTCACCAAGGTGAGCCAATATAATAAGTTCCACTGCGATTCGCCCATCCTCCCTCCGACCATGTAATAGCCCTCTTGCCTTCGGCACGGGCAATAATTGCCCGTGCACCCGAACGAGCCGATAGCGGCCACGAAAACGGGAGGAAAAAGGGAGTTTAGTTCCCCATTAGCGATCCCCTGTCCCGTCAGGTTGCCTTCAAGGGGTAAGGGCTCAATCCCTCACCTGAATTTCATGATGGAGCACCGCCTTCCCTGCTTCATTAAATGATCCGCCTCCATTGACACAGGCATAAAGTGTTGTTTGCCTTCACGGGTTTAATGGTTACTTTTTTATCCAACACTTGGCACGACAGACATAAAGTGCGCCGAAAAGGAAACATTCCCGGTTTATCTAAGCGTTTAAAAGTACAAGCGGTTCATGCTTTGAAGGCGATCTGACGCACGAATCCCTGCCGTTGTCCAGTCCAGACCGGAGGGCAACAGAATGAAAAGATCGAAACTTTTTTTGCTTATTGTGGTTTTAGTGATAGGGATTCCGGTTGTCACTGTCTGCGTTCTTTTAGCGACGGTTGATGTCAACGGCTACCGTCCGGAAATCGGGGCAGTGCTTAGCGAACGCATCGGACGCAACGTTACGCTGGCAGGACCGATGCATTTGGGCTTTTCGCTGCCCGGCGGGATAGATTTGTCGGTAAAGGACGTAAGCATCGCCACTCCTCCCGGATCGCGCCCGCCCGTTACGGCCAAAATAGGCCATCTGGCGTTAGCCGTAGCCTTTTTTCCGCTATTGCACCACGAGCTTGATATCACGTCGATGGATGCTTCCGACGTGAACATTCATCTCAATAACATGGCGGCTTCTCCTGCGATTGGGGCAGCCGGGACCCCGACTTCGAAGCCTGCCGCAAACAAGGGTAAACCGCTTGTATTTAACGTCCACAAGGTTTCGATCAAAAACGTCCATCTCGCCATTCAGGGCAGGAACGGCAAAACAGCAACCTATAAGATCAGCACCCTGACGCTGAATACGATCGGTTCAAAAATGCAACTGGCGGCGAATGGTTCCGTCAACGGAGCACCCTTGGGTCTGGATGTCGAAGGGCCGAGGGGCTTGGAGCGCCTCAGGAAAGCCCCGTGGCCATTTACCGGCAGGGCGCGCTATGCCGGTCTTGACATGAAGACGAACGGGACGATGGACGTTCAGGGCCAAAAAATCGTGTTGGATGATATGATGCTTACGGCCGGCGCAACCAAAGTCACGGGGAAGCTGGCCATAGCCTATGGCGGCATGCTGCCCTATGTGCATGGGACGATTTCAAGCGATAATCTCAATCCTAAAGATTTTGAAAGGGCATTTTCCGAAAAGGCTAAGGCACAGAAGGTTTCTTCATCCAAGACGGAGGAGAAAGCGGGCCCGGCAGGCGGCAAATCCATTTCCAGCCGGAGGCCGGGCCCGCCTTTCGGCTTGCAAGCCGTTGACGCGCATCTGGACGTCGCGATCGGCCATCTGCATGTTGGGAGGGCATCGTTCAACCAGGTGCATGCCACGATGGATCTGAGCGACGGCCGGCTGTTGCTTGCGCCTGTTAACGCTCTATTGGCCGGCGGCACGATCAACGGCCGAATCGGGCTCGATGCGCGAAAAAGCCCGATACAGACCGGCATGGTTTTCAACGCGCGCCGGGTCGATCTCGTACAATTGGCGCGGCTTGCCGGAGTCCATTCTTTTTTGAAGGGCAAAGGTGACATTGATTTGGATATCGCGAGTGAGGGCTTGAGCCGGCATGATTTGCTGAGTCACTCCCGAGGACGGATCGCCCTTGTGATGGGGCGCGGTAATTTACGGGCAGGCGAACTTGCCCATATGGCCACCTCATTGCTTAACACTTTGATTCCGGGGGCGGTCGGCACGACGCAAACAAGAGTGAATTGCCTTGCGGCGCGCTTCAACGTCGCGGGCGGACGGATGCGATCGAACGGAATCCTGATGGACACCGGCGCGGCAACGGTCATGGGGACGGGCAAAATCGACCTTAGAGACAAGACCATCGATATGCTGCTGAACTCTCGGCCCAAGATAGCCAATATCGGCGCCTTCACGCCAGCCTTGCGCATCTCGGGACCGCTCGCTAATCCGCGCTATTCCGTCGCTACCGGTTCATACCTTCAGAAGCTCAAGGGCCTTCTCCAGGGACAGAATGCCGAGTCCAACGTGCCCGCGCTAATTCAGAGGGCCGGGCAAAACGCTTGCGTAGCCACGCTCGATCATCCGCAAGGGGCTCGGGGAAGGGCGCCCGCTTCCGGTGGCATTCAAGGTATCTTGAACAAAGCGGGCAGTTCGATTGGCAGCTTTGGCAGCAAAATCCTGCATGGAATCGGCGGGGCGTTTGGAAAATAGGACGAGGAACAAAACCCCGATGCCGTTATTGGCAGGGATTCGGGTTGTCCGCGAAGGCGAGTGGCAGATCGATTATCTATGGCCACCAGCCCAAAAGGTTGAATAGACAGCGTCCCTCCCGAAACGCGCAAGGCGCGCTCCTATGGCCATTCAGTTCGGCAAGACGGCGCCTGCCCCGCTGACCGGCCGGGATCGAAATTACTCCCATTACGTATTAGCCCCCATGCCTTCGGCACGGGCAATAACTGCACGCACCACCCGCCGTTTGACGGAGTTTTCCGGCCCGATATGATGTAATAGCTAAAGAGTTAATCAATGAGTTTAGGAGGCGCTCAATGCTTAAAAAATCCGTAACAAAACTTATCGACGCCCTTTCCGCCCGCACCCGCCTGGGTGAGATCATGGAAGAGGCCGAAAAAGAAAGCACCCGTTTTCTGGTTAGCCGGCGGGGAAAGCCCTCCGTAGTGATTCTGGGAGTGGAAGATTATCTCAGAAACGTCGTCAAAAAGAGCGACCTCCTGGCCGAAATCCAGTTGGAGGCGCAAAAAGCCGGATTGAACAAGATGACCGGCGAACAAATTGACGCACAAATCCGCTCCTATCGCAGCTCGAAGAAAAATAAAAAGTGATTGGTTTCCATGCTCCGAGTCGTCGTTAACACCGACGTACCGGGGTCTGCCATTCCAAAACCGGACAGCCTGCCGGAACTTGTTCTATCCCTCGCGCTTTCGGGGAAGATTTTTTTGTGTCTCTCCGAGCCAATCGCCACCGAATACGAAGATTTGGATAACGTGATTTCGCGTTCTTCGGATCGCCAGGCGGCATAGCGCAGGGCCTGCAGTATGTCTTCACGCTCCAGATAAGGGTAATCCGCAAGTATCTCCTCGCTGGAATGTCCTGCCGCAATTTGTCCTACGATCATGCCAACCGTAACCCGCATTCCTCGAATGCAGGGCTTGCCGCCCATTACATCAGGTTCTTGCGTGATCCGATCCAATGTGGCCAAGGCATTCTCCTCTATCAAAACTCATTGCAAAGGTAACGAGGTGAGAAAAATATTTCAAGAAGTATTCTTAAGCATTATAAGGCGACATCAATCGGTCTTCCTCCGGCATTTGTTTAATTTTACCCAAAGGTGCGCCAGAAGAAACCTGGAAGGGTCGAAAATCGGTCTGACCAACCCGAGTTCAACTGCACTGTCGCAGCCACCGACGATCGGTGCGCTCTGGTCTTCACGGCCGAATTGCCTTCCCCTGTCTTCTCGAGCCAATCGCCACCGAACACGAAAAGGTTTTGAAAAGGAAAAATTCCGAAGACTCGATCAGGGGAAGGTAAAGGAGCTTCTTTCCCGCCTCAGAGCAGAAGCCAAATGGGTCAGCCCAAAAGTCCGTCTGCATGTCGCCCGGGCCGGGCCGGAAGATAACAAGTTCCCGGCATGCGCCGTCAGGGACAGCCAGTCTCAATCCGGCGCAGTTCTTGAGGGTTGCCGCCAAGGTGCTTGCCCTGCAATCCTTATCCGCGTTCAGCCTGAGAGAACACCCCCGCCGGAATTTCCTACAGAGATTTTGGCTTTGCGGTAGCATCCGATACGAAGTCGCGCTCAAGCTCCGTCGCTACAGTGGGTTCCACTGCGTTTCGCCCATCCTCCCTCGGATTATGCAATAGCCCTCTTGCCTTCGGCACGGGCAATAATTGCCCGTGCCTCGCCTTTGGCTATTTGACAGCATAACAAACGGCTGATGGTAAAGACTTTTCGAAAAAAACGCTGTTCGTTTTCTCTTTTGCGCAATCGGCGAAGTGCCT
>JAJYTC010000248.1 GCA_021793275.1 Deltaproteobacteria bacterium | reverse complement strand
GAAGAGAGCGAAGAGAGCCCCTTTCTTCCTTGAACATCTCCACCGGTTTCCTTCGTGTTTCCCCATGGATGCGGACATTGGCGATGGTATCGAGCCAATGCCGGGCAACGCCCTCCATGGCCTCGAAGCGGGGCATGTCGAGTCCGGCCAGCAGATTTTTTTTGACATAACCAACCCCGTTTTCCACACGTCCTTTTTCGTTTCCCTTGCCTTTGCCGCATGGGACAATTTTGAAATCATAATGATTGGCGAGGTCGAGGTACTTGGGGTTAAAGACCGGGGCCTGCCCAACTATCCGCTTCAACACGGCGCTTTTTAGATTGTCGACCATGATCTTTTCGGGGACCGAGCCAAAAGCGTCAAAGGCGTTCTGGTGACAGCCGAGCCAATGTTCCATTGTCTGCGAGACCGTGAACTCCAGATACATCATTCGGCTGTAGCAAAGGACCATCACGAAGAAACTGAGCCTTCTGCTGCTTTCTCCTACACTTATTGTGCCGAAAGATCCCCAGTCGACTTGGGCGCACTCGCCGGGGGCAAACGAGAGTTTTAAAAATGCCGGGCCGCGCCTGGGGCGCACCTTGTGCACGTAATCCTTCACAATGGTGTATCCTCCAGCAAAGCCTTCCTCGCGGATTTTCTGCAAGAGCTGAGCGGCGCTGTACGGGTGGGCTTCCAACATGCGCACGATTGCCCCCTTGAAGGGATCGAGCTTGCTTGGCCGCATAACCGGCGCCCTTTGCCGGAACCGTTTTTCTTGCAACCACTTGGAAACGGTCCGTTGATCGAGGCCGAGTTCGTCTGCGATCTGGCTTGCACTCAAGCCCTTCTGCTCGTGATAGTTCCTGATTTTTGAAAACAGCTCGAAGTCAATCATGACGTCTCTCCCAAAATCTGTTTAAACAGGCGGCCAATGGATACGGGGGCCTCCTGCATCCTGCCTGGCGTGATGTTTGGCGGGACCGGTTCGCTCTCTATGCAGGGATCAAGCGATAAGACCTGGTAGAGAGGATCCTCGAAGGCGACAAGACCAGCCTGGATGAGGTTTTGACGAGCTGCGGACAGGGTCTGCGCATCCATGCCAAGCCGGCTCATAAGGGATGCGTCCGAATAGTAGCTAAGCCCTTCCAGGTCCGCCACAGTCACCAAGAACAGATAGAGCGCTGCCCCCGGATGGGAGCAGGATTCAATGTGGCGGTCACGAACCAGACGGTGGTCCACCCAACTGAACTGGCTGGGTATTCGGCGTAGGCGCTGAGGGTGAATGGGACGCTTTTTGATCATTGATGCCTCCTGTATTTTGAGTTGGGCCATGTAAAATGTCGTCTCCCAACTTTTGCAGGCGGCGGGCGGTTTTGGCTATGTCATCTTGTAGCGGAGAGTCAGTTAAATGGGCGATTAGTCCAATTAGAACGGCAGGTTGGGAGGTGAAGAAATCTTGTAACGCAGGGGCCAAACGCGACTCGACCTTAACGAATGGCTGACTAACTGATTGAGTTTGCGATGTTTTCCAGGACAAGTCGTCTTGTAACGCTTCTTTTTTCTTTCCAGAATACCCTGGATGAGCTTTCCGCCACTCCCGCACGCGGTCCACATTCTCGGGACCACGAAAGTAGGATCGGTTGGCCGCCTTGCCGAGCCAACGCTTCTGGCTTGCAGCTTTGCTGGCCTTTCGGCACTCCGGCTTGAAACAATATTTTTGCCTCCGACAGTTTCGATGATCCGGAAGGAAGAAATCGCCACAAGACCGGCATTTGCGCTTTCCGATTCGTTTTCCCATTGACCGCTAGCCTCCGCGGACAATGGAAGAAGAGCCGAAGAAAAAGAATCAAGGAATAAAAGCCAAATAGAAGAAGACTTTATGCGGAATTTTGGGGAAGAAGATACAGGGGGTGCGCAGCATTTTCAGACCGCTGTCTTTAATCCAGTTTCAGATCGCCGGTGACATATTCCCAAACGCAGCATCTTCTCTTGCATGTCGTATTGATATGCTTCCTCGGCCAATTCCAAAGCCTCATCCAAGGGATAAAAGCCCACCTTGCAGTTTCGGCAATAGAAGTAGGGGCGCTCCAGGGTGATATCGCCCTGCATGGTGTGCAGGGTTTTGGCATTGACGCTGTGTCTTTTGAGGGATTTGCCACAGTGCGGGCACCGGGCCAGTTCCTGATGCCGATAGGAGGCTGTCAACCGGGTCGCCATCTCTTGCAGGCAACCGCCCAAGAGCGTGGCGCGAGTCTGCATGAACTGATCGCTCATCTGTCGCAGGGTCGGGATGTTCTGAGCGGTCAACATTTCGACCTGCTGATCAACCCATTGATCAATTTGGCGGTGCGCTGCGGCGCGGAAGGATTCGATGAGAGCCTTCCTGTCTGGCGGGTTCATGAAGCCACATCCGCGCACAGACATGACCGTGCATCTGCGCTCAAAGGATAGAGGAAAATAGTCTTGGGCGATACGTTATGACGACAGTGGGCGCGGTCCTGACGACCACGGCCGGTGGTTCGCCCCACCTCGATCCAGTTGGCTGCGCGGTAGCACGTCCCTGCAAAGTGCGCTGGATCAACCAGGGTTTCCAACAGTACCGGGCGGATTCGGTAGCATGCCTGCCAGTCGTCGGGGAGGCGGCGTGCCGCCAGCGCGAGGATGCTGCTGGCCAGATTGCGAATGTGCACCCATGGTAAAATCAGAAACCGGCTGTTACAGACAACGCGTTGCAGATTGTGTCTGCGGGCCGACTCACTCCAGCCGATCCAGCGCTCGCGAGCCGCCATGCGCCAGGCCGGACTGGAGAATTGCAGCGCCCCCACACGGATTGGTCGCGGTGCCATGACCCGTAGAAAGTAGCGCAGGTGTGCACCGAAGGGGATGCGATATCCGAGATAATGATAGCGTTGCATCCATTCGCGCCACAGCGTCTGATCACCTGGAGAGCTGACGGGTTCGAGTTCGAGGGGTTGAAACTCCTCGATTGATCCCTCTAAAGGTACACCAACTGCCCCCAACGGTGTGGCGGGAGGCGCGCTTCGTTCGCTTCGACGCTGGGGGCGCAATGCCGGAAGCCGGATCAGCCCGTCGTTCTGCAACGATTCCAGAAACGCACGGCATTCAACCGTCTTTAGCTTGCCGGTTGGGCGAACCCATTGCAGCAATTCACAGACCGTATTAGCGATCTCGGTCCGCCCGAGACTGCTGAAATCTTCGGCAATGCTCTGAATGAAAAGCAGTTCTTCAACTGTGAGCGGCTGACCGCAAAATGAAAGAAGTGTCCCACTGTCCCGTGCCATCTCGTTCCCCTCCTGGTTTCCCAATGTAGGATAGGGGAAGCCGGGGAGAATGTCCAGCTCTTTTTATAGGATAGTCGGGGTTGTCATAAACGGGTAATGCTCCCTGTCCGATCCTACATTAAAAGATAGAACAAGTGTGCCAACTGCAAGTGGTGAGGCAAGCCCAAGAAAAGTTATGAACTGTCTTTTCCTGTTTATCGCGACAGCTCGTCGTTCAAAGATTTTTACAGTACCGAATGAGTAAAATCGTTTGTCCCAACACTCTCGCCTTAGCTGTTGCTCTTCTAAGCCCATTTCCATCACGGTAGTCCCTTACCGGCAGCACAAATTTAATCTACCCTTTCATCGCTGGAACATTCTATTTTCTGCCTTCACGATCCATAATTGTCAAGTCATTTCTCACGGATGCAGAAATTCCTGCCGCCTGATCTCCTCCAAGCATTCTTCCAGACTCAGCTCCTGAAAAACTTCCAACCACTGCCCCGTATGCCTCATGTACGAAATGTTAAATTTTTCGCCGCCGACATACTCCAGTCGGGCAAATCGGGATTCGAAGAATTCGGAGATGCAGCTTGGATGGGGGCAGCAGTATTTCGAGCAGAAGTAAAAATACCGCTGGTGCCATTTGGTGAAGATATCGACCACGTAATTCCACTGGGCGTCTTCGGGCGGCGGCAGGATGAAAGTCGGTTTCAGATAGGACTCGGCGAACTGATCGGCTTTCTGCTGAACCTCCATTTTCAAATTGTCAGGCGGCTTGAGTCTTGAAGGTTTCGGTGGGACTGGCATCCATCGTTTCTTGGTCGGCATTTCCTCTCCCCCCTCATGGCATCGTAACCGGTCGTTCTATCGTGGATCAAAAAGAACAGAACCATACAACCTCGATAGGATCAATGGAAAAGCTTCCGTTTTCGTGCCTATGCAATCGTTCGTTTGGCATTGCGGTCAATGACTATTTAAGCGTATGTTTAATATTGACAAATAGCGTTCATTTTGGTATAAGAAACATGCTTTTCATAGTCACTCTGGATGCCGAAGGGGAACGGATGAAAAATTGGGGCTATGTTCGGGTCAGCACCACGAAGCAGGACGTCGAGAATCAGCGATTGGAAATTCTCACCTACGCGAACAGCGCTAAGATTCACATCGATGAGTTCATAAGCG
>JAJYTC010000247.1 GCA_021793275.1 Deltaproteobacteria bacterium | reverse complement strand
CCAACGCGTTGATGACGGCCATTGCGCAGCCAACAGCCTCATAGCTCAGGTCACTTTCTACGTATTCGCGTCCATTTGCGTTCATTCGCGGTGCACTGAATTATGGAAGTGCCGGACAAGGTTCATCGAGGCATCGGCAAAGTGGCGACATAGACTGCTCCTCCTTGGCTAAGGTTTTGGAGAGCACAATATTGAGATCCCGTTAACAGTCAAGAAATAAATGTCGTTGTAGGGTTAAGGGACAGACGAACTTATTTACCGAGGTTTGCGACGATGACAAATACCCGGGAAGGCCATATCGATGCAATATCTCGATATTGTGCGGGATTTCCTGCGGAAGCAGGAACAGATCTGCGGCAATGCGCTTTAAAAGTAAAGTCTCAGTAGGGGCAATTGGGGGAAAATAACGGCTACACAATCAGACGCTCAAAATCCGGCGGCGATCGATCTGGCCAATCGCCACAACATGACCGCAGTGTTCGAGACAGCCCGGATGTATACGGGCAAAAGCCCCGATCTGCCCATGGCAAGGCTCTTCGGCGTGACCTCCTTCGAACTCGGGTGACCTTATTTTCTTCCGTAAATCCTGGTCAAGTCGGCGATTCTTTTTGAAAGATCGGCGGTCAACCGCGCGGCGTCGACCCTCCACTCCCAGTTGCCGAAACTGACAGAGGGAGTGTTCATGCGCGCCTCGGCCCCCAGATCGAGAAAATCCTGCATGGGGATTATTACCGTTGAGGCGACCGACATCATCGCGGCCCTCACTAATGCCCAAGACACGGTATTTTCGTCCAGTTGCCGGCCGAAGTACGCGGAAAGGTTTTCCTTCTCTTTTTGTGTCGCATCGTGCTGGAGCCAGCCCCTTACGGTGTTATTGTCGTGCGTTCCGGTGTAGACGACGCAATTGCGCACATGATTGTGGGGAACGTAAGGGTTTGTGGACAAATTGTCACCGAAGGCGAACAGCAGAGGTTTCATTCCCGGAAATTCGTACAACTCCATGATTTCCCGCACGTCGGGAGTAATGATGCCGAGATCTTCGGCAATTATCGCAATCGAGGGAAAACGGTTTAGCACCTCATGAAAAAACTCCGTTGCCGGGGCATTGACCCAGCGGCCGTTCACGGCTGTTTTTTCCGAGGCGGGCACTTCCCAGTAGGCGACAAAACCCCGGAAATGATCGAGCCGGACCATATCGAAATAACTCAGGTTATGCTTAATCCTGCCGATCCACCATGCATAGGAGGTCTGCCGCAGTTTTTCCCAGGAATAAACAGGGTTGCCCCACAACTGCCCGGTCTGGCTGAAATAATCCGGTGGCACTCCGGCGACGAAATCAGGCCGCCCATTCCCGTCGAGTTTGAAGTACTCGCGATTTGTCCAGACGTCCGAGCTGTCGTGACTCACGTAGATCGGGATATCGCCTATCAACTGGATCTGTTTTTGGTTGCAGTAGTTCTTGAGCGCCGACCATTGTCGAAAGAACAGAAATTGACAGAACTTTTCCCTCTCGATGCTTTCCGCCAGTCTTTGCGTCCAGTCGTGCAGCGCGACTTCAGTCCTGTCACGGATTTCAGCCGGCCATTCGTACCAGGGCGCTCCCGAAAACCGCTCCTTGAGGCAGATAAAAAGAGCGTAATCGTTTAGCCAGTGCGCATTGGCATTTACGAAATTCTCGAACGCGCATCCCGTATCAACCATTTGCCGGAATTTTTCATAGGCTTTTCTAAGAAGTCTACCCTTGAGGGTTCCCGCCTGCTCGTAATCCACCTTGTGCGAGTTTGAAGATAAGCCTCCTTCGAGATCGTTTTCCGAAAGATATCCATATTCTACCAGCAGATCGGGCGCAATCAGAAGAGGATTTCCGGCAAAGGCCGAAAAGCAGCAGTAAGGGGAGTTTCCACACGCTGGTGACGTGGGATTGAAGGGAAGCATCTGCCAGACGCTCTGGCGGGAATCTGCCAAAAAGTCAGCAAAATTGTACGCTCCGCGCCCCAAATCTCCGATTCCGAATTCGGAAGGCAGGGAGGTTATATGCAACAAAATACCGCTTTTCCGAAGTCTCAAATGATGCTCCTTCCAGGGAGATATGCCCAGTCCCGTTCAGGACTAAAAAAACCATGAAAAGATTTGTGGGGAGTGGATTTTGCCCTCCTTCGCCCCGTTTTTTTCGTTACAGTTAATCGGAAATCTAAGGATTGGCAATAAAAGATGGAAGTTGAAAAATCTGCTCTCGTACTTTCAGGTGGTTACGGCAGTTTGCTGAAACGAACCCGGGTTCAATTCAGGTTTGATCTTTTGAATGTTTTTCTTTCAATGGTATAAAGTAAAAGTGGGCTGCCGGCCGCGAAGAATTGTTGGCCGGGTACGTGGTAAGGCGGTAACAAAAAAAATCGGAGTCGAACCTTTCAGGTCTTAAAGAAGGAATCTTGTGATCACTAAAGGTCTGCTCGATAAGATTTATGAGGCTGCCAGCATCCAGCGGTGGAACGACCACGTTCGGCCGGTCGAATTCACCGAACTGGATAAGCAGGCGCACAAAATGATCCTTGCCTATATGTTCGCAAAACTCGAAGAAAGCGAAGGCCACGCCCGCATCGACTGGCTGAAGCTGATCGAGGGAGGGATTTTCGAATTTTTCCCGCGCGTAATCCTGACCGATATCAAGGCCCCTGTTTTTCACAAACTGATGAGTATGAAAGGCCGAGAGATCAATTTCCGGGTCCTGGCCAACATGGATGTGGACTTAAAGGGACTGGGCGGAGATTTCGGCGACAATTTCAAACAGTATCTCTTCGACCCGAATTACGCGAAGTTTGAAAAAAGGATACTCAAAGCCGCTCATTATTTGGCAACCAACTGGGAATTTCAGATAATTTACAATACGGCCCCTTTTATCTACGGGATCGACAAGACCAAAGAGGAGATCGAAAACCAGATCGAAGACCACTATGACCTTATCGGGGTCCAGAAACTCGCACTTAGAAAGAAGTCTTTCGGCTTCATGGATCTTTGCGCGCAGCTCAGGTTCCAGCAAAGGTGGGCGCATTCGCCGCGCGTGCCCAAGACCTCGGTTTTGGGGCACATGCTGATAGTGGCCATGATGTCCTATTTTTGCTCCATGGAAATGGGCGCCTGCCAAAAGCGCGCCTGCAACAATTTTTTCAGCGGTCTTTTTCACGATCTGCCCGAGGTGCTGACCCGGGACATCATCTCGCCGGTCAAGACTTCGGTCGAGGGCCTGGAAGAAATTATAAAGGACTATGAAAAGATGCAGTTCGAGGAGCGCATTCTGCCCCTTCTTCCTCCCCCGATCCGGGACGAAGTCGTCTATTTCATCCAGGACGAATTCTCCAACAGAATAATAGAGGGCGGAAGCGTCAGGAAGGACGTTCCGGGGGCGCAGATGAAAGATTACAATCAGGACGACTTCTCCCCGGTCGACGGTGAGGTGATTCGAGCCTGCGACAAGCTCGCGGCCTTTATCGAAGCTTCACTTTCGATCCAGCACGGCATCCGCTCGCAGCATCTTACGGAAGGCCTGGTAAATATATACCGGGAATACGGCCATCAGGAGGCCGGCGGGATCGATTTCGCCGCCCTGTTCAACTACTACTGGCTACCGAAGACTTCGTCGGTTAACTTGCCGGAGGGTGGTGAGTGAGAGCGGTGATCCAGCGCGTGGTCGATGCGGGCGTTAAAATTGGAGGGGAGGAGGTCTCGCGGATAGGAAGGGGCCTCCTGGTGCTGCTCGGAGTGGGCGGTTCGGACTCCGAACAGGACGCGCGCTATCTTGCGGAGAAAACGGCCAACCTGAGAATATTTCCGGATGAAGCCGACAGGATGAACCTCTCGGTCCTGGATATCGAAGGGGAGATTCTCGTCGTATCGCAGTTTACTCTTTACGGCGACTGCCGCAAGGGCAGAAGACCGTCTTATGCCTCCGCGGCTGGCCCTGAAGCCGCGAGGGCGCTCTACGAGCATTACGTCGAAAGCCTTTCCGAATATACTCCGAAGGTCTTTACCGGGCGCTTTCAGGAAATGATGGAGGTCTTTTTGGTAAACGATGGGCCGGTGACCCTGCTTCTGGACAGCAGGAAGGATTTTTGAATTAAATTATCTCTCCACTACGGTCCACGGAGCGTCTCTCATCTGTCCCATTTCGAAGACCTTGGGGTGGGCATCGACAGCCTTTAGCAGCTGCTTCAGCTTCTGTTTGATGGACGCCGGGTCAATAGCGCGGGGAAATAGTCTTGAACTTCTGGCAGGTTGTTCCAGGTGCAGTGCTACTCCGAGCGATCTGGATCTCAGGACTTGACTCGCCAATTTCTTCTCTTCCGGATCGTTTGCATTAAGCCGAGCGCAGACGAGTGCGGCCAGTGTGTCTCGGACCTTGTGAGCAACCTCCTCTGCCAATTCAGTTGGCTTCGTGCGGCGGTCGACATGATAGTCTTTTACTTCTACGAGCCATG